>NZ_AZUX01000086.1:0-5846 GCF_000513915.1 Mesorhizobium sp. WSM2561
CGCTTCGCGAGGCCACCTTCTCCCACAAGGGGAGAAGGAAGAGCGCCGCGCTGTTCGGCTGATGTCACAGCAGGCTTTTTCCGTTATGACCGCCTGAAGGACTCGTGAAGCGCTGCTTCACGGGCTATCTTCGGCACAGTCGTCGAACGAAAGGGCAGGAGATGAGCAGCACCAGCCGCGAAGCCGAGCTTAGTGCCGACAGATTGGGACCTTCGAAGATCACGCCGCTGCCGGCGCGTACCGCCGCCAATGCGCCGGCGCCGCAGGCGCACGGCATTGCCCGCAACCCGGGCATGAAGCTCGATCTCGGCTTCATGGAATCGATGCGCAGCGTCAACCGCTCGGCGCTGGAACGGCGTGTCGCCAGCCTGACCAAGCGGCGCTCGATCAAGGCCGACAACCAGGCCGCCTGGCTGCTGCGCGCCGTCGCCTGCATGGACCTGACGACGCTGAACTCGAACGACACCGACGAGCGCGTGCGCCGGCTCTGCGCCAAGGCGATCAATCCATTCCGCCGCGACATCGTCGAAGGCCTCGGCATTACTCGCGAAAAGATCCGCCCGGCGGCGGTCTGCGTCTATCACCCCTTCGTCGCCACTGCCGTCGATGCGCTGCGCGGCAGCGGCATCCATGTCGCCGCCGTTTCCACCGCGTTCCCGCACGGCCTCACGCCACTGTCGACGCGACTGCAGGAGATCGAAGCCTCGGTGAGCGACGGCGCCGACGAGATCGACGTCGTCATTCCGCGCGGCCTGGTCTTTGCAGCGAAATGGCAGGAACTCTACAACGAGATCGTCTCGATGCGCGCCGCCTGCGGCGAGGCGCATCTCAAGGTCATCCTCGGCACCGGCGACCTCGCCACGCTGCGCAACGTCATGCTGGCGTCGATGGTGGCGATGATGGCGGGCGCCGATTTCATCAAAACCTCGACCGGCAAGGAAAGCGTCAACGCGACGCTGCCGGTCGGCCTCGCCATGGTGCGCGCCATCCGCGCCTATTTCGAGGAGACCGGCTACCTCATCGGCTTCAAGCCGGCCGGCGGCATTTCAACGGCAAAGGCTTCGCTCGACTGGCTGGTGCTGATGAAGGAGGAACTCGGCCGGCGGTGGCTGGAGCCGGACCTGTTCCGCTTCGGTGCGTCGAGCCTTTTGACCGACATCGAGCGCCAGCTCGAACATCACCTGACCGGTCACTATTCGGCCAATCATCGCCACGCGATGGCGTGACTATCGGGAGCGCCTGATGAATATTCTCGAACGCTATTATGCCATGGACTACGGCCCGGCGCCGGAGGCGCGCAATGAGGCCGATGCCTGGCTTGCCGCGCGTGATTTTTCCAAAGCGCTGTTCATCGGCGGCGACTGGAAAGCAGCGGGCGGCGGCAAGACCTTCGATACCAGCGACCCGTCTTCGGGAAAATTGCTGGCAAAGGTGTCGGATGCCGGAGCTGCCGATATCGACGCGGCGGTTTCGGCCGCGACAAAAGCGCTGCCGAAATGGGCCGCAGCCACCGGCTACCAACGCGCGAAAGCGCTCTACGCCATCGGCCGCGCCATGCAGCGCCACCAGCGGCTGTTCGCGGTGCTGGAATCGATCGACAACGGCAAGCCGATCCGCGAAAGCCGCGACATCGATGTGCCGCTGGCCATCCGCCATTTCATCCACCATGCCGGCTGGGCGCAGGCGCTGGACAGGGATTTTCCGGATCAGAAGGGCGTCGGCGTCGTCGGCCAGATCATCCCGTGGAACTTTCCGCTGTTGATGCTGGCCTGGAAGATCGCGCCGGCACTGGCCGCCGGCTGCACGGTGGTGCTGAAGCCGGCCGAGTTCACGCCGCTTACCGCCATCCTGTTCGCCGAGATTTGTGAGCGCGCCGGCGTGCCGAAGGGCGTCGTCAACATCGTCCAGGGCGGGCCGGAGGCAGGCGCGGCAATCGTCAATCATCCCGGCGTCCAGAAGATCGCCTTCACCGGCTCGTCCGAGGTCGGCAAGATCATCCGCAAAGCCACTGCCGGGTCGGGGAAAAAACTATCGCTGGAACTTGGCGGCAAGTCGGCTTTCGTCGTCTTCGAGGACGCCGACCTCGACAGCGCCGTCGAGGGACTGGTCGACGGCATCTGGTTCAACCAGGGCCAGGTCTGCTGCGCCGGCTCGCGCCTTCTGGTGCAGGAAGGCATCACTGAGGCCTTCATCGCCAAGGTCAAGACGCGGATGAGCCGGCTGCGCGTCGGCAGCCCGCTCGACAAGAACACCGATATCGGCCCGCTGGTCGACTTGACCCAGCTCGATCGCGTCAAGGGGCTGGTCGCGGAAGGCGCCAAGCAGGGCGCCGTCTGCTGGCAGCCCGACGTGGCGCTGCCGTCCTCCGGCTATTACCATTTGCCGACGCTGGCCACAGGCGTTTCGCCGGCCAACATCCTGGCGCAGGAGGAGGTGTTCGGACCGGTGCTGGCGACCATGACCTTCCGCAACACCGAGGAAGCGATCGAGCTCGCCAACAACACGCGCTACGGCCTGGCCGCTTCGGTGTGGAGCGAGAACGTCAACCTCGCGCTGCACGTCGCGCCGCAATTGAAGGCCGGCGTCGTCTGGGTCAACGGCACCAACATGTTCGACGCCGCCTGCGGCTTCGGCGGCTACCGCGAAAGCGGTTTTGGTCGCGAAGGCGGGCGCGAGGGCATGCTCGAATATCTCTCGGCAAAGCTGCCGCTCGGCCCGGTCGTCAAGCCGGCACCGGCTACGACAAAACCTGTCGAGCCGGCGGAAGGTGTTGCCATCGATCGCACGGCAAAACTGTTCATCGGCGGCAAGCAGGTCAGGCCGGACGGCAATTATTCGCTTGCCGTCGCCACCGCCAAGGGCAGGCTTGCCGGCGAGGTCGGTCTCGGCAGCCGCAAGGATATTCGCGACGCCGTCGCGGCTGCACGTGCCTGCAAGGCCTGGCCGGAGGCGACCGCCTACAACCGCAGCCAGGTGCTGTATTATCTGGCCGAAAACCTGTCCGGCCGCGCGGGCGAATTTGCCTCCCGCCTCACCGAGCTTACCGGCGCGACCGCCAAGGCCGCGCGCGACGAGGTCGAGCAAACGATCGAGCGGCTGTTCCTCTATGCCGGCCTGGCCGACAAGTTCGAGGGCCGCGTCCACCAGCCGCCGGCCCGCGCCGTCACACTGGCGCTGCACGAGCCGGTCGGCGTCGTCGGCATCGTGGCGTCCGACAATGCGCCTTTGCTTGGCCTGATCTCGCTGGTGGCGCCGGCGCTGGCGATGGGCAACACCGTGGTCGCGGTGCCGTCGGAAAAATATCCGCTGCTTGCCACCGATCTCTACCAGGTCATCGAATATTCCGACGTTCCGGCCGGGGCCATCAACATCGTCACCGGCCGCAGCGCCGAGCTTGCCGGCGTGCTGGCCAGGCATGACGATGTCGACGGGCTCTGGCTGTTCGCCGATGCCGAGACCTGCGCCAGGGCCGAAGCCGACTCCGTCGGCAATCTCAAGCGCGTCTGGACCGGCAACGGCCGCAGCCTCGACTGGGCGTCGGCCGAGGCCGCCGGCGATGCGTTGCTGCGCCGTGCCGTCGAGGTCAAGAACGTCTGGGTGCCCTACGGCGACTGAGAGTGCGTAGATTGCAATTGTCGACGTCGGCGCCGCCCCTCACCTGCCTGCCGGCATCCTCTCCCCGTATAATGACGGGGAGAGGGCGCTGTATCGACGGTTTCGCCAATGTCCAACGTTGCAGAATGTGCGCCGAGGCTGCGGCCGGCTTCTTTCTCCCCGTCACTATACGGGGAGAAATGCCCGGCAGGGCAATGAGGGGCGGCGCCAAGGCCCGGAAAGGGTGGGGAATCTCCGGACTTGACGGGCCAAAAGATGTTCTTTACCGAGAAAAAACATTTGGCCTGCAGGCGAACATCGAATAGGCGGCGTGGTAGCATCCGTCTGGCACATTGCGCCTTGGCCGCGTGCCGGTAAAAGCCGGGCGGCCACAGAGGGAGAAAAAAGCATGGCGGATCTGGCAGGCAAGATCGTTGTCGTCACGGCGGCGGCCCAGGGCATTGGCCGGGCGAGCGCGCTGGCTTTCGCCAAGGCGGGCGCCGTCGTCCACGCCACCGACATCAACGAGGTGCTGCTCGCCGAACTCGGCAAGACGGCTGGCATCAAGACCCGCAAGCTCGACGTGCTGAACGACGAGGCGGTCGAGAACGCCTTTGCCGAGATTGGCGCCGTCGATGTGCTGTTCAACTGCGCCGGCTTCGTCCACTCCGGCTCGATCCTCGATATGAAGGACGCGGATCTCGATTTTGCTTTGGATCTCAACGTTCGCTCGATGATCCGCACCATCCGCGCCGTGCTGCCCGGCATGCTGGAGCGCGGCGACGGCTCGATCATCAACATGGCGTCGCTGGCCGGTTCGACCAAGGGCGTGCCGAACCGCTTCGTCTATGGGCTGACCAAGGCGGCCGTCATCGGCCTGACCAAATCGGTCGCCGCCGACTATGTCGGCAAGGGCATACGCTGCAACGCCATTTGCCCCGGCACGGTCGAAAGCCCGTCGCTGGAGGACCGCATGCATGCGCAGGGCGACTACGAGGCGGCCCGCGCCGCCTTCATCGCCCGCCAGCCGATGGGCCGCCTCGGCACACCAGAGGAAATCGCCGATCTCGCCGTCTATCTGGCTGGCGCCAGCTATACGTCGGGGCAGGCTTATAATATCGACGGTGGCTGGTCGATCTAAGAGGCCATTTGAAAACTCTCGGGCGCCTAGCGCGGTTTTCTGCGCTTGCCTAGGCTCACGTACTTTAAGTACGCTCCGCTCCGGTTCTCGAAAACCACGCCATTCGCCGCAGCGGAGCGAGTTTGCAAACGGCCTCTGGGTCGCAATCAGGAGAAAAAGAATGAAACTGCTGCGCTATGGCGAAGCGGGGAGCGAACGCCCCGGCCTGCTCGATGCGGATGGAACGATCCGCGACCTCTCCGCCCATGTCACCGACATTGCCGGCAAGGCGCTCGACCCGGCATCGCTCGAAACGCTGTCGAAGCTCGATCCGAAATCGCTGCCGGCGGTTTCCGGCAATCCCCGCATCGGCGCCTGCGTTGCCGGCACCGGCAAATTCATCTGCATCGGCCTCAACTATTCCGACCATGCCGCCGAGACCGGCGCAACCGTGCCGCCGGAGCCGATCATCTTCATGAAGGCAAGCTCGGCCATCGTCGGGCCAAACGACGACGTGCTGATCCCGCGCGGCTCGGTCAAGACCGACTGGGAAGTCGAGCTTGGCGTGGTCATCGGCAGAAAAGCCAAATATGTCACCGAGGCCGAGGCGCTGGATTATGTCGCCGGCTACTGCGTCGCGCATGACGTGTCCGAACGCGCCTTCCAGGCCGAGCGCCAGGGCCAGTGGACCAAGGGCAAGTCCTGCGACACGTTCGGGCCGATCGGCCCGTGGCTGGTGACCAAGGACGAGGTCAAGGACCCGCAGAACATCCCGATGTGGCTGAAGGTCAACGGCAAGACGATGCAGAACGGCTCGACCAAGACCATGGTCTATGGCGTCGCCTATCTCGTCTCCTATCTCAGCCAGTTCATGTCGCTGCATCCTGGCGACATCATCTCGACCGGCACGCCGCCGGGCGTTGGGCTGGGCATGAAGCCGCCGGTGTTCCTGAAGCCCGGCGACGTCGTCGAGCTCGGCATCGAAGGGCTGGGCATGCAGAAGCAGACGTTCAAGGCGGACGAGTAGCGGCGCTCTGCCTTCTCCCCTTGTGGGAGAAGGTGGCCTCGCCCACGGGTCTTGCCTCCGGCAAGCCCGAGGACAGGCTCCGCGAGGTCGGATGAGGGGTGCTCC
>NZ_AZUX01000087.1:0-5729 GCF_000513915.1 Mesorhizobium sp. WSM2561
CGCCTGCGGCGCCGGCGCATTGGCGGCGGTACGCGCCGGCAGCGGCGTGATCTTCGAAGGTCCCAATCTGTCGGCACTAAGCTCGGCTTCGCGGCTGGTGCTGCTCATCTCCTGCCCTTTCGTTCGACGACTGTGCCGAAGATAGCCCGTGAAGCAGCGCTTCACGAGTCCTTCAGGCGGTCATAACGGAAAAAGCCTGCTGTGACATCAGCCGAACAGCGCGGCGCTCTTCCTTCTCCCCTTGTGGGAGAAGGTGGCCTCGCGAAGCGAGGTNGGATGAGGGGTGTTCCAGCTTGGCACCGCCGCGCTCCGTCCAGCACCCCTCAACCGTCTTGGCGCTGCGCGCCAATCCACCTTCTCCCACAAGGGGAGAAGGAAAGACCCTACCCGACAAACGCGCGCTCGACGACGAAGCTTGCCGGATGGTGCAGCGAGCCTTCCTCGAAGCCGAGGCTTTCGGCCAGCTCTTTGACATCCCTGAGCATGTGCATCGAGCCGCAGATCATGATGCGGTCGGTCTCGGGGTCGAGCTTGTCGATGCCGAGATCGGCATAGAATTTTCCCGAGCCGATCAGCGCGGTGATGCGGCCCATGCGCTCGGAGGTTTCGCGCGTCGTCGAATTGTAGAGCGTGACGCGGCCACCGGTCAGCTCGCCGATCAGCGGGTCGTTCTCCAGCTCTGCAACCAGCTCCTGGCCGTAGGTCAGTTCGGCATTGTCGCGGCAGGTGTGGGTCAGCACGACCTGCTCGAATTTCTCAAAAGTGTCGGGATCGCGCAGCAGGCTGGCGAAGGGCGCGATGCCGGTGCCGGTCGAGATCATGAACAGCCGCTTGGCCGGGGTCAGCGCGTCGACCACCAGCGTGCCGGTCGATTTTTGCCGCATGATGACGGTGTCGCCGATCTCGATCTTCTGCAGCTCGGACGTCAGCGGGCCGTCCGGCACCTTGATCGAAAAAAATTCCAGTTCGTCGTCCCAGGCGGGGCTGGCGATCGAATAGGCGCGGAACACCGGCTTTTCGGCGTTGGGCAGGCCGATCATGACGAACTCGCCGGAGCGGAAGCGCAGCGACTGCGGCCGGGTGATGCGGAACGAAAACAGCCGGTCGGTATAGTGCTTAACCGAGACGACGGTTTCGGCATAGACATTGGCCGGTATCGGGAACTGCAGCGGCCGGGCGCCGGCGATGTTGAGCGCGGATGTGGTGTTCATCAAACCTAACCTTCTGGCCTAACCTTCTGGCCAACCCGAGGGCGCTGACGCCAAACTTTCTCCTGCGCGCCCGAACCGATCAGGTTCCGGCGTGCCGTTTGCACACTGCCAAGCGGTAAGCTCTTGTGTCCGGAATTTATTAGTATACAAATGATATTTGCGTCAAGACGCCAGGCTGAAACACCTTTCCAAACTGAGACATATCTGTAGTCCTGACATTTCGGGTTTCGACAATGGAAGAGAATTTTTCGGCGCAGACGCTGGATTCCTCGGGCAGCGTCGTCGCCGGCATCGATGTCGGCGGAACCTTTACCGACCTGCTTCTGATCGACGGGCGTCACGGTGGCAAGGTGCATATCGCCAAGACCCCGACCACTGTCGACAACCAGGCCTTCGGCGTCGTTTCGGCGCTCGACGCCACCGGCTTTCCCATCCGCGGCATCGACCTCATCGTGCACGGCACGACCACCACCACCAACGCAGTGCTCGAACGCCGGCTGGCCAGGACCGGCATGATCACCACGCGCGGCTTTCGCGACGTCATCGAGCTTGGACGGCGAACGCGGCCGCAGGCCTATGGCATGACCGGCAGTTTCGTCCCGATCATTCCGCGCAATCTGCGGCTTGAAGTGTCGGAGCGCGTCGAAGCCTCGGGCGCGGTGCGCATTCCGCTCGACGAAGCCGAGATGCGCGCGGCGGTTTCACAATTGATCGAGGCCGGCTGCGAATCCCTCGTCATCCATTTCCTGCATTCCTACGCCAATCCGGCGCATGAACGACGCGCGGCCGAGATCGCCGCCGAGCTTTGGCCGAATAGCTACATCACGACAGGCCATGCGCTGCTGTCGGAAGCGCGCGAATTCGAGCGCGGCGTCACCGCTTCGGTCAACGCCTCGGTGCAGCCGATCCTCGAACGCTATGTCGAACGGCTGCGCAAGGAATTGGCATCAAAAGGCTACGCCCGCGACTTCCTGATCATGAACGGCAATGGCGGGATGATCTCGGCCCGCTTTGTCACACGCGAGTCAGCCAAGACCGTCATGTCGGGTCCGGCCTCCGGTGTCATCGCCGCCGCCTATACGGGAAAACGCGCCGGCTTCGAAAACCTGGTCACTTACGACATGGGCGGCACCTCGACCGACGTGGCGCTGATCCGCAATGCCGAACCGGCGGTTTCGAACGAGATCGAGATCGAATATGCGATGCCGATCCATGTGCCGATGGTGGCGGTGCACACGGTCGGCGCCGGCGGCGGCTCGATCGCCCGCGTCGATGCGGCAGGCCTGATCCAGATCGGCCCGGAAAGCGCCGGCGCCAATCCCGGCCCGATCTGCTACGGGCGCGGCGGCAGCGAGCCGACCATCACCGATGCCAATCTGGTGCTCGGCCGGCTGGCGCCGAAGAAGCTGCTTGCGGTCGAGAACCCCGTCACCGTCGAACACGTCACCGGGATATTCGAGGACAGGATCGGCCGTCCCACCGGCCTGTCCGGCGTCGAGGCGGCGGGCGCGGTGCTGCGGCTCGGCAACATGAAGATGGCCGGCGCCATCCGCTTGGTCTCGGTGTCGCGCGGCCACGACCCGCGCGATTTCGCGCTGTTCGCCTTCGGCGGCGCCGGGCCGCTGCATGCGACAGCACTGGCGCGCGAGCTCGGCCTGCCAAAGGTGCTGGTGCCGGCACGGCCGGGCATCACCAATGCGCTCGGCTGCGTCGTCGCCGATCTCAGGCACGATTTCGTCAACACCGTCAACCAACCGGTGGCCAGTCTTGATGAAACCAAGCTTCATGCCATATTGGAACGGCACCGAAACGAAGGCGAAGAGCTGATCGGCAAGGAAGCGGTGAAACCGGAGACGATCCGCGTCACCCATTCCGCCGACATGCAGTTCGTCGGCCAGACCCATATCATCAACGTCCCGCTGCCGTCGTCTTCGGTGACGCGCGCGGTCCTGCAGCAGCTGTTCGAAAAGGCCTATTTCGCCCGCTTCAAGGTCGAGCTGCCGGAAATCCGCGCCAATCTGGTCAACCTCAACACCTCGGTCACCGGCCTGCGGCCGGCGATTGATCTGTCCCGACTGATCGACCCTGCGGGGCGCGCGACAACGCTGGCCGAAGCACAGCGCGAAATCCGGCCGGTCTGGTATGGCGGACGCTGGCACGACACGCCGGTCTATGTCAGGGAAAAGCTGCCGCTCGACGCCGTCATCGAAGGGCCGGCGATCCTCGAACAGATGGACGCCACCACCGTGCTCGAGCCCGGCGACCGGGCGCGCTCGGACGCCGACGGCAACATCATCATCGACATTGGTGAGGCCTGAGATGCAAAAGCTCGACGCTATCACGCTTTCGGTCATCCAGGCGGCGCTGCAGCAGGTCTGCGACGAGATGGACCTGACGTTTTCGCGCGCTGCCTTCTCGCCGGTCATTGCCGAGGCCAACGACCGCTCCGACGGCATCTATTCGGCGGTCGACGGATCGCTGATCGCACAAGGCAGCCAGGGCCTGCCGGTGTTCGTCGGCGTCATGCAGTATTCGACCAGGACGGTGATCGAGATGATCGCCGACGGACGCTGCCTGCCGCCCGGGCCAGGCGATATCTACATCGTCAACGACCCCTATCTCGGCGGCACCCATCTGATGGATGTGCGGTTCGCCATGCCGGTCTACAGGGACGGAAAAATCTTCTGCTGGCTGTCGAACACCGGCCACTGGCCCGACATCGGCGGCTCGGTGCCGGGCGGCTTTTCTGCCTCGGCAACGGCGGTCGAACAGGAAGGCTTGCGACTGCCGCCGGTAAAGCTGTTCAAGCAGGGCGTGCTCGACCGCGAGATCTACGCCATCATCTGCTCCAACATCCGCGTTGCCGACCAGCGCATCGGCGACATCCGCGCACAGGCGGCGGCACTGCTGATCGGCCAGGACCGGCTCAACGGCATCCTGGATCGTTACGGTAACGAAACAGTTGTCGAGGCGATCGCTGAACTGCGCCGCCGCGCCGCCGAACAGATGCGCGCCAACATATCGGCCATTCCCGACGGCATCTATCGCTCGCAGGCTTTCGTCGATTCCGACGGGGTGGTGAACGAGCCGCTGACCATCGCGCTTGCGGTGGAGAAACACGGCGACACGCTCAGCTTCGATTTCTCAGGCTCGTCAAAGCCTTGCGCCGGGCCGATGAACAGCGTGCTGGCGACGACCTTGTCCTCGGTCTACCTCGCTATGCGCCACATTTTCCCCGACGTGCCGATCAGCGCCGGCGCCTTCGAGCCGCTGATCGTCAAGCGGCCGGAAGGCACTTTTCTCGACGCCAAATATCCGCGCCCGGTGTCGGGCTGCGCCGCCGAGGTTTCGCAGCGCATTGCCGAAGCGGTGTTCGCGGCGATGGTGCAGGCGCTGCCGGACAAGGTGACGGCGGCGCCGGCCGGTTCCAGCGGCAATTTCGCGCTCGGCGGCAACGATCCGGCCCGCGGCCGCGACTATGTCATGTACCAGATCTCCGGCGGCGGCTATGGCGGCAATGCCGATCATGATGGCCTGAGCAATGGCTGCTCGACCATCGGCATTTCAAAATCGCCGCCGGTCGAGATCATGGAGCAGGCTTTCCCGGTGCTCTACCGCCATTATGCCCTGCGCGAAGGCTCGGGCGGCACCGGCAGGCATCGCGGCGGTTTCGGCCTCGCCTATGAGGTCGAGATCCTGCGCGGCGACGCCCGCGCCTCCTTCGTCATGGACCACGGCCGCTTCGGCCCGCAGGGCGCGCTCGGCGGCAAGGACGGCGCGGTCAACACGGTGACCGTGTTTCGCGACGGCAGAGAACATGTGCCGCCGCACCTCTCCAAGGAGCAGGACATTGCGCTGCAGGCCGGCGACCGCGTGCGCGTCGGCACGCCGGGCGGCGGCGGCTATGGTGATCCCCTGCAGCGCGACCCGGAACTGGTGCTGCGGGATGTCAGGCTGGGGTACTATACGCCCGAACAGGCCAGCGAGAAATTTGGCGTCGCTCTGTCCGCGGACGGGTCGGCAATCGACCAGGCCGCCACCGAGCGGGCGCGAGCCGCCGGCTGACCGCCGAAGCCTCCAATCGGCGTTGCCGCGCCGTGATCGCCGCCGCGCATGTCGTTTCCGTCTCCGCCGCGCGCCATGCCCGCGACACCGCCCGAGCCCGACTATCCGGCCGAGGCGACGGTGCGCAGCGTGCGCCACAATGGCGAGATCAGNTGGAACGGNGGNTTCGTCTACGTTTCCAAGGCGCTGGCCGGCGAAGCGGTCGCCGCCACCGAAACCGAGGATGGTCAATGGGCGCTCAGCTTCCATGCCCACCCGCTCGGCATCCTCGACACCAGTCGCATGAAGCTTGTCCGCCGCAGCGTCGCGCCAACCAAACCGCATGGCGCTGCGGCGGACACCACAGGGGGAAAACTGTAACCCATGTATCCGGTTCAAAGTGTTACCCATCTCTCAACTGGACAATTTCCTGCACCGCTGCCGATTGGCGAAATCCTCGGTGACGGCGTCCTT
>NZ_AZUX01000088.1:0-5659 GCF_000513915.1 Mesorhizobium sp. WSM2561
TTGCGGATCTGATTGAGGAACTCGAACGTGTCATCGAGGTGCCGACGCCAAAGCGCAGGTGCTTCCATAACGCATTGCTTCCATGATGGTGGTTGTTTGCCGCTCGGCTGGGATTGAGGGCATCAAGCTTCTCGCATCGCTGCCGACCGGGCGCTGGCCGAAAATTGTCCTCGATTCTCGTTCCATCAATGAGCGATGTTGCTGCAGTTGAGCTCGGCAATCGTTTAGATACCCCGCCAAGCGGGCCGACCGAGACTGATCAGTTCCCCCAAGGCGTCACGCAGTGCCCGGGAAAGAGAGCGAATTGCCTCTGCCTAAGCTCACTTCGAGTATATCCGAGATGTTGCTTCCAGCGTGATCGGAGTCAACCCCTGGCACAACGGGTAGTCTGCACCTGCGACAGTCCATACGGCTGGCCAAAGCGGAAGAAATTGAGCATGCCGCCGGCCGAAAGGACGGTCGCGATCACCCGACACCTCGCAATTATCGCACCAAGTTGGATAACGATATAAAGATTTGTTTATGTGATTGACAGCAATGTCCCCTCCGGCGAATGTAAGTAGTCGATGGTTCTCTGATGCGGTTGGCTGCAACGGAGCTAAGAGGGAAGCCGGTGAAGATGCCGGCGCTGCCCCCGCAACTGTAAGCGGCGAGCCAAGCCCATTCATGTCACTGAGGTGTATAGCTTCGGGAAGACGGGCCAAGGTGTCGACCCGCGAGCCAGGAGACCTGCCACGGCGAACAAGGTCCACAGGCGGGGTGTCTCGGTGGGCGTGGTTACCGGCTCGTCTGGTTGCCAACGTCTGCCTTGCCTCCACGCCCCAACCATCGGGGTATGGTATGTCTCTCTCGGAAAGTTCCTGTAGCCACACTTGGCGTGCCGCGTATTGGGCGCCGTCGCGAATTAAAGCACGCGCTTGAGGCCTATTGGTCGCGAAAATCTTCCGCTACCGATCTTCTCGAAACGGCGCGGGCACTACGTGTCGCGAACTGGATCGAACAACGCGACCGTGGCGTGACAAAAATCCCGTCCAACGACTTCTCGCTCTACGATCATGTGCTCGACACAGCAACAATGGTCGGCGCTGTCCCGCCACGCTATGGCTGGAGCGAGGGGGAAATCTCGCTCGACACCTATTTTGCGATGGCGCGTGGAAGCCAAGGAGAGGCTGCCGGTCGCGGGCATACCAATCACGATCACGCCGTGACAGCGTTGGAAATGACCAAGTGGTTCGACACCAACTACCACTACATGGTCCCGGAGCTCGCCGACGATCAAGCCTTTGCCCTATCGTCGTCAAAGCCGTTGGATCACTTCCTTGATGCCAGGGCGTTGGGCATTCACACCCGCCCGGTCATCCTTGGGCCTGTCACCTTCCTCAAGCTGGCCAAATCGCCCACCCGGGACTTCAACCCTGTTGCGCTGCTGCCGCGGCTGCTGCCGGTTTACGAGCTGCTGCTGCGCCGACTGAAACTCGCGGGCGCCGACTGGGTGCAGATCGATGAGCCGGCGCTCGTGCTCGACCTCATTCCAAACGAGCAAGACGCGTTCAATTTCGCTTACGACCGACTGTCGCAAGCGGCGCCGGCGCTAAAGATCATGCTCGCCACCTATTTCGGCGGGCTGGACGGCAATCTCGAGACCGCTCTTTCGCTTCCTGTGGCGGGCCTGCATCTCGACCTTGCACGCGCTCCCGAACAATTGGAGGTGGTGGGCCGGCTCGCGCCAAAAGACCTGGTGCTTTCGCTTGGCCTGATCGACGGTCGCAACGTCTGGCGTGCGAACCTGCGCCCCATGCTTGACCGGATCAAGCCGGTCGTCGCCGGCTGGCCACTGGAGCGAGTGGAGATCGCGCCATCCTGTTCGCTTCTGCACGTGCCGATCGACCTGGAACTGGAAACTGGGCTTGATAGTGACGTAAAGTCGTGGCTCGCATTCGCTGGGCAAAAGATAGACGAACTGACCACGATCGCCCGGGCCTTGTCCGAAGGCCGGGAGGCGGTTGCAGCAGAGCTGGAGTCTTCGACCCAAGCAGCCGCCGCGCGTTTGACGTCCCCGAAGGTCCATGATCCGCTGGTCGAAGGACGCCTCGCCTTTGTCGACGACGGTATGACGCGGAGGAACAGCGGTTTTTCTGAACGCTCCAGGCTTCAGAACGAAAGGCTCTGCTTGCCGGCTTTCCCGACCACGACGATCGGTTCTTTCCCGCAAACGCCTGAGGTTCGCAATGCACGTGCGGCCCATGCAAAGGGAGAATTGAGCTATGTCGACTATGAGGCATTCCTGAGGAAGGAGATCGAAGCAGCCATCCGCTGGCAGGAGGAGATCGGACTGGACGTGCTGGTGCACGGCGAGTTTGAGCGAAACGACATGGTGCAATATTTCGGCGAGCAGCTTTCTGGCTTCGCCTTCACGCAGCGCGCCTGGGTGCAGAGCTACGGGTCGCGTTGTGTGCGCCCCCCGATCATCTTTGGCGACGTGTCGCGGCCCAATCCCATGACGGTGCGCTGGTGGCAATACGCCCAATCGCTAACTGACAAACCCGTTAAAGGCATGCTCACCGGCCCCGTGACGATTCTCAATTGGTCCTTTGTACGCGACGATCTCGCGCGCTCGGTCGTTTGCCGTCAGATCGCGCTCGCCCTCCGTGGCGAGGTGGGCGATCTCGAAAGCGCCGGCGCCAAGGTGATTCAAATCGACGAAGCTGCCCTGCGCGAGGGCTTGCCGCTGCGCAAATCCGAATGGAAGCATTATCTCGAATGGGCCATCGAGTGCTTTCGCCTCGCTTCGACGGCGTGTACGATGTGACCCAGATCCACACGCACATGTGCTACTCCGAATTCAACGACATCATAGACGCGATCGCGGCGATGGATGCCGATGTGATCTCCATCGAAACCTCGCGCTCGCAGATGGAATTGCTCGACGCCTTCAAAAGCTTCAATTATCCGAACGAGATCGGACCGGGCATCTATGATATCCACTCACCGCGGGTGCCGGGAGTCGACGAGATGACGAACCTGCTCTCGCGGGCGCGCCAGCGCCTTCGCGACAGTCAGATCTGGGTCAACCCCGATTGCGGTTTGAAGACACGTCGATGGGAGGAAGTCCGTCCGGCGCTCGTCAATATGGTCAAAGCCGCGCGCAGTCTGAGAGACGCACCGAAGGCGGCCTAGCCAAAGTGTATGCCGTCGCCCGGTGGACGACGGCATACACTGGACTGAGGCGGTTAGAACTCAGTGCCGGCAACGCGCCACGTCGCGCATATGCCGTTCGTCCGGAGTCGGCGATAGCGGTGCGCGCTGACGGGCACTTGATTTCACGACTCCGGTTCCCCTTGCTACACGTCGATCTGTACACCGATCGTTACCAATACTGATGTCGTTGGCTCAGGGCGCATCTCCAAGTCAGCCGGGCGTCGGGTCCGCTGATCTAAACACGGGAAGCGTCGTCACATGATGCCGCTTTAAACGCTGTGCGTGGAAAGTGGTGGTGACCTCCACTCGCCTGAATGGCCCCGGCTGCTGGCTTCAGTCAGACCATCTCAAGCGAGAGTTCGACGTCTGGTGCATTCTCCATGAGCGCACAGTTTCATCATGTCGTCGCTAATCGGTAGTCATTGCGGTCAACGCTTGGTGTGGCAATCAGACCCATCGGCAGCGCCGATGACCACCGCAAAGCCGCTCGCTCGCTACAGCGCTATTGAGGGCGCGCTCGCGAGCAGCTTTTGCTCCGCCGACGTGCACCACACACGCTGACACGATCGTCGCGATCAAATTTCCTGCTCTTCGAGCGCATAACCGGCCGAGCGTATGGTTCGGATGACGTTGTGGGGCGAGAGTGCCTTTCTGATGCGGCTGATATGGACGTCGACAGTACGCGCACCGACATGAATGTTGTCAGGCCAGGCGGCGCCAACCAGTTCGTCTCGGCTGCATACCTTGCCAGGATTTTCCATCAGATGACGTAGCAGGTTGAACTCGAGTGGGCCAAGATGGAGCTGCTGGCCGTTGCAGTGTACCCGATGGCTGCCGAGCCGCATCTCAAGCTCCCCGCAGGTCAGCGACCCTCCATCCCCTCCGCCGTTGGAATTCAGCGGCTTCGTCCCCAGCTTCGCGCCAAGGTAAGCAAGCAACTTGGCCGGCGCGAAGGGCCGCAGGAAACTTTCGTCAATGCCGGCCTTGAGCAGATCGAGCTGTTGGTGCTCGGCGCCGGAAGCGATCAGGGCGATCACGGGCAGGGCGTCAGTTAGGAGCTCGCCTTTCAGCCGCGCGCAGATCCCCGGGCCGGTAGCGCTCGCGGGTTGGCAATCCAGAACAACAGCCTGCGGCTCGCGCTCCGTCGCCTGCTGGATCGCGTCCTCGACGCCACCGGCCAGCTCGGTTGCAAAGCCGTCCACCTCCAGGACGTGACTGAAGAATAGGTAGAACTCGGCATCCTGCGAACAGATCAGGACTAGTGGCTTCATCTGCGGGCCCCACATAAATCAGCATTCAGCGCCGGTCGCGAGCCAGCTCGCTGTCGAGCGCCGGTTCGGTGCGCCAGCTGTCGCCTCTGCCGATGCCACCGGACACTTCCCTCATGGCCCGAGGCCGATTGGCAATTTAGTGTTGCCCTGGAAACGAAGATGTACCCCAACACTGCGGGGTCCGGCCAGCGATGTAGACCGTGGATCAGCTGTTGGATTAGGTCTCCCAAGCAGACCCGGCCGGTAGATCCGAGTTGCTGTGTCAAGCATCCCGCCGGTAAACTCGACGCCTCCTTTATACGCGCACTATCTGATGCCGACCTGACAAGGTTGCTTGCTAGCTTCGTTCCCCGGATCGCAATGCCGCTCCGCGTCATCAATGCCTCCCGGCAGTTCCTTGTCTCAGGACCATGAGACTCAAAATTCGTGCCAACGCGAAGTGAGCCGCAGAGAAGATTTTCGCGACTTTTATTTCAGTCGCTTAACGAGAAGGGAGCAGAAGCCGGACACCACAATGTCGCGGACTCGACAAACGCAGCATTGCTGTTCCCTGCGGGCGAATCCCGAATCGGCAGACCGGATCGCCCTGCGGAGCGGAAGCTTAAGGCTGTGTTGATCGGCCGGGAACCCGGAAAGTGGCCTCTGATCGTGGCGATCGCCTAGGCTATTGCACCTGACCTGAGACCCTGTTCTCCTCCGGCTTGAGGGAGAGTCCTGGGTTTCGTTTCTGGCCTCATGCGGCCTGTTTTTCCAGCGTGGATTTCTTTGCGAACTCGGCTGGCGGCATGTTGCCGAGGGCCGAGTGTGGTCTGTGGTGGTTGTAATCCTCCTTCCATGGGGTGATGGCGCTGCGGGCCTCGGACAGCGTCGAGAACAGCGTATCGTTGAGGCACTCGTCCCTGAAGCGCCCGTAGAAGCTCTCGACGAAGGCATTCTGCATGGGCTTACCCGGCGCGATATAGTGCCATTCGACGCCGGTCTGCTGGCACCAGCGCAGGACTGCCATGGAGTCAGCTCCGTGCCGTTGTCGGAAACGATCGTGGCGGGCCGCCCGCGCCAGCGGATGACAGCGNCCAGCTCGCGCACGANGCGCAGGCCCGACAGCGAGGTGTCGGCGATGAGTGCCAGACATTCCCGCGTGTAGTCGTCGACGACGGCCAGCACCCGGAAGCGACGGCCGTCGGTGAAGG
>NZ_AZUX01000089.1:0-5152 GCF_000513915.1 Mesorhizobium sp. WSM2561
ATTCGAACAGGGTTCAGAAAAATGGCATCGAAAATCCCACCGGCTCTTGGAATACTGAATCTGGAATTCGGGCTGCCGCCCGGCGCCACGCCGCCAGCGCCGNTGCCCGGCTCATTGCGGAATCCGGCAACCCATGGCTTGCCGGTCATCTTTGAAACCGTTGCAGGAGCTTGGGCAGAAAACGTCATTCGCGGCGATCCAGCGCTCGAGCCGGCTTGCATCGCAGCGGCCCGGCGCCTGGTGGCGCGAGGCGCTTTCGCAATAACCTCTAACTGCGGCTTCTTTATCCGGCATCAGGCGGCAGTGGCCGCGGCGGTAAATGTCCCCGTGGCAATGTCAAGCCTGCTTCTGGTGCCGATGCTGCTCCGGCAGCTGCCGCCAACCGCCAAGCTCGCCGTCGTGACCGCAGACTCGACACATTGCAGCGAAGATCTGCTCGGGGTCTCCGATCCGGCCGATCGTTCGCGGGTGATTATCGGCGGCATCGAGGGGGGCAAGGCGCTGCAAAACGAGCTGATGCGTCCGCCAATTCCGACCGACGTCGCCGTTCTCGAGGAAGATGTCGCCGCTTGCGTCGCTCGACTCCGCGCAGCGCATCCGGAAATCGCGGGGATCCTGTTCGAATGCACAGGGTTTCCGCTGGTCGCGCCTGCGATCCGGCGTCTGACGAACCTGCCAGTTTACGACATCACAGGCCTCTGCCGGATGATGATCGCGTCATCACCTGAAGGGCATTGTTGAATGTCACAGGTCAGGCCGTCGGGCTGGCAAAGCAGCCACCGACGCGCATTCTGCGCGACCAAACATACGATTGGTGTTCGACCATGGCGTCGCGGACGCGCTCGTTCCCATGGCCGATGTTGGCAGCGACCGCGCCGGATGACCCGTCAAGATAATGACGTTGCCCCCAAATTCTAGTTGCCCCCAAATTCTATCCAGTTTTGAGTTCGTTTCCGGCGTTGGCTTTGCCACTGACGGGCGGGTGGAGCGACGGGCGCTGGCGCGGAGCCTTTGGGCTTGCGCAGCGCGAGCGACCGCCCGGATTGAAGGTGTGTGCGAACTCGTTCGGGGGTCTGCCATCCGATGTGTCAGTGAGGGCGCGCGCCGTTGTAGTAGGCGCGGCACAGCACAAGGGCCGGGCGCCTTGCCCAGCGGCGTGAACAGCATCACGTTCAGCAGTTCGTCGCGGAGGCGGCCGTTGAAGGCATTATCCGGCATGATCTATTCGGTGCCACCGATGGACGGATTGACCAAGCGAGTTAGGCTTGGCTCATCCGGGCCACGGGGCACCGGGTGCACGCAAGTGCGGGCAGGCCGTCGTATGCAGACGAACCGCGAGTTCGAGCACGTTATCTGGCCACCCCTGTGACTAGCCCGGATGCACTGCGAGCGCGAATCCGCTTGTCGTGTTGCCCGCTGGCTCCCTGTTCGTGACCAAAGATGGAGGGAGCCATGCGGATCATAGGCATGGACATACACCGGGTGGCGGCCGACGTCGTGTCGCTGCTCGACGACAAGACGCTCGGCTAGGGCGGGTCCCGATGCTGCGCGAGAAGCTCGAGGAGTTCGCCCGCAAGGAACTCACTCATGATGATCACGTGGTGATCGAGGCGGCCGGCAACAGCCGCGTCCGTCGCCGAGGTTCTTTCGCCATACGTCGATCGGGTCGTGGTCACCAACCCGAAGCTACATGATCGCGCATGCGAAGGTGAACACCGACACCATCGACGCGACCGTGCTGGCGAAGCTCTGTGCCTCGGGCTTCCTGCCGGAGGCTGGGTACCTGACCCGCAGACCTTGGCGGTAGGCCATCAGCAGGCGACGGCCACAGAAAGCGGCCTCGCTCCAGCCGCTTGGTGAACAGGCATGCCCCCTGGCCGTCGTGCCAGATCACCTTCAGGAGATCACCTCTGCGTCCGCGAAAGCAGAAAAGGTGGCCGCTCAAAGGATTGCGCTTCAGAACCTCCTGGACCTGCAAAGCCAAGGAGGGGAATCCTTTTCGCATGTCGGTGTGGCCGGTCGCCAGCAATACCCGTACGCCGCTCGGCGGGATCATCGCTGATCAAGAACGTCAAGAACTCGACCCAACGCATCGGCATCCACCATCCGGTCAACCCGAACGCAGCGTCCGCCGCGAGGTCGATTTCAATCAACCCGCAGGCGTGGCGGGAAGCCCGAGGACTAGCCTCACTCCTAGCGGCCACACCGCCGCTCACCGGCCGCTTCGTATCCGCTTCGCTGATCGTGACCGGGACAAATCCCGTTTCCGCCCCGCCGCCCCAAGACGGCCCTCCCGGGCTTGCCGTCGCCAACTGAACAAGAGGCTATTTGCAATCTCGCGCCGCCGCGCCACGTCGCAAACAACAGTACCGGGCCCGAAGCTTTCCTCAACGATCCGAATCTTGTCCTCATGCCGCCAGCGCCGGCGCCCGTTCGGTACCCAAAACCTCAATCTTCATCGACCCCACGCCTTCAATCACGCAAGGCGGCCTCCGCCGGGCTCCGCCGGCTTTCGATTACCCACATCGTCGGCTTGATCCAATGGAGATGCCAAAGGCGATGTCGTGCAAGCGGGTCATGCCGCGCCAGACGACCATGTTGCCGGGAGGCGGATCATGTTTGCGGGCGAGATAGCCGCCAAGCATGGCGATTTGCAGCAAGTAAGCGGCGAGCGTGGGCCGTTGGAGGCGCGGTCGCGTTCGGGACGCGTCGATCCGGTTGAGCGCGGTGATCTCGGCGAAGGTGAGAACGCTGTCGGGCGCGGCGTCTGGCTTAGCGCGCGCCGACATAGTGACGAAGAATATGCGCCAGCTGACCACCGCGATGAGGGCGAGGAACTTCGCCAGCCTCTCGGCGGTCTCGAGCCTCGCCTCCTCGGCACGGCAGCCGGACTTCATGACCTTGTGGAACACCTCCGCCTTCCAGCGCAGGGCGTACCAGCCGAGCTCTCGACCGCCGCGGAGAGATCGTCGACCGGCAAGTTGGTCACCAGCTTCCAGTCGATCGGCTCGCGACCGGGCGGCGGATCCTCTTCGAGGGCGTGGATGTAAGTCAGAACCTGCGGACTGTAGCGCTTCTGCTTGCCCACGGGCGGCAAGGTGTTGATGGCGGTGAACTTCACCTTCAGCCAGGTCGTCTCGTCCTGATCGACCGCAATGCGATGACGTCCCGCCCAAGGCGCCGCCGCAAGTTGGGCAAAGACGCGATGAGCAGGATCGTGTAGGGCAGCATCGGCAGGCCGCTCGGCCAGCCTGTTCGTCTGCACCCGCACGAGGAAGCTGGTCCCAAGGTCCTGCGCGGTGCAATAGAGCTCGTAGATGTCGCTCTCCCGGTCACCCACATGCACGCAGCGCTCGGGCGCGCCAACGAGCGCGATGGACTGGCGCAAATTCTCAAGCCAGCGGTAGCTCTCCTTCGTCTCGATCGGCACGCGCGTGGGATTGATGTGCCGCTTGAGCGCCAGCGTTCCCTTGAATTTCGTTCGTGTCCAGAACTTCACCGCCGTCAGACCGAGAGGTGTGCCGGTGAGGGTGACCGCCAGGCTCGAATGCATCAGTACCCCGCACAAGGTCAGCACGTTGGGCTGCCCGGCCTTGTAGCGCCCGGCATTGATGGTCTTGGTGAAGCCGATTTTGCCCGGCTGCGCGCGGCTGTAGATAAATTCGGTCGTATCCTGCAGGATAAGGATCGGACCTTCGCTCGCCGCAACGCGCGCCGCGGTCGCGGCGAAATGGCCGGCGAGAACGCAATGTTCGGTCACACGCGGGTTGTCAAAGAAGCGGTAGGCCGCCTTCGCTGCCGCCCAGTCGCCGCAGGCCGCCGGGATTGGCTTGCCCGGCGCAGCTGACATCTGATCCAGCAACCGTCGCAGCCGACGGGCCAGACGCTTGTCGGGAAGGGCCGCCGCAGAAAGCTCTTCCTCCTGCCAAGCGGCTTCGCTGCTGCTGGTCTTGTCTCGCATCCGTGACGCCTCCGTGATTCGGCGTCACGGACAGAATCACGGCAGATTCATACGGGGCAATAGGCCCGCCGACGATGTGGGTAATCGAAAGCTCCGCCGGATGGATACGCTGGTGCATGGAGCGCGACCCTGCTTTCGGCATCTGGACCGAACGCGCGATCGCTTGGGAAGCTGCCTCAACGGGCCTTCAGTCTCGCATGCAAGCCCGTCGTCGCACTTGCCGCCAAGATGGCACGCATTGTCTGGGTGGTTTTAAACAAGCCGGGAGCACTCTAACGAACGCAGAGATCCTGCTTTCGCCTGACGCTTACGGCTCGATTGCAAGGCTCGGGAATCGTGATGACGAAACAGTGGATCAGCATGCCGTAACCCCTGTGCAAAAAAGTGGGCTTCGTGCCCGAACCATTTATTGGGAACGGCGTGCGCGGATCTCATCATGGCTTGGCTGCAATAGCAGTCCACTCGCGAGAGGCCGGATACATTTGTGCAACTGAAATCGTCATTCGTGATGTCGCGACACCTTGCACGGACGGGGCGGACCATACATTCTTTCCCACGAGGACCTTCAGCCTTTCCCACGAGGACCTTCAGCGCCGCATTGTCGAAACATGGCGTCCGCCAGAAGCCGCTTCGGCCGCGCGTTCTCGTCCTCCAGACTCTTCAGACGCCGAGCCGCATCCCGCCGAAGCGAGCCTTCCAATTGTAAATCGAGGCATCGCTCACCCCATGCTTGCGGCACAGGTCCGCGACCGAAACCCCGGCCTCGTGCTCCTTCAAGATCCCGATGATCTGCTGTTCAGAGAAGCGGCTGCGCTTCATGTTCTGGTCCTCTCTTTGGGCCAGAACGAACTTCAACCCGGATTAGATCGCAGGGGCAACGTCAATAATGCTTGCCGTTGGTATCCCAGAAGAAGATCCCCTCGGCATGCGAGATCGTGGGCGTCACGATGACGCCGCGCCCGGCGTAGAACGCTCCTCCGAAAGATGGCTTTTGAACAGGCTTGGGCTGTGTGGTCGGGGTAGACATTTTAAGGGCTGCTCGCAATCTGTTTGGTTGGCTAAAGGGGGGGTGACCTCATTGGCGACGGCCTTGCGCAGTGCTCACCTCATTGCGCAGGACTTCAGTGCGTCGCGGACCGAAAGAGCCTCCAACTCGAGGAGGGCCTTCCTCAGACGCACGGCATTCGCTTC
>NZ_AZUX01000090.1:0-4888 GCF_000513915.1 Mesorhizobium sp. WSM2561
TCCGACGATCTCGACTCCGCTGTCCCTGTATTTCTCCTGCAACTGCATCAGATGCGGCATCCCGTCCACACATGGTCCGCACCACGTTGCCCAAAATTCGACGATATACACTTTGCCGGGCTTGAAGCTCGTGAGCGGCTCGCCACGCAGCCAGTTCTCGACCTTAATCGAAGGAGCCGGGGACTCGATCTGTAATTCCACCAATGTTGCTCTCCAAAGCTTGCTTTTTGCGCGAGGTTGTTCCCGCTCAGAGACAGCACACGGGTTCAGGGGGGAAGAGAGCGTTGCTCGTCTTGCCCCCCAATTGTGCAGTCAGCATCAAGGGTGCAAAAGCCGTGCCAGCGCGCTCAGCGTCAGTAAGCCTCTGATTGCTTGGAAAAACCTCCGCAGTGCCCAGATGGCCGGTCGTAATGAACCTGACACTTTTGCCAATGTCTGTTCCGAACCTGACATTTGTCTGCCTCTGTCAGCTTTTGGACACGCATCGCCCGTGCTTCGCGCCAGAAAACTGTGGCCCCTCCGAACGGTCCCGAAGCGCCATAGCTATCACGGCGCGTGCGGCACGCAGCCTCTGCCCGTCTTCCCGAGGCCATTCGCCTCAGTGACATCAGCTACGTGATGCCGTGCTGCTCACACAACCGGGCGACACTCCTGGCTTGGCGTCGGCTGGCAGCGCGGCCCGCCGAGGATCTCCTGACAAAAAGGCCTTGCCGCGATGCTGGATGAGTTCGGTTTCGTCCAGGACGACGAGGTGGTCACCGATCTAGCGGACGACCTTCGCAGTTCGGCACCCGCGTTGGGACGCTGGGATGATGCCGGCGCGCTCATGGCCGCCGAACGATGTGGCTTCGGGCGCGTGGCTGGCCGATGCCCTGCCGGCGCAGCGCCTGGCTGGGCCGATGCCATTCCGTTGTTCGGCACCGAGGCAGTGTTGGGCATGAGCTCAGGCCGATCGCGACAAGAGTGGGCATGCTCTATCTCGGCCGGCTGGTCGAGGAAGCGCCAGCGCGCGAGCTCTCCGCCGCGCCGAAGCATCCCTACACCAGGATGCTCGACGCCGTTTCCGACTTCGGCATGGAAGGCGTCAAGCGCCAGTTGATCACCGGCGAGATCCCCAATCCGATCAATCCACCGACAGGCTGCCACTTCAACGATCGGTACCGCAAGCGCCCGACCTACGTTTCGCGAATGGACGATTTCTCGCCCGACGACCTTGAACGGGTCATGCCGATAGGGCCGATCTTCATCCATGGGCGGCGGCAATTTCGGCGACATCTGGGGTGCACATCAGGATTTCCGCGAGCGTGTGCTCGAGCGGTTCTCTGAGCGTCAGGTCATCCAGTTCGCCCAGTCGATTCACTACAAGTCGAAAGAACGCGTGGAACAGAGTGCGCGAGCCATCGGACGCCACAAGAATTTCGTGCTGTTGGTCCGCGATGAAGAATCGAAGGAATTCGCTCAGAAGCACTTCGATTGCCAGGTGCGCCTCTGCCCGGATATGGCCTTCTGCATCGGCGCGCTTTGGGTCACGCATCTTCGAATTCCAGCCTCTTCCCCTTTATGGGGGCGGCGAACTGGACGGTTTCCACGACCTGCTGATCCTGGCTTATCGGTTGCTGCACGACGTCAACGGAGCTTGGCCTGGGCGTGGGTTGGACTGTTGCTTGCCGCATCCCTCGGCGTCATGACCTTTGCCCTGACCCAGTTAGGGAAGGGGATAAGGAACAGGCGCTCGGGGCTCATCGATCACGTCCTGCTCTTCCTTCACATCGGATTCATCGGCCTTGCGCAAGTCATCGATATTGCCACGGCATCCAATGCTCTGTCGGCAGTGGAAGAGATGTTCGATTTCAACGCCAGCCTTGCCCTAGTGTTTTACGTGGCCGAGCAAGCCCATCGGGCGTGGGCCGAAAGCTGCGCGATCCCTGGCAGTGTCGAAACAACGGGCGGGATACTCAGGGCCATGCCCGCCCCTGTCCCGCCTCAGTGGGAATCCTTCGTCACGGCGTTGCCGCGCACGCCTTTGAGGAAGTCGAAATCGGCGCCGGTGTCTGCCCCCCCGGTCACGTGGTCACGGTAGAGCATGGCATACCCGCTTCGGGCATCTGCACGATGCGCCGGCCGGTGCAGCTGAGCCGTAACCCGCCGGCTGCTATCGACGGCGGGGACGGCGGCATTGCCCGAGAGCGCTATGCCGAGCGCGTCGGCCATGGAGGCCATTGTGGACCCGTGCCCATCGTGTTGCACAAACCGGGCGAGCGGCTCATCGCCTGCTCGGCATGGAGGAAAAAGCACTTTGGCTCATAGTGCCGGCCTTGATCGCCTCCGGCATCTCCAAGGCGCGGTGCCGGAGCCGACGCGTTCGTTGCGAAACCAGCCGTTGAACATCGGCCCGCCTGTGACCGCTATGGGAGAGCGAGGGGAGGAGAAAGCTCCCCTCGCGGACGACGCGGCCTTAAAACAACAGGCGGCCCACACAAGGCGGCGAAAACGCGATGACAGTCAAGCCGGCCACGTCTCACTTTGGTTTCCGCGCGCAGCAGTGCGGTAGCGCAAGCGGCAGATGAATGGCCCGACATTAATCGGTGACCTGCAATGCCAAAAGATACAAAGGATAGATTGTTGGGGCGTTTCAGATGGGCACCATTGTCTCATACCGGTTGGCAACCCCATCGAGAGTGTCTTCGCCACCGTGCGGCACAGGACGGTGCGCACCAAGGGCTCGTTGTCGCCGACCACCGCCAAGCTGATGGTATTCAAACTAAATTAGTGATCGCCGCATCGAAGACCACCTGACGGCACTACTCAGTTGGCGAAGCACATCTCAGGTGTCAGATGGAACGTGGTATGGAGGTGATCCAAGTGCTGGCGAACCATGGCGCCCGATCGCCTCGTCACACAAAATTCCGCATAGATTGACTTGGCGATGCTCGCCTTCGCAATGCCCGCGCGATACGACTCACGTTGATCCGCAACCCTCCCAACTCGACGGCAAAAATCCGCTCGTGGATCCAGGACATTCGCCCCGCATTTCAGACTTGTTCGAAGCGGACTCGACCCGCACGGGTCAACGGTCTGTCTGGCGCAGAGGCTGCCGCTCAACGCGCCCCACTGCAAAATCAAGAATGCGACATGCTGACTTTTATAACCCGCGTCAGCCTCTCGAAAGGTAACACTAGTAGGGGGAGAACGAGGCTGCCTGCATTTGCAAGCCGGCCCCAACCGGAGTTGGAATATGGACCGATTTCAGAACGTCAACCCATCCGGGCGATATTCTGCTACGTACAACGCCACGGTGCAACAGCGGCCAAAGCAAGAGCAAGCAGCATTTGAGCAGCACTTGCGCGACGTGCCACATGTCGATGCCGCAGTTGCCCGCCCTAGCCAGGTCCTTGATGTCTCTCAAGACGAGCGCATTGGGGTGAGGACTTGGCGCCCAAGGAAAGGCAATTCGCGGTCGCCATTAGAGCCGACGGCCCAATTGCCCGTGCAAAGTTTTGCTGAGGAACAACCATTGGGTAGTGCCGCGGATCGGGGCGACGAGTATGGCGCACCGGCGAAGAGGCAGAGGACACTAAACAATCCGCAGGTCGCCGTTCAGGGGCTGCTGAGCGAAAGCGGGAATTCAGGCGCACGCGTGCTGATGCAGGCCGCCACCTCGCTGCTGCCCGCTATCAACGAAGCGCAGATCGGGCGGGGGCGGCTCAACAACCCTGACGCGCCGAACAAAGATCTTGACGGCTTCAAGCGTCCTACCAATACGACTCAAAATTCAACCCTGGTTACCGTGGGTGGCGACAACCGTGCTCTTTATTCCAAAGATGCGTCCCTTATCGGGGACCTGGAGTCAGCGCTCCGCAAGGGCAAGGTCACGGAGGCCACCGTCAAGGTCAATGTAAATCCTCTTTTGCGCTTCGCTCGTTGGCTTGTTGAGAACGGAAAGCAGGGCTTTGCTACTCGCCTTGACGAGACGTCGCTGAAACAGGATTTGAAGCAGTACGAGGGATCGGGTGGTCCGTCCCTCGAAGCGCCGATGCGCCATCTCAAGATTGCGGAGGCCGGCGGCGTGCCGATCGTAGGTCGCTCTATCCGGAATCCGCATTCCTGTGACGAACCCCTCATCAAACTGAACAACGCAATCCAGTCTGCAACACTGGTTACCGTGGGTGGCGACAAACGTGCTCTTTATTCCGAAGATGCGTCCCTTATCGGGGTGCTGGAATCAGCGCTCCGCAAGGGCAAGGTCGCGGAGAGCACCTTCAAGCTCAATGTAAATGCTCTTTTGAACTTCGCTCGCTGGCTCGTTGCCAACGGAAAGCAGGGCTTTGCTACTCGCCTGGACGAGAGATCGCTGAACCAGGATCTGAAGCAGTACGAGGGATCGGGTGGTCCCTCCCTCAAAGTGCCCATGCATCATCTCAAGATTGCGGAGGCCGGCGGCCCCCTGCCAATCGTAGGTCGCTCTGTCCGCAATCCCTATTCCCAGGACGAAGCCCTCATCAAACTGTACAATGCAACTCCGTCTGCGAAGAACGTCGACCAAGCTAAGGCAATGAGGTATACATCTGCTCTTACGCGTTTCAGTGATTACCTACACAAAAACGGTAAGATGGGCATTGCCGATCGCCTTAACCACAAGACGCTGGATGATGATCTCAAGCTCTATCCAGGTGATTACGCAGCGATCCAAGCCGCGCTGCTGCATCTGCGGACATCGGGCGTCGGAGATTTGGGATCTGGGCGCCATATTGCCCCTGTTTTGCGCGACGATGCTCACCTTGCGGCAGCGCCCTCTGTCAGGGCTCGCTCCAACACCTTCGGCGGTCTTCAGTCTTTTGTTGATCTGAATGCGCCCACACCGTCCGACTTACGCGACGATGCTCACTTT
>NZ_AZUX01000091.1:0-4570 GCF_000513915.1 Mesorhizobium sp. WSM2561
CGCGGGTTACTCTCGGGAAGAGCCGGGTGCGGGAAATCCGCCCGCCCGGATCTGTGAGGGCGAAAGCCGAATGGCTGAGCTACTCGACCACGATCGCCGGTCCTGCTGCATGGCGATGATTCTGTTGATGTCCTCGCGTGCTCTTTCGCGTTACAAGAACAATCTTGGGCAACGTTTTTATAACGCTGATGACGGGATATGGGAAAAATTCCACTCGGTGACGTTGCGTCGTCCCGCGACGGCTAAATCGCGGAAGGTCTCGCCTCTTCTGCAAATACTATCGCGAAGCGAGAGTGAATTTCGCCGATGCGGGAGGCAGAAAAGCAGAATTCTGCGCCCTAGACGGGTTGCGCGAAGACTTTGCGCTAGTACGTGTGAGCCGGCGAGGCTAGATAAAGGCCGCGTGAGCATGCGGTATTCGCGGCAAGCTCAATCGGGCCAGGAGATTTGCGCGCTGGACCGAGACCCTTGCATCCACCGAACCCGTATCGCTAACGTAAGATCACTGCAATGGAGCCGCCGGCGAGCCAACTCCGAGCCATTGAGTCAGGCATGGAGAGGTCCGTCGCGGCAATGGAAGGCCCAATTATGAACTATGACCGCATCGACGCTCGCATCCTCGAGCTTGTACAGAAGAACAACCGGCTGACATCGGAGGTGATTGGCGAGCGGGTAGGACTTTCCGCAACCGCGTGCCAGAGGCGTCTAAAACGGCTCCGCGCGAAAGGCATCATCGAAGCGGATATCTCGATTGTCTCCGCCAAAGCGGTTGGAAGACCAATCCAAATGATCGTGTTCGTCACTCTTGAGCGCGAGCGCGCGGAGATCATCGATCGGTTCAAAAAGGATATAAAGGCCTCGCCCCAGATCGCCACTGGGTTCTACATCACCGGCGAGTCTGACTTCCTGCTGTATATCACCGCGCGCAGCATGGAGGACTATGAGCAATTCACACGCCAGTTCTTCTATCAGAACGCCCATATAAAGAGCCTCAAGACAATGGTCGTTGTCGACCGGGTCAAGCTCGGCTTCGGCGTTCCGGTCGAGGACCCGATGGACCTCTGAAGAGCAGTCCTGGGCCGGCATGAACAGCTGAGACGATACCGTCAAATCGCTTGGCAGACGGAGTGGTTGCCGCCCTCCCCAGACAGCATCGCAAGTGCCAAAGATGTGGACGACATAGGCCACAGAGCGGAGAGGACGGCAAATGAAGGATATGATGATCGGGGTGGAATCTGGCAAAGAACGTTTTCCAGCTTCACGGCGCTTCGATGACGGGAGAGGTGAAGTTTCGCAAGAAGCTAGCACGCGGACAGTTTTTGCGGTTCATGGCGGATTAGGCGCCGGCACTGGTGGCCATGGAGGCTTGCGGCAGCGCGCATTACTGGGCTCGCGAGCTGGTCAAGCTCGGTCACGAGGTCAAGTTCATCGCGCCGCAATATGGCCGCCCCTTCGTGAAGCGCCAGAAGAATGATGCTGCCGATGCCGAGACCATCGTCACTGCGGCGTGTCAGCCTGAAATGCGCTTCGTCGAACCCAAGACGCCAGATCAGCAAGCGAGGGTGGTTCTGTTCCGCGCTCGCGAACGCCTTATCCACCAACGCACGGAACTGGTGAACGCGCTGCGCCCGGTGCTCCGAGTGCGGGCAGGTCGTTCCGCTCGGGATCGGCACACGTCAAGCACGTCGAGGAAATGATCGAAGACGATTGCATCGACCTGCCCGAGATCGTGCGTGAAGAGTGCCGCAATCTGCTGGCGCAGATTGGCGAGAAGACGGCCCGGATCGACCATAAAACGAAGAAGCTCGCTGAGCTTTCCAGGCAAAGTGATGACGCGAGGCAGCTTCAGACGATGCCGGGTATCGGCCCAATCATCGCCCTGCCCGTCAAAGCATCTGCTCCAGCGATGGAGAGCTTCCGGTGCGGCCGGGATTTTGCGGCCTGGCTCGGACTTGTGCCCCGACAGTTCCCGTCCGGCGGCAAGGAAAGACTCGGTCGGGTGTCGAAAGCTGGACAGGCCGATATCCGCAGGCTGCTGATCATCGGCGCAATGGCTGGCGCATGCTGCCCAAGGATTTCCCGCCTTGGCAGACGCTCTACTGGTGGTTCAGGCGCTTCGTACGCCGCCTGCTGTTCCGCACGATCCACGATGTGGCGCTGATGCTTGACCGAGAACGCGAGGCACGCGAGCAAAGCCCATCGGCGGCGGTAGTCGATAGCCAGTCGGTCAATGCTCCATCGGCACCGTCCGGCGGTGGCTTTGACGCGGGCAAACGGATCAGGGACGCTAGCGCCACATTGCGGTCGATACGGATGGACGGCTGCTCATGGTCAATCTCTCAACAGCCGACGTCTCCGATAGCGCGGGCGCGCAGGAGATCGTCTCGGTAAGGCGTTGGCCCTGGCTGAAGCATTTGTTCGGCGATGCCGCCTATGAGGGGACCAAGCTGCTCGATGCCGCCGCCTACCGCGACTTCACCGTCGAGATCATCCGCCGGTCGGACGATGTCGCCGGCTTTAAGGTGCTGCCCGGCGATGGGTGGTCGAGCGGACCTTCGGCTGGATGACGCGCTGGCGCAGGCTTGTTCGCGCTACGAAAAGCGCCTCCATGGCGAGCAATCTACTTCGGCGGCTCACTCCATGAATGGACTTCCCATGCGCAGGTCGTTGATCACGCACCGCCGATAACGGCTTGGCCATCGTCACGCCGAAGGGAACCGACATCGTCTCACTCGATGAGGTAAGCGCGGTTATCTCCTACAAGATCGACGAACTCACCACCGATCTGATTTGCTGCGATATCGTGATCGGCTCCGGCGAGGCCGAGCAAATCCGAACCATCCATGAGGAACTTCCCGGCTTTGACAACCTCATGGCCCGCCTCGAAGCCCTTCCGGGCTTCAATCGGAAATGGCGTGACGCGATTATCCTACCGGCCTTCGCCGAAAACCGCACAATCATCTACCAGCGCCGCGCCAACGCCGCCCGACGCATTCTCGAAAACACTCTAAGGAGTTCGGGGCATGCTCTGCCGCACATCACAGCTTGATCGTCTTCAGGCGGTGATCTGCCCTTCCGCCTGGCGGTTGCTCCATGTAATCCAGTGGCATTTGCGAACGGCGTCAACGTCACGGTGTAGGGCCCGCGCGAAACGCGCGATGGCGACGAGCCTCGAATTGACGGCCATCGTCGATCCAAATGTCGAGCTTGCCCGGTTCCCGACCCCGCAAAATAGTGCGGAGCCGCATGGCCTACGCATCAGGGCAAAGTCGTTGCTCCCTGCTTCAGGACGTCCACCTTTCCCGCCTGGTTGATCGTCAGCATGCCTCGCGGCTTCATGCAGAGGGCCGCGGCGACTACAGGCGAGATCAAATGGCCCGTCGCCAGATCCGGTATGGGGACAGCATTGCGGGCTGGTTGATTGCGTATGATTGGAGCAAGCGACGCACTGTCCTTGCCCGGCCTCTCGGCACGCCGCCAGCCTGCGAGAAGTCGCTCGAGTGCCTATGTAGCCGCGCTGTTTCGATATCGTGGAACAGGTGCCGTCCGCAGCGCTTGCCATCTTTCCAGCACTGGGTGAGAAATGCCTCGAAATATAAGGGTGATCGGCTTCAACACGGCCCTGCGTCGGCTGGGTGGCGTGTCGAAAGTCAGCCATTTGGCGATGCTGCGTCGGCCATAGCAAGTACGACGGGCGATTTCGGAACGGGACAGCCCTTCCTTGCGCATAGCGTGCACAGTATCGAAAATTACCAAACTATCTGCACGATTGTCGACGAGCGTACCGCGCCCGGCGCCAATGCGTTGCGTCAACTGTGCGGATCATCCTGAATCAGATGGCGCCCCCGATATGCTTATCGGGCAGCAATGCCCGCCCCGTGGCGCGGCCCAAAAGCTCATCTGCTCCTCGATTGCGACCCGCAGATTCTGCATGAGATGGAACCAATCAGCCACTTGGCGCGCTTGCCGCGCACCCTCACGAACAGCTTGCGCATAGAGACGGTCGCTGACCGGCGCACTGAGCCGTCGCATCAAGCCCTCGCCAGGACGGCCGCCCGTGCTATGGCCGAGCAGACCGACAATCTCAGCGGCCCTCCTTGTCCGGCGAAGTGCTCACCGTCACGGTCTTGCCCTGGACCGGCAGATCCTGAAGATCAGCCGTGCCGATTTTATTCGCATGCCCCGTCGGCATCGAGTCGAGCAGCGTCCGGCAGCTACGACAACGCTCTGGTCGAGACGATCAACCGCCTTTACAAGGTTGAGGTGATCTAAAGACTTGTGCCGTGGCGGCCGTCGAATATGCGAGTGGGTCGACTGATTCAACAACTGGCGCGGCTGTTTAGTGGCCGTCGGTTAAATGTCGCCGGTTGGGCCGAAGTATTACGCCATGCTGCGCAAAGGTGGCGGCGTAATTCGTTTATGATTTTTCTCATCCGCTAAAACTAAAGTCGTCCAGTGGTTTACCTGACAGTTCCAGTCGAGACGGGAACCCGAGCGCCAAAGAGATTTACTTTGAGAGGCGCGATTTATGATCAGAGGCCTTGCTCAAATCATCAACGCGCCCTGGGAG
>NZ_AZUX01000092.1:0-4012 GCF_000513915.1 Mesorhizobium sp. WSM2561
CTTCTAAACGCACTTCACTATAAATTTGGCGATCGCATTAGCGTATCGGGAGAGAATGCGGGGCTACACATTGTCGCTTGGCTCCGGGAACTGCCCCGGTCGGCGACGGACAAGCTGATCGAGAAAGCATCGAAGACTGGCATTGGCGTCTACTCGGTGATGCCACTCTTCGATCCTCTCGTATCCGAGGGCTCGCCGGACCATGTTGGCTTGGTGATGGGCTACGCAGCTTTGGACGTGCGCCAAATAGAGCGCGGTATCCATTTGCTGAGTCAGGCCGTCGATCGGCTACGCAGGTGATCAACCTTTGCTGTCAATCCTCGTGCGAAGGGAGCCGGATTTCGGCGACGTCGAGGTGCCTCTGTTCAATGGCGGTCATGCACCTTTTGCCGCCGAATTTGTTTCTTGCTTTTCGTGACCTTCAAAATGACGCTTTGACGTATGAAACACTTGCCCAATTCCAAACGGCACTGCAGTTGTATCCAGTTCCACCCCTCTCAGTTGAAATACACCATTTTTACGCCACCGAAACTCGCCGCAGCCGTCGGCCCTCACCAGCCAAGAATTCATCAGGTCCGGAGGCAGGTTCGCCCATGCGGGGCTGGGATCGCGTTTTGAGTGAGACGGCCATTCATGCTGCGCCGATTCCAGGCGGAGACCGGTAACTTCTCTGGGGTTGGGGAACGAATAGTTAAGGCCATGCAGTCCACCACCGTCGTTTTGTTCGGAGGCGCGACAACGGCGGTGGAGTGGACGATCACGATCGAGGGGAAGAACGAGTTCGGCGACGTTTGTCGTCGCGACGTCCGGATCTACAAGAGCTGGGAGCGCCTGTTTGATGGTGACATCGGCCTGTGGTCGACGATGGCAAGGATCATGGCGGCGCTGCAGGGTGCGGTCGTCAGCCATGAGGCCGAGACCTACTCCCTCTTTCGTCGCGTCTGCCCGGATTGCCACGCCTTTCGGCCGATCAAGGACTATACGGCACGCCGGATCCGACCTGTCTTCGGGACAGTGAAGGTTCGCAGTCCCCGCTGGACGCTGTGCAGGGATTGCCATCCGGGCATGGTCGTTGCCTTCGCGCCGCTGAAGGAGATTTGCCCAGAGCGGGCCACGCCCGAGCTGATGGAACTGACGGCGCGGCCGGGAAGCATGATGCCCTACCGGCAGGCGGCGAAGGTGCTTGCCGAGTTTCTGCCGATTGAACCGACCGAGACACACGCGACGGTGCGCAAGCGTACGATCAGAGTCGGGGAGCGGCTCGACGACCGGATCGCACAAGAAGAACGGCGGGCGATGTCTCAAGCAGAGGATCGCCGCCAGTTCGAAATCCGGCTTCCCGGCGATAGGCGCAATGAATTCGTCATTAGCATCGATACGGCTCATGTTCGCAGCGCCGATCCCAATTCGGCACGAAATTTCGAGCTCGTCGTGGCCCGATGTGGCCGCGGCGGTCGGGGCGATCCCGGTGGCCGCTATTTCGTCACAGGCAGCACCGATCAGACCGCAATTCGGAACCGCGCCCTTCATGCACTGGAGCGCGAAGGCTATTGCGGCTTCGGCGACGTCACCGTGATCTCGGACGGCGCCGAGATCCTGAAGCGGTTGCCTCAGGCGATGCCGAAGCCGACAGTTCACATAATCGACTGGTTCCACATTGCCATGAAGATCCAGCCGATGCAGCAGATCGCCAGCCACATCGTACGATCCCGATCCGATCTCCCCGAAGCCTTTTCATCCATCGACAGGGAGATCAAGGCCGTGAAATGGCGCCTGTGGCACGGGCGTGTTGATCGTGCGATCCGCGGCCTGGAGCGGCTTCTGGCGAGACTTAAGCAGTCGCAGGTAGAAGACGAATTCTCGACCGCGCGTCTTCACAGCCTTGGCTCGCAGCTCCTGACCTACATCCGTTCGAACCGCGGTGCGATCGTCAACTATGGAAAACGCTATCGGGCCGGGCTTCGTGTCGCAACCACGCTCGCCGAGTCAGCGGTGAATTCGGTTGTCGGCAAGCGGATGGTCAAGAAGCAACAAATGCGTTGGTCGCCACGCGGCGCCCATATGCTGATGCAAGTCCGCAGCGCCGAACTGAAGGATGAGCTTCGCGATCGCTTGCGGGCACCGTTCCGACAGCCAGAGCCGAACGTGCCCCCTTTGTTCAAGCCCAAACCACCCCTCCTGCAGGCCGCCGCATAACCCCGGAAAATTACCGGTCTCCCCGAGTCATTAAATCTGATTTGGTTTCCTACCATGAATTGTCCCGATAAAAGTGGCAGCCCCATCGGGTGATCCATGTTGAATGTTTGCTTCTGTTGCCGGCCCTGCCGCACCCGGCTGTCAGGACGTGGTCGCGGCAGGCCAATGAGCCTAGCGCCGGATTGAACTGAAGGGCCTGCCCATGTGCCGGCCCTGTCGTGTTGATGACCGCGTCGAAGCGCGCGGTCTCGATCCGTGTTTGCCCGCGCCGCCGGAAGCTGACGGCGAGGCCTTCCTGGGCATTTGAGGCCAGCAGGCCGCCGCGATGTTGTCGAACGTGCTGGCCGCCTGGCGGCGGTCCAGCACGGAAGCGACCTGCGGGGCGATCCTGAAGCGATGCACGTCCCAGAACACACGCAGCTTACGGACTAGCCTTGCCCGTTCGGGCGGAGCAAGGGCGGCCCACAGCACCGGCCCCTGCAGGCGCAACTGGTCGAAAACTGATTGCCAGTTGACATTGGCCGCGCCCGCCGCCGCCAATGTAGCCAGAATGTTGCCAAGCAGGCCAAGCGCCGTAGCGGACGGCGATGATGCAAAATCGCCGAAGGGTTCGCCTCTGACATCGGGATGGCCACGCGAGCGCAGCCCGCGGCGCGACAGCGCCAGGATGCGACCGCGATGGCCACGGCGATCAAGCTCGGCCACCATGTCGGCCGAGGTCAGGCCGGAGCCGACGATCAGCACGGCTGCCTCAGGATCGATCGTGGCGAGAGCCGCCGGAGCATATGGATCGGCGATGAAACCCGTGTGCCTGCGCGACCGGGGCCAGCGCGGCCGGGATGCCGGGCCGCGGATGTGTCACTGCCAGGACGACAGCGTCGGCGGCGACCAGTCCGACCGAGCTGTGCACGGTCCAGCCGGCGCCGGTCGCGTCGCGTGTCACGGCCGTGGCGTGAGCAGCGACATGGCGCACGGCGTCCGTACCGAGATAAGGCGCGAGATGCTCGGCGACGCAGCGGCCGAACACCCGCCGCCGCGGAAAGACATCGCCATTTTTCCAGATGGCGTCCGTGTCGCACTCGAGTTCCCCACTGCCGGCCAACCAGCGCGCAAAATGCTGTGGGTCATCCGGAGCCATGCTCATTCTGACAGCAGGCACATTGACCCGATTCGACGGCTCCTCGCTGGAATAGGCAACACGAACCGAAGACGACGGAATCCCATAAGCCGCTCTCTTGCCAGACCAAGAGCACGGGTATCACGCGCAACGCGCTTTGCAATGAGTCAGAAGCAGAGCGGTCCGGGGCCACCAGCCCAGGCGGTGTTTCCGGAATTCTGTCTGAACGACGCCTTCAGCATCGGTTCGAAAGGCATCTCTTACCTTTGGCGGACAGGACCGCGAGTTGAACGGCTTCTTTTTATCCAGAACTTCGGAATGCGAGGATATTAACCTGTCGGTCTCGGTGGTGGCCGATCAGGGCGGTGCGGGCGCGTTCGCTCCCGCCGGTCAGGCGAAAATCGTACTGCGGCGAAGAAAGCCGCCGAGGCGAAAAGGCGCGGCCGGCAGGTCCGCTGCTGGACGAAAGCAGCCCGCACAAAGGTGCGGCCGAAGAAGTGGCAATAAAGCGGCGCGGACGCACGCGCATCCAAGCTAAGTGGGAGCGATACGCAAGACCGGTTCGCTCCGTTGCCATAGTCCCATAACGTGGTGAAGAAGCAGTTAATGGCCTTGCCGGGGGAACTGCACCACCTTGCCACGTGGGCGCGAATATTGTGCCGTCGCAATGGCCTCGATCAACAAATCCAGGGCCGCACG
>NZ_KI911326.1:0-1677 GCF_000513915.1 Mesorhizobium sp. WSM2561
TTGCTTTTTCGGGTAGCGTAGCACCGCGCCGCCCGCGCATGGGCTATCGCGAACTCCGGATCACGGTCGATCGCCTTCATGAAGAGGCGCAAGGCATCGTCAATGGCCGATCCACTAGTGATCGTCCGGTCAAAGGCCGTTTCAAGAGGCGAGTCGCCTAGTTGCAGAGACGCTTGCAGTTCTCTTCGGCTGCACCTCGCGACGGGGTCAAATCATGGCCTCCCCTCCCGCCAGCAACCGGGACGACGCCCGTACCACGTACCGCGTCCTTGATACACCGGATTGATCCGCTAGTTAACCTCCGTGGGCGCCTTAGTCGCGAGTTTTGCATGGCGGCGGCGGTTGCGCCGTCCTGACTGCATGCCGCGGAAAGACGGTTCGACCGACGCACTTTATGGAGGTGGTCGTGCGTCAATCCCCTGAATCCAGCTGGGCATGTTTCGCATTCGTTTGCTCGATCGCGGTAGCTTGCGCAGGAGCTGCCGCCGGCGGCGAGCGCGGCGGAGGCAATAGCGGTGGCAACCATGGTGGCGGAGGCAATAGCGCTGGCAGTCATCACGGTGAAGGCCGCGAAGGCGGCGCGCACAAAGGACCTGGCGGCGAGCCCAGCGGCTCCAGCAGTAGGTCACCGGTGGATGACGATGGGACCAGCACCGCTGCAACGGCGGCAGTGGCGACAACTACGGCCGCCACTGCCGTCAGTGTCGCCCGGTCCGCAGGGGCCGGACAGTCGCTCGACCTCCCGGCTAACCTCCAGCCTCCCAGCGCCAGCAACAGTCCATCGACGGTCAGTCCAATCGAAGCGCTGCCGGGCGTCCCGGATGAAGTCGTTCGCGCCTGCCATGATGCGATCGAGTCGGCCGCCGCCCCGTTTGGCGCGACCAATGTGCGCGTCAGCAGCGCAGGTTCCATACGTCGGTTGAGCCCGGATACGATCTCGGCTCCCGTTGAGGTCAGCATCGACTATGGACGGCAAGGCAACGTGGAGACGCGGCAGGCGCCGATCAAATGCGAATTGAACGCGGCAGGCAGGGTGATCGGGCTGACATAGCGTATCGCGCAGAACTCCTCGCTGACGAGAGCAGGATGAATTCGAATGGGGTGATTCGATTCATCCTGGCCCACTCTCGCAATACACGTGAGGCAGTGATCTCAAAGACCCTGGGCCTTCAACAGGAGGACCGCGCAGTCGTTTGGAAGTCACTCCAACGTCGCTTGTCTTGGCCTGAGGGGATAGGGAAGTGTGAGAGAACGCACCTGGGCAATCCGCGACGGGTTGCGAACCTTGCTGCGTGCAGTCTTCTGGCTGACAGCCTTCAACCCGCCGGCAGCGCCTGCCGGGCGGCCAGCGCGCGGCTTCAGCGGCGGCTTAATCTGGGCGCTGCGACGCTCAGCCCTGAGCCTGTCATTGTCCGCGCGCGCGGCGGCCAAGTCGCGGGCAAAAGAAACAGTGACTTCACGTTGCTTTTCCAGAGCCTCCTTCAGCCTGGCGACCCCTACCAAAAGCGCTCGGGCGGCGTCGCGTTCGAGGCGAGTTTTATCGAGGTTCTCATGGGTCGAGACTGCCGCAGCGCGTTCTCGTGCCAGAGCCTGCGCCGTCTCGGTTGCAGTCTGCTCCACTCGTTCTCTCGCTATGACTGCTCTGGCTCGTTCCTGTTCAGCCGCGTCGCGCTCGAG
>NZ_KI911326.1:1726-3965 GCF_000513915.1 Mesorhizobium sp. WSM2561
GACTGCTCTGGCTCGTTCCTGTTCAGCCGCGTCGCGCTCGAGGCGAGCTTTTTTCAGCTCCTCACGAATCGACGCTACTGCAGCGCGTTCTCGAGCCAGCGCGCCCTCCGTCTCGGCTGCGGTCTGCTCCACTCGTTGTCTCGCTGTGACTGCATCGGTCCATTCCTGCTCAGCCGCGTCGGCGCGCTCCATGAGCGCGGCATTGGACAGTTTCACTTCGGCGAGGTCACCACGAAGGCCCTCTGACTTCCGGCGTTCGTCGTCGAGCATTCCGGTCGCTTGCGCCAGCGAAGCGTTGGCCTTGGCGCGATCCTCGGCGGCTCCGGCCTCAAGCTGTTCAATTTGCGCCTGCGCTCGCGATAGATCGCGCGCCACCCATCCGGCTCGCTGACGCTCCAGGTGAGCAGCGGGCATCTCCGTAAAGACATAGTTGGTGGCCTCGCGCAGCATCGTGCGGGTATCTCCCGCAATGCGCCGCAATGCGTCGACTGTGCGGGCTGCCGCGAGCTCGTTGCGCAATTGCTCCTGGCGTACGCGATCGGCGGCTGCCACCCTTGTCCTCAGCGCGTCGATCTCCTTGCGCGACTTGAGCAGAGCTCGCTGCAGAGCGGCGCTCCTGGCGCGCTCGCCTGCCGCCGCCTGGTGCTCCTGGCTGGCCAATTCCCTCGCTGCGGCTGCCTGAGCAGCAGCTGCTCCGACTTGCGCCCGGGCAGCCGTGAGATCCGGGCTGAGCAATTCGTCACCCGTGCGCTCGTCTCCCTGGGCTGGCCCACGCACATCTAATGCAGCACTCGCCGGCTCGATGGGTCGCGAAAGGTTCGGATTGGCGTTGCCCTGGACCCGCGAAATGGCGGGGGCGCTTTCGACCCAGTTTTGTCTCGTCATCGCATAGCTAAGCGGCACGGCCAGACAGATTGCGGCGACGCCAAAGCGGGGCACAAGACCGATCGGCATGCGCACGCGAGGAGGTGAGGCCATCGCTGTGGTGGGGTCGGGATCCTCCGCGAGGGCGAGTTGTGTCGGCATACGGCTCCGAGCCCTAAATACTGGACTAGTTAGGGCGGCAAGATTAGCCGCCACCTGCCTATGGACATAGCCAGCGATTTCCCTGATCGATGTCGCAAGTCGGCCGAATTGCGCTATGTTCGTCGCGGAAGCGAAAGCGTTGGTCTGGGTCACAGACGAGCTCTCGCAAGCTTCGGAGATCACGTCGAAATACTCGATTCGCACCCCGAACCGAAGGCAATTGGCATCCTGACGCCGAATACCCAGGTCTGCCGTGTCTGCGGGCACGGCAACCTGAGAAGAAGAACCATGCTCGGTTGCAAGGTCGACCGGGCTTTCCCAATCCCAAGAAACCTCCTCCTCGGGGAGGTCAGATCCGCCTTCGCTCACATCTGATTTGAGGCGACGCCGTTGCACCGCGATATGGATACGCCGGAGCACAAGATAGAGCCCCACCGAGGCAAATGTTGCTACCCCGCCCAGGATGGCGAGATCTGCGTCGTTTGCATAAATTTCGGCAAGAGGATTTGACATTGCCGTGCCTGTGCCGTCTTGGGTGTGTTCTTAAGATCGTGAAGCGGTGTTGGCCCCTCGCCTTGGTGCTGGCTAAAGCCTTTGATCGCGTTCGAAGCTGTCACTTGCTTCGAGGGCCCTCCAGTGCTCGAATTGTTGTTGCATGGCGGAGCGGCGGTCGCGCGTTGATAGTCGTGCCGGCGCAGATGACTTTTGTTTGAAACGAACTTGACATGCCGTGGCCGCCGATTGTCGGCCGCCAAGGGCGCACAGGCTCTGAAAAGCCGACTTGCACCTCTGCATCTCAACGTCCCGAGAGTTCTCCCACGGTAGCGTACCACCCCGCCATTTCCGGCTCTGGACGGCCTGGCTAAGCTTTAAGCTAGGTCACAGGCCTCCACGGTCAACCGTCACCTGATATTAGGCATCCATCGGCAGCACTTCGGCCATGCAACACAGCCATTTGGGCGCCCGCGAGCTGGCCAACTAAATCATGCTGATCATGGTTAAGTCGAACCGAGCAACACGATCTGGTGTCGAAGCCGTCTGCCTTCACGCTGACGCGGCGTTAATCGGGCAGGCCCGCCTTGCGAAGGCCTTCGATATATCTGCTGCGATCGTCCGGTCGATAAAACGGCGGCAGCACCTCGGCGAGATTCGAAAGCCGCAGCAATGGATCGAACGCGCAGACCCGAGCCATCATTTGCTGCGCTTCCGATAG
>NZ_AZUX01000095.1:0-3678 GCF_000513915.1 Mesorhizobium sp. WSM2561
CAAGCCATGTTGAGCTGCCACTGGGACAGACCCGCCGAATTGGAAAGGTCGACGCCCTCGATACGGGTCAGAAAGAAAAAGGCGCGGTCAAAGTCTATCGGCGCGGTGAACGTCGCTCCTCGGAAGTCCGCCCGTGCGAGATTGGCAAACGAGAAGCGGCTGCCGCTGATATCGGCGTCATGGAACTGCGCACGCCCCAATTCTGCCTTTGTGAAATCAACATTGGTCAGATTGGCGTCCTGGAAATTCGAGCGCTGCATTTCCGCGCTCGCAAACACAGCGCCCTGCGCGTCCATACGGCTGAAGTCGGTCCTGTAGGCCTCGATTCTGTGGAACCGGGCGCCTCTGGCGGTCGAGTCGGCCAGGGAAGCACGCACAAGCGTTGCCTTCTCAAGATTTGCCGCAAGGAGATTGCTGTTCCTGAGGTCGGTCGAAGTGAAATCAACACCGAACAGGTTCGCCCCGCTCAGGTCCTGTCCTTCTAAGATGAGAAGCTTCTTGTCACACTCGTGCCAATTGACGCCAGGCGTCGCGGCTGCGTGGCAATTGTGAGCAGCAGTGGCGTTCTGCCAAGCAAACACAGTGCAAACCGCTAGAACCAAGCCGGATGGGCCGTAAGCTCTGGTTCGCCTCAAAGTCATTGTTGCTGGACCTCTGCTACTCGCCGACACTCAACCTTACCACATCTGCTGACACTCGAGCCACCGTGACCACCTCCGTCACAGTTAGCGCATTTCTCATATTCAAACTCTTGACCCGAACCAGTCAATGCCGCTGCACGGCGGCATCGTCGCCAGAGGGTGGTGAGCGGTCGCCCGTTCTGACCAGCACGAACGAGCATCTTGCGCCAAGAGTGGTCATTGCCGAACAACTACTCAGACGTCGCGTTGGGGCCGATGAACGAACTCGCTGCGCGGGATGGGCGCGCGCTTGAGGTAGAGGTCACGATCCGGTTGCCGCACCCGCATTGAGCGTCGTTCACCGGGAGGTGATGCCATCGATAAGCGGCCGTTACTGGATCAGCAAATTGTCCCCGCGATACATCCATGCGCGAGCCCGATCAACAGAGCCCATATAGTCGGTCATCCGGGTTTGCCTGCCGCGACGCGGGCGGGGGTGGCTCCTCGCGGGCGGGGCGTGAGGAAGTTCACCTCAAATTGCTCTTCGGAAACAGCACGCGATCGGGTTTTGCATTCATTCGCGCCAGCATTTCCTTGATCAAGCGTGTTTTGGTGCGCCCCGCTTCCTTCGGCGGCACGAGGTAACGCACGATGGCCTCGAGCCAGGTGTTTTCACTGACGCGAAAATGAACCACGGGATGCTCCTTCACTTCGAGTTCGTCCACCGGCGTTTGCGACAGGATGTGCTTATAGACCTTCACCTTCTGGCTCATGATGTCGCCGATCTGCTCGTCGACGACCTCTCTCATGGTTTTCGCTACGAATTCCAGATCGCTTTCATAAGCGAGCTGGAACTTGATTTCGTTCCAGACATAGGGAAACAGCGGCCAGGAATAGTTGAAGACCGGCGTGTCAAACACGGTGGAGTTCGGAAACTTGATGACGCGTCCGCTCGGATGATCGGTCCAAAGATGTTCGCCGCCGAATTCCCATAACGTCGTATCGAGATAGCTGACATCAATGACATCGCCATGGGCATCGCCGATGCGAATGCGGTCGCCAACGCGATAAGGCGCCCTGGCCAAAATATAAATCCACGCGATGAAACTGGAGATCGGCATTTGCAGCGCAAAGCCGAGAATCAGCGAGATCAGGCCGAGTGAAACAACCGCAGCGTACCAGTTCACAAATAAGACTGAAATGGCCACGAAGACGATGGCGACGACGACGACCAATCGAAAAATACGTTGCAGGTTGAAACGCGAAACACGATTGGGAATTCGGCCAATGAGAAAGACTTCGATAACATTCGCAACGGTCAGCATAACGAAAATGAAAAGGCCGCCCCTGACGTAGTTCAGCACGCGAACGCGCAAAGGCGCGTCAAGCCATTCTAAGCGCCAATTGATCAGGACTTGGATGCCAAAAAGCAGCAAGGCAGCGGCAGCGAAACCAACCGTCCACCAGACGTCTTCCTTGCGAAGGCTGAAGCGGATTTTTTCCTCGGGCTTTTTCGCCTTCTGTTCCATGGTTTTTGGATCAGCAGTCTGTTGCGCGGCCCGTTCGAGTCGGGAAAGGTTCTCCTGTTCCTTGGCGCGCGGTTCCATGGGTTTACCTCCCGATGTGGCCATCAACACGCAGCCAGTGCCTGCTCGTTCCTCGACGGCGGCATTCCGGCAAACGACCCAATGTCAGTCGCTGACTGGCTCCTCGCCGGTCCCCGAAAGCTGGCCTTCATTGCGGCGGCCCCGTCCCTGGTGAAATAGGGCGGCAAGCAGAAGATGCGACGTCGCCACCATATTCGGCAAATGCCTTATAGCCCGATCCGAAATTAAGTGAGTTTGGTATTAGCAGCTCCCCGATAGCTCACCGGTAGAGATCTTGAGTGTTAATCGAGCGCCCGTTGGTTCGAATCCAACTCGGGGGGCCAGGTTTCATCGACCTGCGCGTTTCTTGCGTGAGGCGCACTTCACTCTTCCGGCGGGATCATGCCGGCGGGTAGGGCCGCGAGGGCGGCGTCGCCAGCGTGAGCAGGTTGCCGTCAGGATCACGCACCTGCGCCAGCGTCGAGTAGTCGCCCTCAATGTCGTCCTCAAGCACGATCCCCAGGCCCTGCAGCCTAAGGCGCTCGGCCGCGCCATCGTCGACGATAAGGAACATCACGCCCCTGCCGGCGATCTCGCTGTCGGTTGAAAGCGCTACCCCGCCCTGGTTGAAGAGCTCCCACTGCACCAGCGTGTCCACCGGCCGGTAATCCGGTCCACGACCGAGCAGTTTCGTATACCAGCCTTCGGCCGCCGCAAGGTCTGCGGTGAGCAATGCCGTGTAGATCTTCTGCAGGTTCATTTTTCTTCCCTGGGACCAAACTCGGTATGAACGCCTACTCGACCAGCAAGGTTCCCGTGTCATCTGGAACTGATGGAACGGCAACGTTGTCGATTTAGCGCTTGGAAGTGGACTGTCAGGAACCCGCCAAGCACAGCCGTTCATGACTGCTCCAATGGCAGCCCAGACCGGAACCGGGGGCCGCCACCGTAGTCAGATTTCAGTTCCCTCTGCGAGTCAGCATCTTCGATGTCCACGCCGAGGTATCGAACGGTGTTTTCAATCTTGGTGTGGCCGAGCAGGATTTGCACTGCTCGAAGCTCACCAGTGGCTTTGTAGATGATCGAAGCCTTGGTGCGCCGAAGCGAATGCGTGCCGTAATCCTCAGAGGGAAGACCGACCGCTTCAGCGCCAGCGCCTTGGTTGTCTTTCCGGCTGCCATCGGTCGAGAGATGCAGGATGAAAGGCCGCCGGCGCTGGCAATCGCCGCACTGGTCACAAGAGACTTTCAGGAAATTGCGGCGAGACACTTGGCTTGAAGCTGCCGATCCGTGGTTCACATCATCATCTTTATTCATGGTCTTTGTCCGACAGCAGCCGATATCAGGCCGCTCAGTTTCTGGCGGCCAATCGTCACTCGTCGCGAGCGGCTCAGGTGCTCTTGAGCGTGCCGTTCATCCCTTCCGGATAGAAGCCGCCCTTGCTCACTCCGTCCTTGTCGGTGAGATAGACG
>NZ_AZUX01000096.1:0-3294 GCF_000513915.1 Mesorhizobium sp. WSM2561
TATAGTCTGGACGCCACAAACTCTTCGGCCGTCAAGCCGGTCGGCCGCAAGCAGATCCGGCCGGATAAATTGCGCCGATGTTGTCTCCGTTCATGACCACGGATCGAGCGTTCGCTTGGGTCCGCCGCGACATCAAAGGCAGCGAATTTCGCGCGCGGGACGATGATGGAGCATCAGAGCTCGAGATGATGCTTGCGTAGAAATGCGACGAACGCAGGCAAGTTGGGATCCTTGCCCAAGCAGGCAACAACAGCACTGAGAAACCCGCAATGGCAAGGTGGCCCGTCCGATCCGATCGACAGCGGCTGACCATCGCTGTGGCTCGCTGATTCAAGCCCCTGCAGCGTGTCGTCCAGATCTTTCAGAATGTGTCGTATTTTGGTCAGGAAACAGTCCCCGGCGGCCGTCACCCTGACCCCGCCGGGGTGGCGTTCGAACAAAGTCACGCCCAGCCTCAATTTGGAAACTCGACCATACACCGGGAGCAATCGACTATGTCGATGCAACCGGCGCCACCCGCGGACGCATTTCACGCATCGATTTCGGCGATCCGCAACGTCTGGCTGCTTGACCCGAGCATCAGTCAGCCACCGAGCAGGCCGCCGCCGATCGCCTGTTCCAGAAGACCTACAGCCTCTGCCAGCTTCTCGTCGATGACATGGAGATATTCGGTCCAGTCGCCGACATGCCTCAGATCGGCCGCGCCGTCGGAAATGCCGCGCAGGCCGATCAGCAGCACGCCGAACAACTGGCAGGCGCGCAGGCAGGCGAAGGTTTCCATGTCGACCATGTCGGCGTCGATCGCGTCATAGGCGGCGCCGGTGACGATCGCTCCGCCGGAGGACAGCGTCGCGCTCCTGATGCCGGGAATGACGAAGGGCAGCGGCACCGTCACCGGCAGGTCGAGGAAGGGCGTGGCGCCCTTCTCGAAGCCGAGCAGCGAGGCATCCATGTCGCGATAGCTGACCGACACAGCCTGGTAGATTTCGGTCTGCTCGAGCGTGCGGCTTCCGGCGGAACCCAGCGAGACGACCAGTTCCGGCAGCGCGCCCTCGGCTTTCAATGTCGCAAGCTCGGCACTCAGCCGCACGGCGGCCTCGACCGGACCGACACCGGTCATCAGCGGCGTGAACAGCGTCTTGAGATGCGGGCCGTATTCGGCCTCGGCGGCCATCACGAAGAGAACCGACTTGCCTGCAATCTGATCGATCATGGAATCCTCGAAGGCGGAAGTTGCTGCACCGTATCGTTACCCAAACGCAATCGCCAGAAGTTCACCGGCACACGATGTTTGCCTCTCGCAATCCGGGCGATCTCGGCGGACAGGAAAGTCGGTCCTTCCGTGCCCAGCGAGAAGCAGAAGCGACGCGGCAGGTCCGTATAGAGCGACCGGGGAGGCTTCCCGTCCCAGCGGCCGGTAATGTGCTTCAGCGCATTCCCGGTATCGAAGGCATGCATATAGATGGTCCTGATGCCAAGCTCGCGCACGATGAAAAACAGAGTCGCGGCCATTATCGTCTCCTCCCACCCGTCCGCATAGCGCGGCAAGACTTTGTCGTAGTAGGTCTTCACCCCAGCCTCAAATCGCTCTCTCGGATAAATCCGGTCTCCCGTTTCGTCGGTCGTGGCGTTGCGTCGGTGGAAGTGCCTCGGATAGGTCGCCGCTCGTCGGGCCTGTCGCACCCAATCGCACTGCACCTCCTCGATGAGTGCCTCGCCCGTATCCAGATCGAGATCGATGCGGGACCAAGCCATCGTGTGTTCCCGAGTCGAAACGGGATGTCCGTCGACGGCGAAAATCGTCGCTCCGGTCGGCGACAGCAACTCGCGGAAAGCGTGGTTATGTTGCGCGGTGAAATTGAGCTGGAGCACGATGTTGGAGCCACGCCGTGAGGTCTGGCGAAATTGATATCGTCTTTCGGCTTCCCATCGGCCCACAGTCAGACGCCAAATCACGGGGTCGCGCATGAACGCCAGCGCGAGATGACGGCGCGAGAAATCGGCCCGGCCGGTCGTCGCCAGGATTTCACGCACGGGTGGTTTTTCGAGCAGCCGCGCGAACGGGCTCGACCGCAGGCGCTGGGCGCTCCAGCCTGCGGCAAGCAGATAGTCGAGCAGGTGCACCGCATAGTGATCCCGCTCATAGGCAAAGAGGGTCCTGCCTTGCGGCAGACAGGCGACTATGTCGCCATAAACTTCGCAGTCCATGGAGAAACTGTCTCGGAAACAGATGCAAGGATTTGGCCCGCCGAGAGGCAGGTCAGCTGATGTTTGCTGGCGATCCCGGGGAGTGACACATCGCGTGCGCCTCCGCATCCTGTTGAGACAAATGAAATCTGAAGCGGCGGCCAATAAGGGCAAACCGGCCGCCGCGCAAGCTATGTCGATGCTGCGGCCGCATGCAGCTCGTCTGGTGTTGCCGTTAGGTCACTTCGGGAGGTTATGTGCCGCGCGGACCGCTCCTCACCCCTCGATGCCGTCGCGGCCGACCACCGTCATCATCGTGCCGGTCATGGTGGCGATGAGCTTCGCCTCGCCGTCGGCGGCGAAGGCGTAGGCCTGGCCGTCGGCAACGAACCCCAGAGCGCGCGGCCGGTTTCGACCGCCTGGCGGGCGGCGAGGTGAGCATAACTTTTGTGCGTCCGGATGATCTGGCAACGCCGGCAGCGTTGATCGAGCAAATCGAGCCCAGCCATGGCGGCTGAATGCGTGAGTCCAGCTTTTTCTATCCTCTCGAACCATCAACCGAATGAGCGATGATTCCCTCATCAGCCTGCCCGTGTCACGCTGATCATCCCGGCCTCTTGCCGGGAGAGCGCGGCGACCAAGCCGTCAACTATACCAATCCCTGAGACATGATTGCGGTCGGCCGCCGGACCATCTGGATCCGGCTCGCACCAGGGGATATCGGGTTTCAAGCACAGCACATAGCGAGGACCGCACGGCGAACGGTTCATTGTGTGTCCCGGTTGACTGTTCCAGGTGCTCGAACGCGAACTATCATTTGAAGAGGCTTGGGCTGGGGCCAAAGCCGTGAGAAGGAAAGCTGCTGCTGCAAGGGCGCGTGTCATGGATATTCTCTCGTCTATGGGGATAGGACGTCGTCTCACCTGAACTGAGATAGGTGCCTGGAGACACCAAACGCCTCTATTGGCATGTAATGTCACAGCTGTAAAAGCAAGAGCCATGCCAGAGGCGCAGCAGTCGGTTCTTATTGAATTCCTTCACGTCTCGCGGTCGCGTCCCCAGACGTGGTGTAGCTCGGCGGTAGCGAAGCCGCTCGCGAGCGCGCCC
>NZ_AZUX01000013.1:0-220990 GCF_000513915.1 Mesorhizobium sp. WSM2561
TGGGCTACCCGCCGAGGACTTTCCTCAGTGCCGGCAATTCTTCGATGACGAAGTCGATGAAGGCGGAAATGCGAGGCGTTGCCCTTTGATCGGGGTGACACAACAGGTGCCAGGCTCTTGCCAGCGCTTGAACCGGTGGAAGCACCTGGATGAGTTCGCCTTCTGCATCTCCGATCGGCGTTGGCAATGGCGCTATGCCAAGGCCCGATTTGACCGCAGCCACCACGCCTAGAACGCTGTTGTTGCGAGCTGCAACGCGCGCCCCCGGCAGAGTGCTTGCGAGCCACTGGGTTGCCCGATGGTTCTCCATCACGCCGTCAAAGCCGATGAGATCGTGCTGCAGCAGGTCCTCGATCGAGTGTGGATGTCCGCGGCGCTTCACATAGTCTCGGCTGGCATAGACGGCCCAGGTGGATTCCGCAATCTTGCGCCCAACCAGCCGCTCGTCACTTGCTTCTCCCGACCGAAACGCGACATCGGCATCGCCGTTGGCAAGGTCGAAATATCGATCGCTGATAATGAAATCGATCCTCAGTCCCGAATAGCGGTCGTGGAAGCGGTCGACAAAACCCGAAGCGACGATGCGGGAAAGGACCGGCTCGGGGCAAGTGAGCCGCACGGTGCCGGTAAGGTCGTGCTTCATACCGAGAACGGTTCGTTGCAGCTTTGCGATGCTCTCTTCCACATCGGCCAGGGCCGGTAGCAACTGCTCACCCATCTCGGTCAGGCGGTAACCTGTCGGGTGCCGATGCACCAGCCGCAATCCCATTTGCCGTTCGAGCTCGGCAATGCGGCGATGGACTGTCGACTGGTTCACGCCTAGCGCACGCGCGGCCGCGAGCGTCGAGCCCTGCCTTACAACGGACAGCAGATAGCGCAGGTCGTTCCAGTCCAACATGCTCTAGTTATGCATTTTTGCACCGACCTTCCGCAACCTTGCTGCTACCGCTGTTACGGCCGGCCGGCTAGTCCTTACCCACGATAAGTGAGGAGAAGCCAAATGGACAAGGCAACAGTCCAAACGATGATCGCTGGCCTCGATGTCGGCGTGACCCGATCGGCCCAGGATCACGGCATGGCAAAACTGACGCCGGTACACCGGGAGGTGCTGAGCACTCTGCCGCAGGGAAGTCGGCAGGAAGTGCGCGTGCTGCACGCTGTGCTTCAGCCTGGCGATGTCACGCCCTACCACTCGCATCGGTTTCCTGTAACAGTCTACGTCACCGAAGGAGTGTTCACCCTGAGGCTCGATGGGCGCGAGCCGATTTCGATCGGGCCGGGCGAGGTTTTTGTCGAGCCCCCGCACGTCAATATGACGGGCAGCAACGAGGGGAACGCCCCGGCGACAACGATTCTGTTCTACGTCTGCGATCCCGACACGCCCTTCGCCGACCCGGTTCCTTCGACTGCGTAGTCGCTCGAGCGCTATGTGCGTTCGGTTGGGTCGCTGACCCGCAACGGTTCGCCTAGAGCGGGAGGAAGCCTCATCGTTATTCCCCTTAGACGCTACCTAACCTTCTACGCCCACCGCCTTGGGCCGTCTTGGAATCTCATCCTCTGCCGGTTGAGCGTCCGCTATCGGTCTGCAGACGCCAGAAGCTGTCAGTCTGTGCGCGGCCCGAAGCGGACAATCCGAACACGGAGGTTCGACTATTCTGGCTGTACCCGGATCCAGAGGTCGTTGAAGGCAACGCTGTCGTAGAAAGCCGTCGCCTTGGCGAACTATGCGCCACTCAGATCGAGAAACAGGCATAGGTGTTGACATAGGGCTTGCCGTCCTCGCCGTACCGGCCGCGTCGAAGTGGACGATGACCGTGCTCCCGTCCGCGTGGGTTTCGCGGATCACCGGCTTCAGCCTGACCTCATCTGGCGACGAACGGCTGAATGACCTCGCCGATGAAGGCGGCCCGGCTAGGATATGTCTTCGACGCGCGGGCGATCGTCCAGATCGCATCTTCCGCGAGCAGATCATAAGGGCTGCCGGTTCCTGCCGCCCATGTATCGAACGAACGCTAACGACGCCTTGTTCGCCTCGTCGGCAGAATTCTGCGCCTGCGCCATTGGCACGAAAGCCGCGATGGCGAGGCCTGCCGTAGCAATCAATGTGCTGAAGCTTGTCATATCATTATGTCGAGAACGGGATTGTATACCCTTGAGACGAGCGGGGACGACCATCTGCTTTCGACTGCGGTTATCGGCGGCAAGGACAAGCTCGTTGACGAGAACGGGCCGAGACGGAAGGACTGGGGCTATGGAACCCTGAACAGGCGCCTGTTGTTGATGGTCATTGCCGGCCTCCTATCCGGGCCCGCAAAATCCAAACAGAAGGAGTAACGAGTGTTGGCCAGTCAACGAGGAAGGCGCGTCCGCGCTGAGATTGCTCTTGCCCAGAACCTGATGCTCGCGCCCTGGGTTGTAGGGTTGCGGTTGCCGATCCTGGTTGCCGAGGCAACCGGTTCGCTGGTTTCAGGTCGGCCGGAAACCGTCAAGGCGGTGAGCGAAAAAGTTTCGGCCCTTGCGCAGGGGATTCTTGCGGCACAGGTGGCTTGGACGCGGGGCGCATTGACATTGCCGCTCGCCATAGCCGACGCGTCATCGCCGCTGGCCGATATCGGGCGATCAATGGCCCTTGCTGCTCTTGAGCCTGCCGGGCGGCAGGTTCGCCTAAATCACCGCCGGCTTTCCAGGCGCCGCAAACGGTGAAGCCGCAAGAGGCGAAAACACCCGCAGCAAGGCTGCAACTGCCGCAGTCCATCTATGAATGTCCGATGGCAGTGTAAAACTTGGCGGAATTTCAATGAAAACCTCTTCCGGGGCGGCGGCGCAGAAAATGATTTCTACCACCGTATACCCGGGCGGTCGCAATCACCTGACAGACGCGAAAAGAACGCGCCGTCGGCGGATTGACACTTCAGTCGGGATACAGCTCCTTGCCGTTAATGGAGGTGTCGGGAACTGAGCTTCGGTTCGGCGGTTAAAAAGAGGGAGAGTTATGGAGGTTAAGGTGAACGGCTTGCTGAAGACTGGACTTTCGACAGGCGTGACCGGCACGGTGGCAAGTGTTGTGACGGCGGCGTTCCTCGTCCTTCTGGCCAAAGTCGAAGGAAAGTCGGCGCTGCAGCCGACCAACGCCACCAGCCACTGGCTCCACGGCGACAAGGCTGGTGCGGTTAGGAAGGCCGACCTTGCGCACACGGCGGTCGGCTTCGGCACCCATCATGCTTCGGCCATATTCTGGGCCGCTCCCTTCGAGGCTTGGCTCGCCAGAAATCCTCCGCGGTCGCCGCGACTGATGCTGCGCGATGCCTCCGCGGTAGCCGCGATCGCTGCGGCTGTGGACTATCTCGTTGTGCCGAAGCGGCTGACCCCGGGCTGGGAGACAGTGCTTTCTAAGCGCTCCATCGCAGCTGCGTATGTAGCGCTCGCTCTGGGTTTGGCTGCCGGCGGACTAGTCGCGCAGGAGATGCGAAAAGGCGAGGTAGGGCCATAGCGCCGGGCATTTCGTGGCCATTGAACTCCCGTGCAAAAGCTTCTGTACTACGGCACGAAGTGGAGAACCGTTCGGCCGCGACCGCGGATGTGTCGATTCAGTTCGTGAACACAAACCCCGACGGCCTCGCAAATCTCGGCCTGATGACCACCCGCCGCTGACGCTGCGCTGCGCCCAGATGGTGCTTGCGGCGCGCGCATGGAGTGCGGCAAAGCCGGACCAAGATACCTCGTCTACGGCCCAGATGGGGCCGCTGGCGCGTCGCTCCATTTCCATAACTACGTGCCAGAAGCAATGAGCTCCATCATACCATCCACTGCGAACTTGTCCGCGCAGTCGCAGATCCGGAGCTTTGACCGGTCGGATTCGGATCAACGCCTGGAGCTCTGCGATGATCGCTTCCCATACCTTTCTTTGATCATCAGTTTTACTCCCGAATACCAGATCTCTAGCCCCGCCAGCCCAAGTGGAGGCGCGCTGTCGGCCGGACGTGAGTAAGAGCAAAAGCCGTTTTTTGGCTTATTCGCGACAGATCCAGCTGCAAATCCTGTTCAGGCACTTCATAGGACATGTCGCGGGACAGCAGCCCGTATCGCCTCCTTCATCAGCACCACGATCAAAACTTCTCCAGGATAGCGATGCCGAATGCCGCATTCCGCAGCCTTGCGGGATGAAATCGAATCCGTGAGTCTTCCAGCTAATTCCCGCTCTGGCGAAAAGAGGTCCGGCGACCGGAAGCGGCGGGCAACATCTGTGCCGTAGAGATCGAGCAGCGCCGCTTTCGGCAGGATGATTGCCGACGTTCTCCTATAGCCTGTTTTCGAAGAACTCTTTTGTAGGGCTCATGCGCATCTCCTTCGGGAGATGAACGCCCTCCAGCCGAGGCGACGGCTTTACTCCCCTTCAGCACGTCCAGGCACCCCTTAATTGAAGCACGCTGCTGCACGACCATCTGTCGACGATCGAGGGTGGAGAGAGATTCGCGCCGGCAAAAGTTGGCCGCCTTACAGGGGGGCTGCCAGGCGGCCAGACCGCTATCTACTTTGTTTGAGCAGTTCCAAGGAACCAACGGGTTTTCCCGCAGTTTTGTCAGTCAATGGAGGAAATTATGAACAACCAAAACATGGAACGGGATTCCGCGCCCAAGACACCAGATGACAGTGCAAAGAAGGACGTTGGGGCAACAGTGAGCGGCGCGTTCTCCAAGGCATCCGATTTGGCTCAAGAGGCAGCCGAGACGGTCAAGCAGTCGGCCGCGGATGGTGCGTCAACAGTTGCCAGCCAAGTAAAGGAAATGCTGGATCGTCAGGTCGGCAGCGGTGCCAAGGTGATGGGTCAGCTCGCAAGCTCGACCAAACGCGCTGCCGAGGACCTCGACGAAAGCGCACCGCTAGTCGCCGGTGTGGTCCGTACGTTCGCGAACCGAATCGACGGGTACGCAGACGATCTGCGGGACCAGTCGGTCGATCAGCTGGTCCGCGCCGCCTCCGATTTGACAAGGCGTCAGCCGGCATTGGTGTTCGGACTTGCCGCCCTTGCGGGTTTTTTGACATTTCGAACGCTGAAGAGCGCACCTCCGGCGTCGCCGCTTTCCAACGAGCCTATGCACGAACGTAACCGGCAAGGAGCGAACGAATTCCATGGCACATGAGCAGCTCAAGAATTCCACGCTTCCTCGCGCACTGTCCGACGTCGTTGCCGACCTTGCCGATCTTGTTCAGAAGGAGCTGCGACTGGCGCGCGCGGAGTTGTCTGAAAATCTCTTTGCCAAATTTCGGGCGGGTATTTGGATGTCAACTGCTGGCGTGCTGGGGCTGATCGCGGCATTTTTGGCAGTGCAGGCGCTTGTCTTCGGGATAGCCAGCCTTGGGATTGCAGTGCACTGGTCCTGCCTGATTGTTGCCGCCATCACGGCCGGGGCTGGAGCGCTCGCCTATTACAAGGGCCGCATGGACGCACACAAAGAGATAACGCCGACCCGTTCCATCCATCAGATCAAGCAGGACATCTCGACAACCAAGGAGCATCTGTCATGAGCCGCGAATCACGTACGGCCAATCTCGGAACGGCGGAATGGCTCATCGGCGCCGCCAAAAACAACCCGGAAGGTCTTCTCCTCGTTGCGGCCGGCTGCGCATTGTTGATGCGCCGCGGCGGGTCATCGGCCATCAGTAGCTTCGGGCATGCTGAGGAATCCCGCGGAAACAATGGCCACCGAAAGGCTCAGTCAAGGTCTTCGAGCACGCGCCCCGATAGACACGAGGCGGAAACCAGAGAAGGCGGCGCCCCAGCGGCGGTAGAGGCAGCACGTGAATATGTTACCGAGATCGGCGAGAAGGTGGCGGCAACCGCAAGTTCCTACGCATCCTCGGCATCGACATATGCGGACGAGGCGCGGCGCAACGTCTCCCAGACATCGGAACAATTCGCCCGGCAGGCCCAATCCACTCTCCAGGATACGATGAACCGTGTGGCGCAAGAGCAGCCACTGACGCTGGCGCTGCTCGGTTTTGCCGCCGGGGCGGCTGTTGCAGCTGCCTTCCGGACCACCGACATTGAGAACCGGACCCTTGGCCCAGCCGCAGAGCAGCTGACGGACACCGCAGAAAGGGCTGGCGAACGGCTAAAGGAATCGACAGAGGAGGCGGGCAAACGTCTCAGGAGGGCAGCCAAGGAGCGCGGCCTTGATGCCGATGGCCTCAAGGAGGTTGCGAGCGACGTGGCTGGTGCGTTCGGCAGCGCCTTGTCGGGCGAGCAGCCAACCGAGTCCGCGCAGGCGCCATCCGCGAGTTCGGGTGGATCGCGCGCTCAATCGGCTCAGCGCGGCATGCCCCAGTCGGGCGGCATGGGCCGCTCGCAAGATAACTCGGGCAAATCGGACCAATCGCCACAATCGGATGCCTCTCGGCCGAGCAAATCCGGACGGTCTAGCGGCAAGCGAGGTGCATAATGGGTGAGGCAAGTCTCCGCCAGCTCGAACATGATGTAGAGGCAGCCCGGGCTAGGCTCGCCGAACATCTGTCGACGCTGCGATCGCCAAATACATTGTCCGAGTTTACCGACGAGCTGAAGCAAGAGGCGCTCGAGGCAAAGGACGCGCTGGTCGAAAAAGCAAGATCGACCGCGCAGTCGACGGCGCAGGGGATCCTCGATGATCTCAAGGCAAAGGCGGCAGCCAACCCAAGCGCCGCATTGGTGATTGGGGCTGGTCTCGCTTGGCGGCTCCTACACCGTCCGCCGATCGCAACTGCTTTGATCGGAGCGGGACTATTCAGCCTGTTGCGGACACCTTCAATACCAGACATGGGCGAGCAAGTTGATCATTTCTCCTACGCCACTGAGCGCTTGAAGGAGCAGGCCGGCGAGCTGGCGGAGAAGGTCGGCGAACTGAGCGCCGAGACGGCGGAAGCAGTGAAGGAGCAAACAACTGAGCTGGCCGGCGCCGTCAAAGAGAGAGTGCGGGATTGGAGCGCCGGGACGCCGAACATGATCGACGATATGCGGCAGACCTCCGGCGAGGCGGCCCAGCGAGTAGCCGCCACAGCCGGCCGGGCTTCATCGGCTGTTCAGGACGTCATGAGCGATCGAGAGACGCGAGACAAACTCCTGCTGGGGGCCGCGGGAGTAGCCATAGCGGCCGCTATGGCTCTTGCGTATCAGCGGCGGGAAGAGGAGAGGGCGGCGGTCGATTGATCCGGAAAGCGGAGTGAACTCGAACAGCAGCCACTGAAGCTTGCGCACGAGCGACAGTCGTGGGAGACGCCGGTCTGGTCAAGATATCGCGCAGGAGCCTCTTGCTGGCCGCCGCCGCGGGACAAGCAGTTTCCACCGTACAAACTGTTTCCGCCGAGGACGTGGCTGTGATGAACAAGGTTGTGCTACTAGGCGATTCGGTGTTCGACAACAGCGCCTATGTCGCCGATGGAGCAGATCTATTGGCCCACGTTTTGCGTCAGCTCCCGATCGGCTGGTCGGCCATGCTGCTTGCCGTTGACGGCAGCGTCATGGCGGATGTGGGCCGGCAACTGAACCGCCTGCCAGCCGACGCCACTCATCTGGTGGTAAGCGTGGGAGGGAACGACGCGCTCGGCGTCTCCTCCGTTTTGAACGCTCCATCGCGGTCCGTTGCCGACACTCTGCTGAGGCTCGCCGAAATTAGAGAGCAGTTTTGCTTGGAGTATATGTCGACCCTGGATGCCGTTCTGGCGGTAGGGCTGCCGACCGCGATTTGCTCGATCTACGATGTCCGGTATGCCGACCCCGACCAGAGACGCATTGCGGTAACGGCCCTGTCGATCCTCAACGATTGCATTACACGAGCAGCCGCCGTGCGCGGCGTTCCGCTGATCGACCTTCGCATCGTCTGCGGCGAGGACGCCGACTTTGTCAACGCCATAGAGCCTTCGGAACAGGGCGGCAAAAAGATTGCCGCGGGGATCGTGTCGTTCCTTGCCAAGCACGAATTCCGAAGCGGGCGTGCCGAACTGATTGTTCGGTAGCAGCGCTTGCAGTTGACACTCTAGCTCTGTTGCCGGGTTGGCTGGCCCTGCGTCACTCAAGCGGTCCCGGCACCGACGCGGCGGCACTCACCAGGCCGCCGTACCAATGTATTTTACATACCGCTGCGCTTTGACAGCGGCTGCAAAGCGAAAACCGTGCTGCAAAGAGATCCGCTGACCGGCTGGATAGAGGCATCACCGTGGTTGTGGGTGGCACAAGGGGTCTGCAAGGAGGCCGGTACGAAACGGTCTCGAGATTGCTTCGCAACTGGGTCATATCGGGAAATTGTCACTCACTTGCCGAGCGAATAGAACCGATCACGCTTCGTAGATCCTCGAGTTTTGCAATGCCTGGTTTGGTTGACGGCCTGCAGATCAAGCGGCCTCGTCGAAATTCGAACCCGTCCAGCCCGATAAGATTCTGCCGGACTGAGGCGGAGACCTTTGTGCGAAAGGTGATCGCAATTGCTTCGGGTCCTACGTCGACCTGGCTCAACCCTAACTCCGCTGCATCTATTCGCAGTCGGCTTACCTCCAGCAGCGTGGCCGCTTCGCTCGGCATGGCTCCAAAGCGATCCTCCACCTCGTCGGCAAATGCATTGACGTCTAAATGCGTGCTCATGCGGAACAATCGCGAATACAGGCTGAGGCGTATGGCTGGCTCCCGCACATAGCTTTCTGGGAATGACCCTCCGGCCTGCAAGTTGATGTCCGGAAGTTGCATGTCAGAGCCGGGCTCGCCTCGCGCAATCGATGAGGCACGCTCGAGCAGTCGATGATAGAGCCCGACGCCGATGAGCTTGACGTGGCCCGCCTGTTCTTCGCCGAAAAGATCGCCGGCGCCGCGTAGGTCGAGGTCCCTTTGGCTGATGGCCAGGCCAGAGCCAAGCCGGTCGAGAGCTACAAGAGCCGAAAGTCGGGACCTTGTGGCTTCAGCCAATTCCTTGCCGGGCTCGGTCAAGAGAAGTGCAATGCCTTGCACCCTTCCTCTGCCTACACGACCCCGAAGCTGGTGGAGTTGTGCAAGTCCGAAACGGTCGGCCCGCCAAACGAGAATGGTGTTTGCCCGCGGTATATCAAGTCCGCTTTCGATGATGTCAGTGGCCAACAAAATGTCGCCTTCGCCTGCGGCGAACCGGACAACTATCTCGTCCAGCTCACGCCCTTTCATTTCGCCATGCGCGATCTTCACCGAGAGCTGCGGAACCAGCCTGCCCAGTTGTTCAACGACAGTCTCGATGTCATCTATGCGTGGTACGACAAAGAAGCTTTGTCCCCCGCGGCGGTATTCGCGCAATAGAGCAGCCTTGGCCGAACCGGCATCGAAAGGAGCCAGGATGGTGCGAACCGGACGCCGCTTGGCAGGTGGTGTGTTCAGGACGCTGACTTCCTGCGCGCCCGCCATCGCCAATTGAAGCGTTCGGGGTATCGGCGTAGCGCTCATGGTCAGTGTGTGGAGGCATGGCGCCAACCGTCGCAGTGATTGCTTCAGCTTGGCCCCGAACCGATGCTCTTCGTCGATTACGAGCAGCCCGAGATGGCTAAAGGACACCCCTTTGGCCGCAATAGCATGGGTCCCGACGACGACTGCGATGTTACCACTTCTCAGACCATCCTTCACTTTCCTTGTCTCTGTCGATCCGACCACCCTGGATAGGTGAGCAACTTGGATGTTGAACCCTGCGAAACGCCGGCAGAACGTATCGTAGTGCTGACGCGCGAGCACCGTGGTGGGCGCAACGATAGCAACCTGATTGCCGCAGAATGCGGCCGCAGCACACGCCCGAAGCGCCACCTCTGTCTTTCCAAAGCCGACGTCGCCGCAGACCAGCCGGTTCATGGTTTTGCCCGACGACAGGTCATCCATTACGGCTCGGATTGCGGCGGCTTGGTCGGGGGTCGCGGGGTAAGGGAATCGCGCCGCGAAGCGAGCAAGATCAGCACGCGGCGGCTTGATCATTTCGGCGGATTGGCGGGACCTGGCCTTCGCAATGGCGACCAGCCGCTTGGCCACCTTCTCGATCTCGCGGACTACAGACTGGCGCCGCTTCTTCCAGCCTTCACTGTCTAGTCGGTCCAAGGCTATCGCTTCTGGCTCGGATCCATAGCGCCATATACGGCCAAACTCCTCCACTGGTACCAGCAAGGAAGCTCCACCATGATATTCAAGCTTCACGACATCCTGTTGCAGGCCAGCCACTTCAATTTGTTCGATCGCGGCAAGGACGCCCACGCCATGGTCTTCATGGACAACCAGATCGCCGAGCCGCAGTTCGGGTTCGGCTATGCCGTTGCCGGAGCCCGCGTTTGCAGTCGATGACGGGCCGAATATGTCCGCTGCCGCGACGACTGCAATTCGGGATGGCCCGTCGACAAAGCCATCCGAGAGATCGAATTCCGCCTTGAGAAGAGAGCCTCTTTCGACAGAGAGGATTTGCGGCCAATCGGCGACCGGGTCCATCTTGCGACCGAACTTACGGTCGAGCAGCCGTTCTGCTCGGCGCAGTTCCGAAGTTTCGCCCGTGACCACCACACTAAACCCCGAGCTTGTGCGCGCCTGGGCGAACTCGGCGAATCCGTGCCCGGCTCGCGGCAGGTGGAAGAATTTGGGAATTCGGCCAACCGGGATCGTAAGACGCAAGCACTGGCGATCCCGTAGCGAGTCGTCCCATTCCTCACGCGACAAATAAAATTGTTTCGCCGCGGGCCGCCCCATCGCGGATACTTGCCGCCTGCCGCGCCACGCCTCCTCTATGAGGTCCAAGACGCGAGCTAGCGAGATTTCTTCCAATCCATCCAGGAAGCAGATGGTAGCTGTTGATGCGACGTCGAAGAGCGCCGGCAAATCGGAGTAGAGCGAGACTAGACGTTCCTCCATCGGGATCGTGCGCATCGCTGCAGGGTCGAACTCGTTGCCGGGTTCCAACATGAGCTCGGACGCCGGGCCAATTACGACTCTATGCAGCGATCGCTCGCTTCGTTGAGTGATTGGGTCATATGCCTTAAGTTCGGAGATGGCGCCGCCAGCGCCCAGTACAACACGAATAGGGCGGTCACGGTCAGCAGGAAAAACGTCGATAAGATCGCCGCGGACGGCCATCTCGCCTGGTTCGTCCACCCGATCGTCGACAACATAGCCAGTTCTCTCAGCCAATACACGCAGTGCCCTCGGGTCCACCTCCTGTCCGATCTGCAGGGTCGCGAAACCCTGGCCGATTGCCGAGGGAGGCGGTACCCGCTGCAGGGCAGATTCGATTGAAGTAACCGTGATGCGGGGTCCTTTCGTAGCGGCCGCAACAGCATGAAGAACGCTGACCCGCCGCCCCATAGTGGCTCGAGTGGGCCACACCCTGTCGTATGGCAGGCAATCCCACGGCGGCATATACAGGATGTCAGCTTTTGGGAGGAAGTGGCGCAATGCCTGCGTGATGTCAGCGGCACTGCGTTCGGAACTCGCGATATGGAGCATGTCCCTATTTCGAGTGGTTTCCAAAGCGCTGATCAATGCCGCAGCTACTGCGGCAGCTGGCGGTGTGTCGCCTTCTCCTCCTGATGCAAGTTCGCACTGTTTCGCAGACGCGCGATCAAATTGCTCGAGTTGTTCAGCCTCTCCGGCATTGCAGGTCTCTCTATCCACGTCTCACCTTCCGAACCCGGGACGAACGGCCGCGACGCGCCCGGCGTTCCGTTGGGACGGCACAGTTACCGACGCTCGGCTTTCAGCAACGTCGCAAAGCGGCAATCCGTTGCCTTGCCCAAAGTGTGATCCGGATCCTGCGCCGTGAGAATAGAGTGCCGCACTGTCTAGCAATGCGTGGATGGCGAGGTTTCCTGAGGTCAGATCGACCCGTCGTTTGTCACCCACACTGCCGGGCTCGAACAAGGACCCGGGATGTACAAGATTTTTCGCGACAAGCAGAACAGTTGCGTCAAAGTCGTACTGAAGCCATAGGACCAGTATCATGAACATGCTTAGCAAATTCGGCAATCTCAGCAGACGGCCAAGTGACCCAAGGGTCGTAAAATCTGGCCCGAAGGCGCTCGCGCCCTCCGATATGACAGCGCGCAAACTCGGATGGTTCAGCATTGCGCTGGGCATGGCCGAACTCATAGCCTCCGAGCGCGTCGCCCGCGCACTCGGCATGCCTGGTAAGGAAGGCTTGATCCGTGCCTACGGAGCGCGGGAAGTCAGCAGCGGCATTCTGTCCTTGTCGGCAGACAAAAAGCCGGGGCTTTGGAGCCGTGTGGCCGGTGATGGGCTCGACATCGCAACGCTCCTATGGGCGTTCCGGCACGACAACCCAAAGCGTGACAACGTCGGACTTGCATTGGTGCTCGTTGCCGGTGTGACACTCATCGATTTATTGACCGCGCAGAAGGTAAGCGTCTGGCATGCTCGAGGCGGCCGGCAACCGCAGGATTTCGGTGACCGCAGCGGCTTCCCGCGGGGTCTTGAGGCTGCGCGGGTCTTGCGCGTAAAGACATGTGACCTGCCAGCCAGAATTGAGCGGTGGCTACTGGCGCGAACCTGATCCTCCTTCTCTCGGCGTCGCCGCCGATAGCCAGGCATGATGCCGATCCGTCCCAAGCTGCAGATAGGCAAGGTGACGGGTGATGCTGTCTGCCCGGTCGCCACATCCTGCGTCGCAGCGCGGTCAGCCGCCAGTAATCTGATCTGGTCGACCAAGTCTTTTCCTTCTAGCGAGTTTTTGCTTTTCCTTCAGCAGCCGAACGATCGCGTCGACGGGCGGCGCAAGGTCGGGCGGCGACTTGCTGTTCGAGCGCCACAAGTATCCAAAGAAAGTTCTCAGTATGCGCATTGTCGTTACCTCCTGGACCACCAAACTTGGCTTGGGCGTTGTTGTTCCTGAACCACAGGCCAAGCGCCGCTGGGGGTGTCGTGGCGATCACCGACAAGCTGAAGGAGCGGGTGCTTCCCGCCGCTCCGAGCTGGCGCTACTGGGCCGCATGTTCGACCGGCTGAAGGGTCGAGGCTCAATCTGAAACGACGTGAAGTGCTCACGTCTCCGATTTGCAAATTATGACAGGAGGGCGGACGAGTAGAACTTCTTTGCGCTTCGAGACAACCGTTAGGACGGGCATGTCAGCAGGCGGTGTGTCTTCCGTTCGGGAACCCTGGCCGAGCCATTGCGTTCGGGGCGTGCAGCACTTGCCCTAGTGCTGAAAGATGGACAGCACCCCCTCCGATCAGCCCGCGTCCTTCCCATCCCCTCGGGGCGCGGGCTTCTTACTTCGTTTGGTGGCCCGTGGAGCGGCGCGGCTGAAGCGCGGCGGGCCTTTTTTGCTTCCGTGTGGAACTTCGGCGCGGACTGAAAGTTTCATTCGTGCAGCTGCGACATGGATGACTCCCGATGGGCCCGCGCCTTTTTTCCCGAAGGGGCGCGGGCTTTGTGCACGGAACACCGGGGCGGGTGCACATTTCGCCGGCATGCAGCGAAATGGCCGCTGCGCGCTGCATCAATCCCCTCGCATTCCAGACCCGTGTTGTCTTCACGAGATGCTAGTGATCCCCGCTATCACAGAAATATCTTGGCACACCATCGCCATCCGTCACTGGGCGCCGTAAGCGGAGATGCTCGACAGTGATTACCAGCCCCGTGTCTTTGGAACTTATTCAGGCTTATCAACGTTCGTTGACATGCCTCACGATCGAGCCAATCGTCTGCCGGGCGTCGCCACCACTGCGAAAATCGGCGGTCATCCGATCCACCCCATGTTGATTCCCTTTCCGATCGCATTGTTTGTGTCGGTGTTCCTCTCAGACCTGGTGTTTTGGTCGAACAGGAATGCTTTCTGGGCCGAGGCTTCTTTTTGGCTACTCGGCTTTGGCTTGCTTATGAGCGCCGCAGCGGCGCTGGCCGGCTTTGCCGATTTCCTTGGAAATGCGGTCGTACGCTCTTTCGGCGCCGCGTGGCACCACATGGTAGGCAATGTGATCGCAGTGGTACTCGCCTTGGCTAACTTTGTTTTGCGGCTCAGTGCAGGCGCAGTCGAGGGGACTCTGCCTTGGGGGTTGGCCCTGTCTACGCTTGTTGTCCTGCTTCTTGTTTACACTGGCTGGAAGGGCGGGACGCTCGTCTACGAGCACAGGGTAGGAGTACACCCTGAGGAGGGAGAGGACACCAGTTCTCGTGCGGGACGATCTTGATTGAGGTCGTGGCATGGTGCGGGGACACGTTGTCGTAGTCACCGGCGCTTCGAGCGTCTCACGAAAAGGGCGCGGCTGGTACTGATTTCGAGAAACGAAGCGCTCGACAATATCGCTAAGGAAATGCGTCGGCTCAGGCGTGAGGCACTACTGAGGGGCGTTGCGGTTTGTTCGTTTACGTCGAGGACGTCCAGGCACAGAGGGCCTAAGGAACAAACAGCACCCACTTTGGTTAAAGCTGCGCGTGCCACCAGACACGCGTTTCTCACACTCGGAGACGACGATGGCTACGAAAAAGGAACCGCAGAGCAAGGCCAAGGGCCTCGAAGATCTTTTCCACGACGGACTGAAGGACGTCTACTACGCTGAGCGCAAAATCCTGGCTGCGCTGAAGAAGATGGCCAAGGGTGCCGAATCCGACCAATTGACCGCCGCATTCGAAAAGCACCGCGACGAGACGGAAGCTCAGATCGAACGGCTGCAGCAGGTCTTCGAGATTTTCGGCAAACGGCCACAAGGAAAGACATGTCCCGCGATCGACGGCATCATTGAGGAAGGGCAGGAGATTCTTGAGGAATTCAAGGAAGCTCCAGCTCTGGACGCCGGTCTTGTGGCGGCGGCGCAAGAGGTTGAACACTATGAGATCGCCCGCTACGGCACCCTGATCACCTGGGCCGGACTGCTCGGCCTGAAGGATGCCGTGCCGCTGCTCGAGGAGACGCTCGAAGAGGAAAAGGCGACTGACGAAGCGCTGACGCAGCTTGGAGAAACCAGCGTCAACGAGAGAGCGATGCAGGAAGCTGCCTAGTTAACAGAGAACGCGCCTCCGGACGACGGCGGCGCGCCTTTGTCTCCGGTGCAGGCGGGCCGGGCGCCAAGACTGCGGCAACTCCTGTTCGAGCCTAACATCTCGGTCACGTGCTTAACGAAAGCACGATCGCGTCCTAGACGTTCTTCGGCTGCACTAGACTGATCGACGTCGTCAAACCACACCTGCAGTCCCCACGCTGCGCTGTCGTGCTTGCACTTCGACACGGAACCCATGCGCGAGGGGAACGTCGAGCCGCGCGTGGTGCAACTGAGAGACTGGGCGCGCGGGTGCGCGCGCCGCGGAGGTTCGCGGAGCCGCTGGCCGTGTTGGCGTGCCGGAAGCGCCGATCAGAGTGTGTCGCGGCCGGTGCGCGGGCGTGCCTCCTGATGACCAGCGGATTGCGGGAGCGATCAAAGACGAAAGGCGCGGCAAGCATTACGAGCCGTGGTGACCGGAGGATTGGCTGCCGAGGTCACCCTCCCGCCGCCTTAAGGCTCCGCGCGGCTGCCTCAATGGCCGCGCCATCATTGCCAAGCCTATCGATCAGTTCTTGGGCCTGGCCACCGCTTATGCCCGTTCGCTTGCCAGGGCGTCGACGGTCAAAACGTCTGAGCTGGCGATCTCGCGAGTTTCCGGAAGAGCATCGTCTGCGGTAAGGGGCAGTGCGGCCTCTCGATCAATTTCGGCTTTAGCCTATGTGTCGATCGTGATCGCCGTGAATACTGCCTTCACGTCCAAATTTGGTATGCGCGGTGTTGGATTTTTCGTGCCGTTCGTCGCCCATCTTAAGGCCTCCGTGCAGATTTTGTCGTCAACGCGGGACGCGACCGAATGATCCGGCGCCAAGCCCAGTCGGACAAAGCAGATCTTCACCGGGTTCAACGCATGACGATGCCGATCGAAGCGGACGCATCGGCGGGCTTTTTGTTGTGCGGACCAAAAAAGCGCTGAGGGGAAGCGGGGATCGCGCCAGTGCTTTGCGAAAGGCCAGGTGAAACAAAGCAATGAGCGCGCGAACGGTGAAGTTTGTTGACCGCTGGCGCGCGCGCCATTCGACCTGCTCTCTTGCTGAATTCCTGCGCACCTGACTGGCTGCGAGGTCCGGCGTGCCCATAAGGGGGCTTGGTGCGGCTCACGCAACCGAGGCTTCCCTTTGCCGGCCCGCAGACCTCAGCATAGGAATCAATGTACGGGAATTACCAAGCCGTAGCCGCCTTGGAACGAATAATCCCGCTCGAACTTACTTTAGCAATCCAGGTCCCTCACTCGGATCACCGGTCACTCGATCGGATTGGGCCCGCCCTCGCATAGGGGCGGGCCATTGTTTCCGGGCGACCTGACTGACAGGAGTGAACAACAATGTTTGCAGATGAGATTGCGGCAAGGCGTCTGAAAACCCTAGTCGACCACTATATGGAGACCAGGAAAAGGCGGCACGATGTGGTTTCAACATCGAGAGCTGAAACCGCCATACGGGAAGTTCTTCCCAATTGCCCTGTGTCCGGGAAAGCCCTTGATGACATGGTCGCCGCCTGTGCCGTCGAGCATGGTCTCGGCGTGCTGTTCGACAGGTCAGAAATCACCGACAGCGTCACCTGACCCGCTGGCCTGCGCCAGCGCTCAGACACGTCGAATGTCCGGTTCCTACATATCCCCGGTTGGTACGTTTCCGACACTATCCATGAGCCTCCATGCATCGAGATAGTCCATGGAGGTGGACTGAGCATGCCGAGATATTTTTTCCATATCCGGAACGAGGAGGGGCACCTCATCGAGGACCTCGAGGGGCAGGAATTTGCGGATTTGGCGCAGGCTGAGGAGAACGCGATGGCATCCGCCAAGGAGATCCTGGCGGAAGGACTGCTCAGCGGGAAGCCAATGCTGACAGGTGCGATCTTTGAGATATGCGACGAAAAACACGTATTGGTGTTGCGATTTCCCTTCTCCGATGCCGCCAAAATGCCCGGTACCCGCCCTTAATGCTTAAGTGATTGGCTTCGGGACTTTAGCACCCCATATGTAGTCCTATCGTTCGCACGTTGTCACGTGTCGCTTGGCAGTTAATTGTAAGAATGCGGCCGTTTCGCTCATTTTTTGCAGTTAATTATAAAATTGGTCGGGCTGAGATTCTCAAATTAGCTGCTAAGGAATTAACTCTCAGACCACGCGATTTGGGCATTGGTGGCCGAGCCACAGCAGATACGGTTCCGCCGATTCTCGAGCGCTCGATTCGCATATTATCTGCAGCGGCCGCAGCACGATTATCAAATTAAGTGCTCATTCTCAAATTACGTGCAAAGCTAAACCTCTGATATCATTGACTTTGCATTCTCACAATTAACTGCCAAGCGACATGAATGTCGAAAATGACATCCCCGGCCGCAAGAGCGGCCGAGGATGAGAAATCAAGCATTCAGGGTCTTGGTGAAAGGCATCGCGCGGATCCGTTTGCCCAGAGCTTTGTAGACAGCATTGGCAACAGCTGGCCCGATCGGCGGTACACCCGGCTCACCGATACCAGAGGGCGAATTGGCCGAGGCGAGGATATGTACCTCCACCACCGGCATCGCATCGATCCGGAGAGGCGTGTACATATCGAAGTTGCCCTGATCGACCTTGCCTGAAGTCAAGGTAATCTCCTCGCCCATGATGGCGCCCAAGCCGAACCCTATGCCACCCTCCACTTGGGCGCGGACCTGGTCGGGATTAACCGCCAGCCCGCAATCCACCGCAGCAACGACGCGTTCGACCTTGAAGCCGCCGCTATCGTCTGTCGAGACTTCGGCAATCTGTGCGACGACCGACCCAAAACTTTCGGCCACGGCAACACCTCGGAAGCGGCCCTTCGGCAGCGGCTTCGTCCACTCTGCCTTTTCCGCTGCGAGTTTGAGGACGACTGCATGGCGCGATTGCGGTTCGAGCATCGAAAGACGGAACTCGATCGGATCGCGTCCGGCCGCCTCGGCAAGCTCGTCGACGAAGGTTTCCGCAGCAAAGGCAGTATGCGTCGAACCGACCGAACGCCACCAGAGGACCGGCACCCCCACATCCGTGGTGGTCAGGCCTACCATCTGGTTTGGAATAGCATAGGGCAGATTGTTGGCCCCTTCGACCGAGGTCGGATCGACGCCATTCTGGACCATGCTGTCGAACATCGTCTTAGCCATGATGGACTGGCCGACAATGTGATCGCTCCAGGCGACAAGTTTTCCGCTGGCGTCGATGCCGCCCCTGAGGTTATGCACATAGGAAGGGCGATATCGCCCAGCGCGCATGTCATCCTCGCGGGTCCATTGCACCTTCACGGGCGCCCGGAAACCGATGGCATTGGCGACATAGACGGACTCGACAACCACGTCGCCGTCGAATACGGCGCGGCGGCCGAAACTGCCGCCGGTCTTCAGTACGTGCAATCGCACCTTGTCGGGTGTAATACCCACGATCTGGCTGGCGAGCATCTGGTACACGTCAGGGAATTGATGTCCTCCCCAGATCTCCAGCGTTCCATCGTCATTCTTGCGTGTAACCGCGTTGAGCGGTTCCATCGCCGAATGCGCCAGATACGGAAATTCGAAGCTGGCTTCCAGCACCTTGGCCGCGGCCGCAAAGCCGGCATCGACGTCGCCGTCTTTGCGTGCGGTGGCAACAGGCGCCTTGCCCGCTAGATCCTTGTACATCGCCATGAGTTCCGGCGTGCCGCGCTTTTCGGCGGCCGTCTCGTCCCACTCGATCTTGACGGCTTCGCGTCCCTTGATCGCAGCCCACATGTGCTCGGCGACGACGGCGACACCGCGCGGTGTCTCGACGACGTCGACGACACCCTTGACCGAACGCGCGGCCGCAGCATCGAAGGACTTGACCTTGGCACCGAACAGCGGCGGATGGATCATCACGGCCGTCAGCATGCCGGGTAGTTTGACGTCGATCGTGTAGTGCTCGGTTCCGTTCGTCTTGCGGGCACTGTCGAAGCGCTTCAGCGTCGCGTTGCCGATCAATTTCCAGTCACTTGGCTGCTTGAGTTTGACATCGGTCGGCACGGGCATCGTCGCAGCCTTGGCAGCGAATTCGCCAAAGCCGCTTTTCTTGCCGGATGGATGGGACAGCACACCGTTTACAACTGTGATCTCGGAAGGTTCCACGCTCCATTCGGACGCGGCAGCAGCCACCAGCATGGCACGGGTCGCGGCGCCTGCCTTGCGGTAGCGCTCCCAAGAGGTCATCATCGAGGTAGAACCGCCCGTTCCCTGGATGGCGCCGCCAAAGGCGATGTTGCCGTAAGCCTTGACGTTTCCGGCCGCGCCCAGCACATCGATAGTCGACCAGTCCGCATCAAGTTCTTCCGCCACCAGGGTGGCGAGACCGTTGTAAGAGCCCTGCCCCATCTCGAACTGGGACGAAAGAACCGTGACCTTGCCGCCGCCGTCGATTGTCAGATAGGGGGTAAAGGCGAGCGCGCCCTTCGCGTCGGTCGCGGTCTCAGCTGCGGCAGCCGGCGAGGCGGACAGGATTTGGAAGCCGACGGCGATGCCGCCGCCCACCGCCAGCGCACCAAGCATGAACTGCCGGCGCGACGACTGCACTTTCTCGACGGGAAGAGCTAGGGATTGCATCAGTTTCGGGATCATCGCTCAGGCCTCCAAACGCTTTGCAGCTTCGTGAATCCCGGCACGGATCCGGTGATAGGTGGCGCAACGACAGAGATTGCCTGTCATTGCGGCGTCGATATCGTCGTCGGTGGGTTTTGGATTGTTCGTCAGCAGGTCGGTTGCTGAAATGATCTGCCCCGACTGGCAATAGCCGCATTGCGGGACGTCGAGATCGGCCCAGACGGTCTGAACCGTTTCCGCGACCTTGCCGTTGAGCCCCTCGATGGTCGTCACCTTTGCATCGCCGATATCGCCGACGAAGGTCTGGCAGGACCGTACGGGGGCGCCGTCCAGCAGGACCGTGCAGGCACCGCATTGTGCCATGCCGCATCCGAATTTCGTTCCGGTCAGTCCGACGAGGTCGCGGATCGCCCAGAGAAGTGGCATGTCCGCTTCGGCCTCGACCTGATGTCCAGTGCCGTTGATCGTTAAAGTCACCATGGTGCTCTCCTTGCGTTCTGACGCGCGCAGAGTTCGATGCCGGCTGGCCGGGTCAACCTGTAGACGTGCGTCATCTGCCGAGGAGCTTATGGGAGCGTGCCGGTGGCTGATAGATTCGATCCTGCCGAATTATTGCTCATTTCTGTCGAGCGATAGCCTATTGAGAATTTTCTCTCGTAACTCCGTTCGGGCGTGCATTCTCCCTATCCAGTTCGCCGATAAGCTAACCGACGGCGCTGCGTCTGGTGGAGTCGTCTGAATTGAGGATCGCCTTTACATCGCGAAGGGGAGGATGGCCGAACATGCGGCGATACTCCCGGCTGAACTGCGTGGGGCTTTCGTAGCCGACCGTCAGCGCCGCCGACGCTGCGTCAAACGATCCGGAGAGCATCAATTCCCGCGCATGATGCAGCCGCAAGTGCTTCTGGAATTGCAGCGGGCTCATAGCCGTCATAGCGCGAAAGTGGTGATGCAAGGTCGAAACACCCATATTCGCCACGTCCGCGAGGTCATCGACGCGTAGTGGGCGCGTGTAGTTCTCCTTCAGCCAGGCGACCGCTTTGGCTACCCGATTGCTGTTTGTGCCCGCGAGCGCGAAGCGGCGGAGCCGCGCTCCCTGGTCGCCGGTGAGCAGGCGATAGAGAATTTCGTTCTGGATATGATTTGCCAAGAAGGGGATATCATTCGGCGAATTCGCGAGCGCAATCAGCCGCAAAAAAGCGTCGACCAATTCGGGCGTGGCCGCCCCCACCACTGCTCCACGGTCGCGGTCCGCTATATTCGTCGGGTGCAGATCATGGTCGGCGATCAGGCGCCGCATAGCCTCGAGGTTCAGTCGCAACATGGCAGCGACATAGGGCTCCGCTGAACTTGCCGCACAGATCTGGCCCGTCATCGGCATTCCGATAGCCGTAAGAAAAAAGCACGATTCGTCATAGATGAGTGTTTCGTCGCCAACGTTGACGCGTTTGCTGCCCTTGATGATCAGCGAGAGGCTTGGTTCGTACACAGCAGAGAATGGACCGACCGGCTCAGCGATGCGGTAGAGCGAAAGCCCCGGAATCCCGTGCTTGAAGTTAAGACCATCCCAGGGCAGTCCCGAGAGCATATCGAGAATCCGTTCGCGAATGCCGGCGGTTTGTGTGCGCAGATCTTCCCAATCAGGCGGTGTTCCAGTCATTGGCATCCTCTGCTTTCAGGCGATTCTATCCCGAAGCCATCGCAAGTTCTATCACGAATTCTTGATGATGAGAGTATCAGGCAAGAATTCCGTACGATCAAGCTGACCTTCCTGTCGCTTGGCAGTTAATTGTAAGAATGCGGCCGTTTCGCTCATTTTTTGCAGTTAATTATAAAATTGGTCGGGCTGAGATTCTCAAATTAGCTGCTAAGGAATTAACTCTCAGACCACGCGATTTGGGCATTGGTGGCCCACAGCAGATACGGCTCCGCCGATTCTCGAGCGCTCGATTCGCACATTATCTGCAGCCGCCGCAGCACGATTATCAAATTAAGTGCTCATTCTCAAATTACGTGCAAAGCTAAACCTCTGATATCATTGACTTTTCATTCTCACAATTAACTGCCAAGCGACATGACACATGAGAGCCAGGGGAGGCAACGGTGGCAGTGACCGTTTTCCATCCCGTCGAAGCCGTTCATGACTGTTCCAGTTTTGGGGCCGGTTGCAGACTGGCAACTTCCGGCGTCTAAGATGGTGACGGCGGACATTGGACCCGGCGCGACCGAGGTCCCTGACTGACCGAGCCTGTGTGGAAACGGTTGATTTGATAGAGTGATTCCCGATCAGCGAGGGGAGTCGGGATGAAGCGATTTGTCGAGGGCGAGGATCGCCGGCAAGCGACACTGCTTCCCGAGTGCCTGGATGATTACGTGACGCAAGACAATCCGGTCCGGGTCATCGAAGTCTTCATCGACGAACTCGACCTCGGCGCCGTGGGCTTTGCCGGGGTCGTGCCGGAAGCGACCGGGCGGCCGGCCTATCATCCCGCGACGCTGCTGAAGATCTATCTCTACGGCTACCTCAACCGCATCCAGTCGAGCCGCCGGCTCGAGCGGGAGACCCAGCGCAAACATCGAGCTGATGTGGCTGACAAGCCGGTTGATGCCGGACTTCAAGACGATCGCCGACTTCCGCCGCGACAATGGGCCGGCGATCCGCGCGGCCTGCGCCCAGTTCGTCGTGCTGTGTCGCCAGCTCAGTCTGTTCACCCGGGCCGTTGTGGCCATCGACGGGAGCAAGTTCAAAGCCGTCAACACCCGCGACAAGGACTTCACGGTGACTAAGGTCGCCAAGCGTATCGAACAGGTCGAGGCCAGCATCGCGCGCTATCTGGCGGCGCTCGACCGCGCGGACCGGCAGGACGATGATGTCGCCGAGGCCAAGACGGTGCGCCTCAAGGAGAAAATCGAGGGCCTGCGGCGGCAGATGCAATCACTCAAGGAGATGGGCAAGCAGGTCGAGGCCGCGCCTGACAAACAGGTCTCCCTGACCGATCCTGACGCTCGGTCGATGGCGACCAGCGGCAAGGGCACCGGCATTGTCGGCTACAATGTCCAGATGGCCGTCGATGCCGAGCACCATCTGATCGTCGCGCACGAGGTGACCAATATTGGCAGCGACCGGGCTCAATTGACCTCGATGGGACAAAAGGCGCGGGATGCTACCGGGTGCGAAGAGATCACGGTGCTGGCCGACCGCGGCTATTACAACGGCGACGAGGTGCTGGCCTGCGAGGGCAGCGGAGTTTGCCCTGCATTCCCAAGACACAGACATCCGGCAACGCCAAGCGCGGCCTCTTCACCGTGGCCGACTTCATCTACGACGCCGGGAACGACCGCTACACCTGTCCGGCCGGCAAGCACCTGACCAGAGGAAAGGTGCGTTCGGACCGCCGGGACAATATCGATCACTATCGCAATCTCACCGCCTGTTCGTCCTGCGCGCTCAAACCCAGATGCACGCCCGACAAGCACAAGCGCCTGAAGCGCTGGGAACACGAAGGCGTCCTCGACAAGATGCAGGACAGGCTCGACCGCATGCCCGAGGCCATGACCATCCGCCGGCAGACCGTCGAGCACCCGTTCGGAACCCTCAAGGCATGGATGGGCAGTACCCATTTTCTGACCAGGACCCTCGAAAAGGTCAAAACCGAAATGAGCTTGCAGGTGCTCGCCTACAACATGAAGCGCATGATCAACATCTTCGGCGTCAACGCCGCTGATGAAGGCAATCGCCGCCTAATCCACGCCCGCATGCCGGCGCGCGCTATCGCCGTACGCGCAAAAACAGCGGCCGTCATACGCAATCTGCAATCGCGTTTTCACACGACCTCGACCCAAAGCAGACATTCGAAAGACCGTAGGCCTATCCGAAAGCCCTCTGCTGCAAAGGGCTAGCAAAGTTCCTCCGGCCATAGCGCGTCGGACGCAAGAATTTCGCAGAGTGATTAAGCTAAAACATGTGCTCCTCTCGCGGAGAGAGTATTTACGTTGGATCAGCTAACAGTTCAAAAGAACCGATCGCGTGTACCGATTGCTCTTCTTGTTCGCCAGTGCAAGAATGCCACGGCGGCGGGCCAAATCGATGAAGCTTGCATGGGCGACATGCGACGGGTCGGGATGCTTTTCCGGATGCTGGCGGCAGCGACGGTCGTCGCGTGCGGTATCCTGGGCACATTGTTTCCCACGCAGGTAGCAGGGAATCCGTCGCAAGAATTCGCTCAGGAAACGTCGAAGGGCGTGATCTTCCTGTCGTCCACCGACAGCACCCTTCCTGCAAATTCGGAACTCATGAAGGGAATCTTCGGAGCGCTTGGGGCCGACCGCAAGCGTGACTTCGCCATCTACACCGAATTTCTTGACGCCTTCAGATTCACTGGTGATCGACAGGCGGCCGTGAGTCGTCGCTTTATCGGTGAGAAATACGCCAATACGCCACTCGACGTCGTGATCGTCGTTGGATCACAGGCGCTGCAGTTTCTGCGCGCCAACGGCGACGAGGTTTTTCCCGGTGTGCCGGTGGTCTATGCGGCCATTCGGCCTGAAACCATCCGCAGCGATCCGCCGCCGCCCAATTTCGTCGGCATCGAAAGCCGGCTCGATGTGGCGGCAACAGTCGATCTGGCCCTGACCCTTCAACCGGAAGCGAAGGAACTGATCGTGGTTTCCGGCACGGCCGATTTCGACAGGAACATAGCGGCAAGGGCCAAGGCTGATCTCCAACGGTTTTCGGGCAGGCTGCAGCTGGGCTACCTTTCAGGCCTGCCGATCGAGGACCTGCTCGCCACGGTGGCCACATTGTCCAGAGATTCTATCGTTCTCTATCTGTCCATAATGGAGGATGGAACCGGCCGCCGCTTCGTCCCGCGCGATGTTGCCGCACGTCTTTCGGGTGCAGCCGGCGCGCCCGTCTACAGCTTCTACGACACTTACGTCGGCGCGGGCATCGTCGGCGGCCACATGGACACGTTCGGGGCGGTCGGCAATCAGGCGGGTCGCATCGCGCGCCGTATCCTGGACGGCGATCTACCGAGCGAAATCGCCAGCGCCGGCGTCACCCAACGCTTGATAGTCGACTGGCGGCAGTTGCAGCGCTGGGGCTTCGACGAAGCAAGTCTCCCGGAAAACGCAGAGATCCGACACCGCCCGCCGTCGCTTTGGGAGCAATATCACGGGTTGGTGCTGGCGGCGGTCACTCTTCTTGCACTCCAACTCCTTCTGATCGTCGCGCTGCTGGTCGAACGACATCATCGACGCCAGGCAAAGGCGCAGTTGCGCGAAAGCGAGGAGCGCATGGCGCTTGCAGCCCAATCGGCCAATCTTGGGCTGTGGCAATGGGACCTGGTGCATGACCGCATCTGGGCGACGGATTTGTGTCGGAAGCTGCTCGGGATCGGGCCAGACAAGCCTCTGACGCTGGAATCCTTGTTCGACGCGGTCTGCCCCGACGACCGAGCAAGGGTTCGACGCACGATGGAGGCGGCAAGGTCGACTGCCGAAATGTACGAGTCGGAGTTCCGTATAAACCTGCCCGGTGGTGATACTCGATGGATTGGCACGATCGGCCGCTCGAGCTTGGACGCGCGCGGCAAAGCGGTCCGAATGACCGGCGTACTAACCGACCTGACGGCGCGCAAACGAGCCGAGGAGGCGATCCGCGAATCGGAGGAGCGCTATCGCGTCGTGGCCGAAACCGCCTCTGATGCCATCATTACAATCGACAGCACGAGCATCATTCTCTTCGCCAACCGTGCCACTGAAAAGATCTTCGGCTATACCGTCGCGGAGATGGTCGGCAATGAGTTGACGATGCTGATGCCCAATCATCTCAGAGGCGTTCACCGGTCCAGTCTCGCCCGATACCTGAAAGACGGCCGTCGCCACATTTCCTGGGAAGCGGTAGAATTGCTGGGGCTCCATCGAGACGGGCAGGTCATTCCCCTCGAGCTTTCTTTCGCCGAGTACGTCAGTAACGGCGAGCGGCGATTCACCGGTATCGCTCGCAACGTTTCAGAGCGCAAGCAGGCCGAGGAGGAGTTGCGGGAAAGCGAGGAGAGATATCGGAACGTCGTGGAAACACAGACGGAGCTGATTTGCCGATATTTGCCCGACACCACGCTGACTTTCGTCAACGATACATATTGCCGCTACTTCGGGAGAAACCGTGAAGATCTGATTGGCACGAGGTTTATCGAATTCATTCCGGAGCTGGCGCGTCCCGCCACTCTTCAATACGTCGAGACCCTCGGGACGAACCCGCGCACAGAGACCTACGAGCACGAGGTATTGCGGCCGGACGGTAGCACGGGCTGGCAGCAATGGACCGACCGTGCAATTCTCAATTCAACCGGAAAGACCATTGAGATCCAGGGTATCGGGCGCGATGTAACCGAATTGAAGAATGCCGAGAAGGAGGCGCAGCAACGTCGCGAGGAAGTTATGCATCTCACCCGCGTTGCGGTGCTCGGCGAGCTTTCGGGCGCGCTTGCACACGAACTGAACCAGCCGCTGTCGGCAATTCTCAGCAATGCCCAAGCGGCGAGGCGCATGCTGGGCCGGGATATGCCGAGCCTCGACGACCTGATGGAAATCCTGGATGACATCATCGCGGACGACAACCGCGCCGGAGCAGTCATCCAACGCTTGCGGGCGCTCCTCAAGAGGGGAGATACCCTTTTCGACTCTTTGGATCTCAACGAACTCGTGACAGACGTGCTGCAACTCGCTCGCAGCGAGCTTGTCGAAAGACGAGTTGTGGTCACGACAGCTCTCGCGCCCCTTTTACCGAATGTCGTCGGGGACCGCATTCAATTGCAGCAGGTACTTCTCAATCTGGTCCTCAACGGCTGTGAGGCAATGACTGGCCTTGCGGCATCCGCACGCCGGTTGACAATCTCCACGGTCCAGAACGGCGATGGCCTCGTCGAAACAAAAATATCGGATCACGGGGCAGGCATTGAGTCTTTGATGCTGGAGAAGATTTTCGAGCCGTTCGTGACCACGAAGAACGGTGGCCTTGGACTCGGATTGTCAATATGCCGGTCAATCATCACTGCGCATGGCGGGCATTTGTGGGCGAGTAACAATCCGGATCGTGGCGCAACCTTCGGCTTCGCGATACCTATGAACTCGGGAGGAAAGCACTGACGATTGTCGCTCCTGTGGTCTTCGTCGTCGATGACGATTCGGCCGTTCTGCGGGCACTGACGAGGCTTATTGCGGCCAGCGGGCTCGAAGCGCGGCCGTTCGCGTCACCTGCGGCTTTCCTCGCCGCGCATGATTTCCACCTGCCCGGCTGCGCTGTCATCGATGTCGCGATGCCGGGGTTAAACGGTCTTGAGTTGCAGGAGAAGATGGTCGAGAGCGGATCGCGCCGACCAATCATCTTTCTCACCGGATACGGAGACATCCCGACTACCGTGCGAGCGATGAAAGCCGGGGCGGCAGATTTCCTCACGAAACCTGTCGACGAGCAGGTTCTGCTGACAACGATTGGCCACGCAATCGAGAAGGACGCGGCAGCGCGCGAACTTCAGGAGGAGGGAGATTCATTTCGCCAGCGCTATGCGTCCCTTACGCCGCGCGAATGCCAGGTCTTCGCCCATGTGGCTGCCGGGCGTCTCAATAAGCAGATCGCCGGCGATCTCGGGATTGTGGACAAGACCATCAAGGTGCACAGGGCGCGAGTTATGGAAAAAATGAACGCGCGATCCTTGGCCGATCTCGTCCGGATCGCCGATCGCCTCGGCTTGGATCGGCTGCCCGGCAGGTAGCCGCGTTCAGTTGAGCGGTATTGGACCAAGGGGCAACTACGATTCCGTTTGCCCGGCTGTCATATACATCTGGCACTTGGCTTCTGGATCATGGCAGGCCCCATTCTGCACATAGCCATAGTAGACGATGACGCCTCCGTGCGTAGGGCGCTGGCACGTCTCCTGGTTGCCTTTGACATCGAAGCAAAAACGTTCGCCACCGGCGCCGAATTTCTGGAATCCCTGTCGCATGGCCCGCCCGACTGCTTGATGCTCGACGTGCACATGCCAGGGATGACGGGTCTGGAGGTTCAACTGTCCCTTGCCGAATCGGGAATCCATCTCCCGGTAATCATTATTACGGCTCACGACGAGCCAAAGGCGATCGGTCAAACACTGAAGGCCGGAGCAATGGCTTGCCTTTCGAAACCGTTAGACGAAATGGTTCTGCTCGAAACCATACACAGTGCCTTCGGCCGCGGGCCGCGGCCTCCCAGCCAGGTACGCGGATAGTCCAGCGCCGTCGAGCGGGAATGGCTGCGGTGTATGCGCCGAGTAAGCTGCAATTTCGCACGCTCGTCGCTCCATTGGGCCAAGGTCCAACTAGCCCCGCACGTAACTCGGGAACAGGATCGCTATCAAAGCACGCTGCACGCACAGCGCGCATGGCGGAGGATCCTTGAGGCATGCGGCACAATATGTTGATCCTGGAGGCCGCACGTTCGGATCGCACCCCCACGCAAATAGGCCGGAAGCCATGGCCACGTCCGCGGCGGCGGTCTTAGCCAGCGCGGACCGCGCCGAAACCGTCGAGGAGCATCTCGGATGAAAGCATATTTGAGATTCGGCCCGGGATCGGCAGCGGGCTTCGCAGCGCTGATGTTCTTCGCATCGTTTGGCGAGCCGGTCCATGCACAAACAGACCAGAGCGCCATTTCCGATACCGAAGTGGCGGCCTCGCTTACGCTCGATGAACTCAAGATCCTGACTGCGCGTATAGCGCTCTATCCCGACGACCTCGTCGCGCTCAGCATCTCGGCGGCGATCTATCCGCTGCAAATCGTGCAGGCGGCCCGCTTCCTCGACGAGAAGGTGAAGTCGCCCGAACTCGAGCCGAGCGACAAATGGGACGGCAGCGTGATCTCGCTCCTCAACTATCCCGAGGTCGTCAGGATGATGAACCACGATCTCGACTGGACCGAGCAGCTCGGCGAGGCGGCTGCAAACCAGCAGAAGGACCTGCTGGTCGCTATCCAGCAGCTGCGCGACGAGGCGGTGGCGAAAGGCGTCCTGAAATCGAGCGGCCAGGTCCAGATCGTCAATGAGGGCGACAACGTCGTCATCAAGTCACCCGATCCCCAGACCGTCTATGTGCCGACCTATCCGCCTGAGATGCTCTACCAGCCCGGCTACGTCGTGCAGGGCGAGCCTATCGTCTATGAGCCCTGTCCATCCTACTACTATCCCACCGCACCCTACTGGGCGGGTTTTGTTACGGGGGCCGCCTTCGCTGCGGTCGTCGACTGGAACGACTGGGGCACCTGGGGCGGCGACGTCGACATCGACGTGGACATCGGCGACCGGATCGATTTCGATTTCAACAAGATCGACATTGACAACCTCGACGTCGACAAGCTGCGGAAGCTCGATTTCAAGAACGTCGACCGTTCCAAGATCGACCTGCGCAACGCCAACATCGATCACGACAAGCTCGTCCGGAATCTGAAGAGCAAGGATTTCAACAACATCGCCGACAAAGCGAAGAACCGCGTCGGTCCCGGCAAGCGTGTCGATCCGGCCAGCGCAACGGCGCGAGCGCAGGACCTCAAAGGCAAGGACGTGCGCAAGAACGCCGCCGAAGGACTTAAGGACCGGCCGAAGTTGCCGAAGCCAGGGAGCAAGCAGGCCGACGCCAAGCAGATCGGCGACCACCTCAAGAAGACGCCGGCCGCGCATCAGCAGGCAAGGCCCGCTGCGCAGGAGGTGAACCAAAAGCACATAACCAAGAAAAAGCCGGCAGCCCGGCCCGACAACCGCCCCAAGACTCCTTCGGCGATCGGCGGTCACTCTGCCGGCCGGGTCGCGGTGAACCACTCCAACCGCGGCTTTCAGAGCCGCGGCGGCGGGCACATGGGCGGCGCAAGACGGTTCCACCGCTAGCTGCAGCCACCGCAACGAAGACCAAGCTCTCGAGGCAAGACCATGATCCGCTCCGCCGTTGCCGCCGTCCTTACGATCCCGATCCTCACCTGCGCGATCGACCTTGCCGGCGCTCAGGATGCAGGGCTGGGCAAGACCCAAGAACTTCAGCCGTTCGTGGGAGCGCAGCCGCCATCTTTCTCTACGGTCGAGGAACTCGCCGAGGAGTTCCGCCAAGCGCTTGGCGCTGGCGATAAGGAGAAGCTGGCAACACTGCTGGGCCTCGCTCCTGCCGAGGTGGTGAAATCCCGAGAGATTGACGGTAGCGTCACGGAGATCCGCGAGGCTGCCGCGCAATCCATCGAAATCGAAGAAACGGCACCGGACCGGCGCCTGCTTTTGCTTGGCGATCTGGGATGGCCGTTCCCGTTCCCGGTTGTGGAGACCGGCGGCAAGTGGACCTTCGACACGCTGTCCGGCCTGGAGGAAGTGGTAAACCGACGCATCGGCGAGAACGAGCTGACCGCGATCGCGAACATGCGCGCCTATTTCAATGCGCAGGAGCAATATCACGGCGCCGACTGGGATGAGGACGGTGTCGCCGAATACGCGCAGAGGCTGATCAGCACTCCAGGCACCTATGACGGCCTCTATTGGGAGCCCGGCGACGGTGTGCCGGACAGCCCGGTTGGCGCCGAGGTCGACCAGGCCGAGCTCGCCGTCGCGGCGGAGGACGGCTATTTCGGCTATCGCAACCGCGTCCTTTCCAGACAGGGGCCCAACATCGCCGGCGGCCAGTACGACTATGTCGTTAACGGCAACATGATCGGCGGCTTCGGGCTGATCGCGACGCCGGCCGAGTACGACCGCACCGGCGTCATGACCTTCGTCGTCAACCAGTACGGCACCGTGTACGAGAAGGATCTCGGGCCGGACTCCGCGGAGATGGCGGCGAAGATCACATCCTTCGATCCCGACGACAGCTGGAAAGTCGTCAACGACCCAGGCGATTGAAATGGATACGTTGAGTGTTCCCGCATCCAGTCCGGCCGGCAGCCTGGCAGAAGTCGCGGCCAGCCGGCCGGATATGGTCTTCATCGAGGGCGGCACGTTCCGGATGGGGTCCGACCGCCATTATCCGGAGGAAGCGCCGCCCCATCGCGTAACCGTGGAAGACTTCTGGATCGATCGCGCTCCGGTGACCAATCGCGAGTTCCGCCGGTTCGTGAACGCGACGGGTTATGTGACGGTGGCCGAAAAGAAGCCACGTGCGGGAGACTATCCCGGCGCGCTGCCGCACATGCTGAAGGCTGGTTCGTTGGTGTTCTCCCCCCCGAAGCAGGCCGTGGACCTTCGCGACTGGACACAGTGGTGGAGATTCAGATTCGGTGCAAGCTGGCGCCGACCCTACGGGCCGCGAAGCTCGACCAGCGGGCTCGACGACCATCCGGTCGTCCACGTCGCCTACGAGGATGCCGAGGCCTACTCCGGATGGGCAGGCAAGGAACTCCCCACCGAAGCGGAATGGGAGTTCGCAGCTCGTGGCGGCATCGACGGCGCCGAGTATGCTTGGGGCGATGCCTTCATGCCCGACGGCAAGGCGATGGCGAACACTTGGCACGGAGTCTTCCCTTACCTCAATTCGAAAGCGGACGGCTACGACCGCACCTCGCCGGTAAGGACGTTCCCGCCGAACGGCTACGGCCTCGTCGACATGATCGGGAATGTATGGGAGTGGACGTCCGACTTCTACGCGGCGAAGCACGCGGAAGATGCACCAAGTCCGTGCTGCATCCCGAAGAACCCGCGCAATCCCCAGGTCGAGGAGAGTTTTGATCCGCGCGAGCCGGAAATCGGCATCCCGCGCAAGGTGGTCAAAGGCGGTTCGCACCTCTGCGCCCCGAACTACTGCCGGCGCTACCGCCCCGCGGCGCGCCATGCTCAGCCGGTCGACAGCTCGATGAGCCATGTCGGCTTCAGGTGCGTGGTCCGCGAAAAGGATCTCGGTCGAACAACTGTATTCGCATGAGAGGAGACGACAATGGGCAATGATCTGGAAAGCAGTGGCAAGAAACCGCAAGATAGTCCCACGAGCGGTCGAAACTACGAAGGGATGAGCCGGCGCAGCCTGCTGCTGGCCGGCACCACTCTTGCCGCGGTATCGACCTTGACGCCGCTGGTCAAGACTGTGCAGGCGCAGGAGAGCCAGCCGGCCGCTGCGAGCGGCAAACCCAACATCCTGTTCATCATGGGAGACGACATCGGCTGGTTCAACATCAGCGCCTACAACATGGGCGTCATGGGCTACCGCACGCCTAATATTGACCGGATCGGCAAGGAGGGCGCCGTCTTCACGGACTGGTACGGCCAGCAGAGCTGCACGGCCGGCCGCGCTGCTTTCATCACCGGACAGTCGCCGATCCGCACGGGCTTGACGAAGGTCGGAAATCCGGGCGCGGCCCTCGGGCTAGGGCCTGACGATCCATCCGTCGCCGACGTTCTGAAGTCGCTCGGTTACGCCACTGGGCAGTTCGGCAAGAACCACCTTGGCGACCGCAACGAGCATCTCCCGACTATGCACGGCTTCGACGAATTCTTCGGCAACCTCTATCACCTCAATGCAGAGGAAGAGCCCGAGAACCCAGACTACCCGAAGGATCCGAGCTTCCGTGCAAGGTTCGGGCCGCGGGGCGTCCTTAAGTGCAAGGCAAGCGATACGGAGGACCCGACGATCGACCCGCAGTTCGGCAAGGTGGGCAAGCAGATCATCGAAAACACCGGCCCACTGGATAAGGAACGCATGGAGACGGTTGACGAGGAGTTTCTCGCGGCGGCCACGGACTTCATAAAGCGCAAGAACGGCGCAGGCGCCCCCTGGTTTTGCTACTTCAACACTACGCGCATGCATATCTTTACGCACCTGAAGCAGGAATCAGAGGGCAAGACCGGACTGGGTCTTTACCCCGACGGCATGGTGGAAACGGACGGGCATGTCGGCCAACTGTTGAAGCTGCTGGACGATCTTGGTGTCGCCAGCAACACAATCGTCGTCTACACGAGCGACAATGGCGCGGAAGTCTTCACGTGGCCTGACGGCGGCACGACCCCGTTCAAAGGCGAGAAGGCGACGAACTGGGAGGGCGCGTTCCGTGTCCCTTGCCTGATCCGCTGGCCCGGCGTGGTGAAGCCAGGCACCATCATCAACGATATATGCGCACACGAGGACTTCATACCTACGTTCGCCGCGGCGGCGGGCGAGCCAGAGCTTGTCGAGAAAGTCGTGAAGGGCCACGAGCTCAACGGGAAGACCTTCAAGGTCCATCTCGACGGCAACAATCTCATGCCCTTCTTCAAGGGAGAGGCGACGGAATCGCCGCGCGAGGGCTTCCCGTATTGGAGCGACGACGGCGACCTGATGGCGATCCGTGTCCACAATTGGAAAGTGTCCTTCATCGAACAGAACACCGAGATCAATGCCGAAACGCCATTGGGGGTCTGGCAGGGTCAATTCACCAGGCTCCGCGCGCCCCTGCTATACAATCTTCGCGCTGATCCGTTCGAGAAGGCAACCACGAGCATAAACTACGGCGACTGGTTGGCGCACCGGACGTTCGCGTTCGTGCCGGCGCAGGCCGTTGTTGCGAAATATCTTGAGACCTTCAAGGAGTTCCCGCCACGCGCAAAGGCGGCGAGCTTCACCGTCAGCGACGCGATGGACAAGATCACGACGGCGAGCCCGGGCCAGAACTGAGCTGGGCCAGACATAAAGGTTGCTCCACTAAATCCACCCGGCTTGCCCACGGATGGGCCGGGTCTGGCGAATATGATGGGAGAAGTTCGATGAGAAATCGGCCTCTTGCAGTTTTTGCATTTGTCATCGCCACACTCTGTTGTCTGACCCGATGGGCCTACGCACAGATAGACCCCCTGTTTTCGTGGAACGACGGCGCCGCCAAGTCAGCCGTCGCCGATTTCGTCAAGCGCGTCACGACGCAGGGCGGGCCGGATTTCGTGCCGCCGGACGAGCGTATCGCGACGTTCGACAACGACGGAACGCTGTGGAGCGAGCAGCCGGTCTACTTCCAGGTCGCCTTCGCAGTCGACCGCGCCAAGGCGCTCGCGCCCGAGCACCCGGAATGGAAGACGCAACAGCCGTTCAAGACGTTGCTGGAAGACGGCATCAAGGCCCTGGCAGAAGTCGGCGAAAAAGGCCTGCTGGATATCGTGGCGGTGACCCATACCGGCATTAGCACGGAGGAATTCTCAAAGATCGTCCTCGATTGGACGGCGAGCGCGCGCCATCCGCGCTTCGATCGGCCCTACACCGACCTCGTTTACCAGCCGATGCTGGAACTCATGACCTATCTGCGCGCCAACGGCTTCAAGACGTTTATCGTGTCCGGTGGCGGCATCGAGTTCATGCGGCCGTGGACGGAGAAGACCTACGGCATTCCGCCGGAGCAAGTGGTCGGTTCGTCTGGCGTCACCGAATTCCAGATCGACGGCAAAGGCGAAGCGGTGCTGCTGAAGCTGCCGAAGGTCGAGTTCGTCGACGATGGGCAGGGCAAGCCGGTGGGCATCAACCGCTTCATCGGCCGCCGGCCGATCTTCGCGTTCGGCAATTCCGATGGCGACCAGCAGATGCTGGAATGGACCGCCGCCGGCAGCGGGGCGCGCTTCATGGGGATCCTGCATCACACCGATGCGGAGCGCGAGTGGGCTTACGACCGGGCTTCGCCTATCGGCAAGCTCGACAAAGCCTGGGACGAGGGCGTCGAACGCGGCTGGGTCATTGTGGATATGAAGGCTGATTGGAAGGTGATCTACCCTTTCGAAAAGCAGTAGCGCAGAGATGTCGGCGTTCAAGCAGCCGAGATTAGGAAGCGGGACGGCAGGCGCGGACATCGGCAGCGATCGGCCATATGACTTCAACATCGAGGTCGGCTTGTCGCTCGTGAATTTCTGAGGAAGGGGCACCATGACCAATTCAATGTCGCGTCTGCTCGCCGCCCTGGCGTTTGCAGGATTTTCCTCGATCGCGTCAAACGACGCCTCTGCCACCGAAGCGGTGGCGGGGCGCTACGTTCCCGGGCTTTACGCGGGACCGGGAGCGGGCATCGTGCCGCCAGTGCCGGGCGTCTATTGGGGCATCTCAAACGTCTACTATCATGGCAAGATAGACGGCGAGGTACCGTTTGGAGACAACACGATCGCGTTTGGGCTCGAAGGTGATCAATGGGTGACCGCGCTCGCCGCGGTCTACGTCCCCGAGATCGACCTGCCCGGCAACTGGACTTACGCCGTCCAGGCGGCGGTGCCGATCGGATGGACAAAGGCGGAGGCAGCCGTCGGGCTCTTAGGGGCTGATGACGAGGTTAGTGGCTTGGGCGATATCTCCATCGCTCCCGTCGTGCTGGGCTGGCACAACGATGCGCTAAACACCTTCTTCTCCGCGTCACTCACAGTTACCGCACCCACCGGCGAATGGGAGGAGGGCGAACTCGCCTTCGTCGGCCTCAACTACTGGACTTTTACGCCGGCGATCGGCTTCACTCGCCTCATTCCTGAGCATGGGCTCGACCTGTCGGCCAAATTCGGCGTCGACATCAATACGGAGAATCCCGACACCGATTATTACAGCGGCGCCATGGCGCATCTCGATCTCGCGATCACGAAAAGCGTCACGGAGAACTTCTCCATCGGTGCGCTGGCAGGCTTCCTCTATCAATTCGAGGATGACGACAGCGCCTTCGCCGATGCGCGCGACGGTTTCAAGGGGCGCTCCATCGCAGTCGGGCCCTTCGTCAAGTACAAGGCGAAGTTCAGTGAGACGAGCGAGGCCGACTTCGCCCTGCGCTGGGCGCACGAGGTCGACGTCAAGAACCGGATGAAAGGCGACGCGATCTTCTTAGACATCACCGGAAAGTTCTGAGTCCCAAATGTATGAGCGGTTCTTCGGACAACCTGGCGGAAGATAGCGGGCGTCGCTCGGCCCAGCCGGCTGCCGCATCGGCATCGGACCCTCCCCGGCTCGACGAGCGCGCGGGGTGGAGCCGCCCGCTTCAGACGCTGCTCGCCGTCACCACCGTATCCCTCATCCTCATCGTTTCGGCTGCACTGATAGGGCTCAACTATTATCGCTCGCGCGCTGCCGCCGTCGAGGACGCCGAAACGAGCATGCGGGTGTTTTCCGCTCGTCTCGTCGAGCGCTTCAACGCCCTGTCCAACCAGACGACGGCGTCGATCGGCATCGTAGCCTCGGTTCCGAACGCCTTCCTGTCGGCGCCACCGGAACGGTCGGATGATAAGGCACGGCTCTTGCGCGAGATCATCAGCCGAGCCCCGCATCTGGACGGTGCCTATGCGGGCTATCCGGACGGCTCCTTCTTCCATGTCGTCAACCTGGCAACCCCGGGATGGACTGACGCACTCTCCGCGCCGGAGGGCGCCGTGTTTGCGATCCGCATCCTGCGCCCCAACCGCGACAGCACCATCGAGACGGTGACGTTCCAGGACGCGGGGGGCAAGGCTATCGCGGACAATGCTCCGATGCGGTTCGACTACGATCCGCGCACGCGGCCCTGGTACAAGGCGGCCGTCGATATCGTGAATCCCGTGTCGATCGGTCCCTACCAGATGGCGACGACCGGCAAGCTCGGCATGACCGTCGCCCAATCGCACAGCGGAAACCGCCGCATCGTGATCGGCGCGGACATCATCCTCGATACCATCACGGATTTTCTCGCGGCAGAGCGCATCACGCCCCGCACCGTCGCCTTCATCGTCGACACGTCCGGCAATCCGGTCATCCACTCGAACCGCGAGTTCATGCAAAGGCTGATGTCCGACACCCGTTCCGGGGACGGTGACGCTATCGTAGACAGCATCCGGTCCGATGATTCCTGGACCGACGCGCCCCGAGTCATTGAAGCCGACGGCCAGAATTTCCTGGTCCTCGTCACGCCGCTCCGATCGGCGCTGCTGCTCGCCCAGCACCGCATCGTCGTTGCCGCGCCGCTCGCCGAACTCACGTTGGATGCGCACCGGTCGCTCATCCATGCGCTCCTCATCTCCGCTATGGTGGTGGTCGGCGCGATCCTCCTGGCGCTGGTCGTATCCCGCGTCATCACCAAGTCGCTGCATCTGCTGACGGACAGCGCTCAGCGCCTCCAGAGCCTCGACTTCGCCACGCCGGTCGATGTCAGGTCCCATGTCACCGAAATCACCTCGCTCAGCCGGGCGATGAACCGCGCGCGTGATGCGATCTTCACCTTCGCACTCTATGTGCCGAAGGAGTTCGTCCGGAAAGGGATTCAATCCGGCTCCTTCACCGGCCGCACCGCATCGCGGCAGGAGGTTACCGCCCTCTTCACCGACATCTACGATTTCACCACCATCAGCGAGGCGTATTCGCCGGAGCAGGTGGTGGAGATGCTGTCCGAATATTTCGATATATTCGAAGACGCGGTGACTGAGCACAACGGCTCAGTCATCCAGTTCCTCGGCGACTCGGTTTTCGCCATGTGGAACGCGCCGGTTCCGGATGAGAACCATGCGGAGAATGCCTGCCGCGCGGCCGTCGAGGTCGAGCGCCGCCTGAAGCTCTTTAACCAGTCCCAACGTGCGGACGGGCTGCCCGAATTCCGCACCCGCTTCGGCATCCACACGGGTCAGGCCGTGGTAGGAAGCGTCGGCGCGCGGGAGCGGCTGCAATACACTGCCATGGGCGACACGATAAATGTCGCATCGCGGCTGGAGGGAATGAACAAGACCTACGGAACCACGATTCTCGCGAGCGAGGCGGTCCATGGGGGCTGCTCGAGAGTCATTCATTTCCGCTCACTCGGCACGGCCCAGGCTAAAGGCAGGACCGGATCTATCACGATCTATGAGGTCACAGGGATGGCTCCGAAGTAGGCACTACCGACTGGCGTCTTCAAAATTCTTCTTTGCCGGCGGACTTTGGCCGTCAGGCGCAACTCCTGCCCACATCAGGTGGGACGAATTGAGCACGGAGGGACAAGGATTTGCGTCGTTTTTACCGAACTTACGCTGTACCCTTTGCAGTACCGCTCTCGAGTAGCAGCCGGCGTTACGCGTCCCCTATGATGTAAGTCTGCTTTTGAGCATCGACGCGAATGTCGGCTTGTGGCGGGCGCAACTACGATGTTCAGGGTGGTGGCCGGCAACGTCTGCTATTGGGCAACAGCGAAGATCACCTCAACGGCCGACATTGGCGCGACCACGACCTCCAACGTGGCCCCAGGCAAGGTCTGCTTTCAGGCGGTGGCAAAGCTGACCTCAACGGCCGACATGGGCGCAAAGCTGCCGTCCACCTCGCGGTAGACGTCAGTCGTCTTTCGGTCATGAGCGCTGGCTGGACCGAATGTCGGGTTTCTGGAGGGAAAATAGGTCCCGAAAGGTCCGCATCGGGTCACGGATTGTCGTAGCGCTGCCCAGAAGGAAGGGCATTGAAGGGTCGGAACAGGTAATCCGTATCGGGTACCAAGCGCCAGATTTCTACCACTAGTGGATTGGCCGTCAACTTTCCACCTCAGCAGGCATCAACTCAACCTGATATCGACCGACCACAAGGGCATGCCGTCTGCCTCACGCCAGCACATGAAGCCGGTGGCTTTGCAGTCAACCTGCGCGCCGTGACATCGCGGACGATAAAGAGCGTGCCGCCCCTACCGCGCCGCCTGAGTTTGATTTGTTTGCCCATACTCTGCCCCCCTACAAGAGCCACCAGCGGACCTTTCTCCGCCAGAAACCAGAGCAAATTCCAGAGCTAAAACCAAGAGCTAAAAAGTGAAAATAGTCACCGGTTCCTCAAACCAAAACGGCGAATTAGCGATGAAATTCAATTAGTTAGGGTGCAGATTTGAGAGGCGAAATGTGGCGGAGAGGGAGGGATTCGAACCCCCGATGGGCTTGCACCCATGCCGCATTTCGAGTGCGGTGCATTCGACCACTCTGCCACCTCTCCGCGGTCATGGTCCGCCGTTGCCGGCGCGGCGCACTAGATAACGGCTGGACGGACAGGTTACAAGGGCCAATCTGCCTGATATCAGGCTTCTCTCCGGGCCGTATTGGTCGTTGTTCGCTACCTCCGCCGCCTGTGCCAACGGCACCGTCTTGCTTTCGGCCGTTTGCCTTGACTCGCGCCGCACCTTCGGCTAGGGACAGCGCGCAATCGGCGTGGAGGGCTCTTCCGCGCCGCTTGCTTTTTGAACCCGCAGACTGACAAAAAGACGGCCGAACCGCCTGAAGCGGTTCGTCAAGGCCGACCGAACAGCGAAAGGCAAAAAATGTTCGCAGTCATCAAAACGGGCGGCAAGCAGTATCGCGTCGCCGCCAACGATCTCCTGAAGATCGAAAAAGTCGAAGGCCAAGTCGGCGACATCGTCGAGATCGGCCACGTGCTCGCGCATGGCGAGGGCGAGAATGTGACGTTCGGCGCGCCGTTCGTCGACGGCGCTTTGGTCACCGCCGAAGTCGTCGAACAGGGCAAGAACCGCACCGTCATCGCTTTCAAGAAGCGTCGCCGGCAGAATTCGCGTCGCAAGATCGGCCATCGCCAGCTTTTGACCACCGTGCGGATCGCCGAGATCCTGCTGGGTGGCGCCAAGCCGACGAAGAAGGCCGCGGCCAAGGCCGAAGCGAAGACCGAGGCGAAGGCCGAGATTGCTGCAAAGGCCGAGGCGAAGGCTGAAGCCGCGCCGAAGGCCGAGGCAGAGGCTGCACCGAAGAAGGAAGCCAAGGCAAGCGAAACCGCCGCGCCGCTGTTCAAGGCGCCGAAGGGCGAGCCGGACGATCTGACCGTGATCAAGGGCATCGGCCCGGTTGCGGCCGGCCAGTTGAACGAGCAGGGCATCACGACCTTCGCCCAGATCGCCAAGCTGTCGGACAAGGATATCGCCAAGATCGACGAGCATATGCCGTTCAGCGCCGACCAGATCATGGACTGGCGCGAGCAGGCCAAAGATTTGGCGAAGAAGTAAAGCGGGCCGGCGCGATCGTCGCCGGTTCGGACTTGAAACGGAACGCGAACGCGTTCATAAGACCCTTTAAGCGCCTAGCGGCGCATCGGAGTTAGTTAGATGGCACACAAGAAAGCTGGCGGTTCGTCGCGCAATGGTCGCGACTCCCATTCCAAGCGGCTCGGCGTGAAAAAATTCGGCGGCGAAGCCGTGATTCCGGGCAACATCATTATTCGTCAGCGTGGCACGACGTGGCATCCCGGCACCAATGTCGGCATTGGCACGGATCACACGCTGTTTGCGCTCGAAGCTGGCGCAGTCACCTTCAACAAAAAAGCCAATGGCCGAACCTACGTATCGGTGAACCCGATGACCAAGGCCGCGGAGTAGCCGGTTCCGCACGAGAACACCGGCACCCATCTCGGGAACCGGTGTCTGGCCAAGCCAGGAAATGGATCAGGGGAGATGGGTTTCCATCTCCCCTTTTTCTTGCCTGGAGGACTGACATGGTTGCCGAAGCGGATGACACAGACGGTGAAAGTTACGCGATAGATTGCCCGGTCCTGGTGACCGAGCGGCTGGTCCTGCGGGCGCCGCGCGAAAGCGATATCGAGCAACTGGTGGTGCTCGCCGACAATCGCCATATCGCCGAAATGCTGGCCCGCATGCCGCACCCCTACGGCGAGGCCGAGGCACGCGCCTTCCTTGCGATGACGGCATCGCGCCGGGCCGGCATTGCCTATGCCTTGACCTTGGCCGGCACCGAAACCTTCGTCGGATGCGCCGGCCTCAACACCACCGATCGCGGGCTGGAGCTCGGCTACTGGATCGGCGAGCCCTACTGGAAGCGCGGCTATGCGACGGAGGCCGCGCATGCGCTGGTCGACCTCGCCTTCCAGAAGACGGCGATCCAGGTGCTGCATGCCTCGACGCGGGTGATCAATCCGGCCTCGCGCCGGGTCATCCACAAATGCGGCTTCCAGTATGCCGGCCAGGGCATGCTGAACTCGATCGTTGCCGGCCAGGTGCCGGTCGAGCGTTACCGCCTCGATCGCAGGACCTGGACGAGTCTCAGGAACTGGGTCCATTTCTGATGGACGCTGATCAAACCATCTCGACCCAGACCGGCAGGTGGTCCGAACCGACTGCCTGCCGGTCGACCCACAGGCGCTTCAGCGATTTGGCCAGCGAGGCGCTGGTGAAGACATAGTCGATGCGCTTGTGGCGGCTGGCGTCATCAGGCCGCTTGGGGTCGACCCAGGTGACGAGATCGGTGCCTGCGGCGGCAAGGCGCAGAACGGCATCGACGGCAAGATCCGCGGTCACCGGCATGCCGAATTCGTGATCCAGGCGGCCGGCGAATTCGACATATTCTGGCGATCCGGCCAGCATGTTGAAGTCGCCCATGACGACGAAGCCTTCGGGACAAGGCAGGTCCGGCAGGCCGACTTCGGCGACGCCCGACAGCGCGCCGCCCTCGATCGCATAGTTCAACAGGCGCCGGCGCAGAAACCGGATCTGGCTGGCGCGTTCGACCGGGCTGCGATGGTCGAGATGGGTGGAATAGAAGCGGATGAAGCCAAGCGGCGTCTCGATCAGCGCCTCCAGCGCGCCGCGCTGAAAATTCATCACTTCGAAACTGCGGCTGCGCGGCAAGAGGAGATTGCGCGACAGATGAACGGGGGTTTTCGACAGCACCATGTTGCCGAGCTGGAAGGTGGTGGTGATGGCGCGGCCGTTTTCCAGGCGCGAGCCGACATTGGCCTCGAAATTGCTGCCGTAGACGGCGAAATATTCGGGCAGCGCCTCGCCAAGTTCGGCCACCATGTCGCGGCCGCCATTGTTGGGGTTGTTGCGCGAGACCTCCTGCAGCGCGATCACGTCGGCGCCGCGCACGGCATCGGCGATGCGGCCGACATCGTAGCGGCCGTCAAGACCGACGCCGTAGTGGATGTTGTAGGTTACAAGCTTCATTGCGACTCCGGCGATGTTCAGACTCGGACCATGTTCAGACTCGGGCAATGTTCAGACTCGGGCCATGTTGATAAACAGCCTCGCCCTTCGCCCCGCCTTGGTTTAGAGCAGTGCCAAACGTTAGAGCAATGCCGCAAGGCCGTTAGCAGAAACTCAGCAATACGATGAAATTTCTCGATCAAGCCAAGGTCTATGTCCGCTCCGGCGATGGTGGCGCCGGATCGGTGTCGTTCCGGCGCGAAAAGTTCATCGAATTCGGCGGTCCCGACGGCGGCGACGGCGGCCGCGGCGGCGACGTCTGGGTGGAGGCGGTCGATGGGCTGAACACGCTGATCGATTATCGCTACCAGCAGCATTTCAAGGCCAAGACCGGCACGCACGGCATGGGTCGCAACATGACCGGCGCCAAGGGCGCCGACGTGACGCTGAAAGTGCCGGCGGGAACGCAGATCTTTGCCGAGGACAACGAGACGCTGATCTGCGACCTGACCGTCGTCGGCCAACGCTTCCTGCTGGCCAAGGGCGGCAATGGCGGCTTTGGCAACCAGCATTTCAAGACCTCGACCAACCAGGCGCCGCGCCGCGCCAATCCGGGTCAGCCGGGTGAAGAGCTCAACATCTGGCTCCGGCTCAAACTGATCGCCGATGCCGGCCTGGTCGGCCTGCCCAATGCCGGCAAGTCGACTTTCCTCGCCGCCGTCACCGCAGCCAAGCCGAAGATCGCCGATTATCCCTTCACCACGCTGCATCCGGGTCTCGGTGTGGCCCGCATCGACGGGCGCGAGTTCGTCATCGCCGACGTTCCCGGCCTGATCGAAGGCGCGCATGAAGGCGTCGGCATCGGCGACCGATTCCTCGGACATGTCGAACGCACGCGGGTCCTCCTGCATCTCGTCTCGGCGCAGGAAGAAAATCCGGGGAAGGCCTACAAGACCGTGCGCGCCGAACTCGACGCCTATGGCCATGGACTGGTCGAAAAGGTCGAGATCGTGGCACTTTCCCAGGTCGACACGCTCGATGCCGAGGCGCGCAAGAACAAGGTCGCTTCGTTGAAGCGCGCCGCCGGCCGCGCGCCGATGCTTTTGTCCGCGGTCACCGGCGAAGGCGTCGAGGCAGTTCTGCGCGCACTGATGACGGTCGTCGCCGAGGCGCGCGAAGCTGTCGCCGCTCCGGTCGAGACGCGCTGGAGATAGCGATGGCCGCGCAGTCGCTGAAAAAATACCGGCGCATCACCGTCAAGATCGGCTCGGCGCTGCTTGTCGACCGCACGGCGGGCCTGAAGCGCGACTGGCTGGCCTCGCTTGCCGACGACATTTCAGTGCTGGCCGAGAATGGCGCCGAGATCCTCGTCGTGTCGTCCGGCGCCATCGCGCTTGGCCGCACCATTTTGGGCCTCGGCAAGCGGGCGCTGAAGCTCGAGGAAAGCCAAGCGGCGGCGGCCGTCGGGCAGATTGCGCTGGCCGGCGCGTGGTCGGATGCGCTCGGCAAGGGCGGCCTGAAATCGGGCCAGATCCTGCTGACGCTCGGCGATACCGAAGAGCGCCGCCGCTATCTCAATGCGCGCGCGACGATCTCGACGCTGCTCAAGATGAAGGCGGTGCCGGTCATCAACGAGAACGACACGGTTGCGACCTCCGAAATCCGCTATGGCGACAATGACCGGCTGGCGGCGCGCGTGGCGACGATGATGGGCGCGGATCTTTTGGTGCTGCTCTCCGACATTGACGGGCTCTACACGGCGCCGCCGGCGCGCGACCAGCATGCCAGGTTCGTTGCTGTCGTGGACCGCATCACGCCTGACATCGAGGCGATGGCGGGTGCGGCTGCTTCGGAGCTTTCACGCGGCGGCATGCGCACCAAGCTCGACGCCGGCAAGATCGCCACCGCCGCCGGCACCGCCATGATCATCACATCAGGCACACGGCTGTCGCCGCTGCTGGCGATCGAGCGTGGCGAGCGGGCGACGTTCTTCCGGCCGAGCGCCAATCCGGTCAAGGGCTACAAGACATGGATCGCCGGGCAGCTCGAACCGGCAGGCCGGCTGACAGTCGATGCCGGCGCCATCGGCGCGCTGCTGTCGGGCAAATCGCTGCTGCCGGCCGGCGTCAAGCTGGTCAGCGGCAATTTCTCGCGCGGCGACACGGTGGCGATCCTGTCGCCCGAAGGCCGCGAGATCGCGCGCGGACTGGTTGCCTACGATGCCGCCGATGCCGTAAGGATCGCTGGCTTGAAAACAGCCGAGATCGAAACGGTGCTCGGCTATGAAGCGCGATCGGCGATGATCCACCGCGACGACCTTGTGGTGAGCCATTCCAGTGACCAAGTACGGACCGGCGACCAAGTACAGGCCGCCGACCAAGTGGTCGGTGACGAGGTGCATAGCGGAGGATGAGCCATGCTGAAGCTGCATGAAAAATCCCGGGACGATACGGTGGCGCTGATGGCCGATATCGGCCGCCGCGCCCGCGCCGCCGCCCGACCGCTGGCCGTCGCCACAGCCGAGCGCAAGCACGCCGCGTTGATCGGTATGGCGCAGGCGATCCTTCGCCACGAGCAGGATATTCTCGACGCCAACACCATCGACATCGAAAATGGCGAGCAGTCGGGGCTTTCGGCTTCTTTCATGGACCGGCTGAAGCTTGATCCCGGCCGCATCCGTGCCATGGCCGACGGCATCAGTGAAATCGCCGGGCTGCGCGATCCGGTCGGCGATGTCATTGCCGCATGGGACCGGCCGAACGGCCTGCATATCGAGCGCGTGCGCACGCCGCTCGGCGTTGTCGGCGTCATCTACGAAAGCCGGCCGAACGTGACGGCCGATGCCGGCGCGCTGTGCCTCAAGGCCGGCAATCCGGTGATCCTGCGCGGCGGCTCGGATTCGCTCAACTCCTCGGCGGCGATCCATGCCTGCCTGGTCGAAGGGCTGAAAGCGGCGAAGCTGCCGCAGGATGCCATCCAGCTGGTGCCGACCGCCGACCGCGCCGCCGTCGGCGAGATGCTGAAAGGACTTTCCGGCAATATCGACGTCATCATTCCGCGCGGCGGCAAGAACCTGGTCGAACGCGTCCAGAACGAGGCGCGGGTGCCGGTCTTCGCGCATCTCGAAGGCATCTGCCATCTCTACATCGACCGCTCGGCTGATCTCGACATGGCGGCCAGGATCGCGGTCAACGCCAAGATGCGGCGCACCGGCGTCTGCGGCGCGGCCGAGACGCTGCTGGTCGACCGCGCTGTTGCCGCCACCCATCTGATGCCGATCCTCGGGGCGTTGCGCGCGGCAGGGTGCGAAATCCACGCCGATGCCGAGGTGCTGAAAGTGTTTGCCGACGCCCAGCCTGCGACCGACGCCGACTGGGTGAGCGAATATCTCGATGCCATCATCGCGGTAAAACTGGTCGATGGCGTTGCCGGCGCCATCGAGCACATCGAGACTTTTTCCTCGCACCACACCGAGGCGATCGTCGCCGAGGATGCGGACGCCGTCGAACGGTTCTTCAACGAGATCGATTCGGCGATCCTTCTGCACAATGCCTCGACGCAATTCGCCGATGGCGGCGAATTCGGCATGGGTGCCGAGATCGGCATCGCCACCGGCAAGATGCATGCGCGCGGCCCGGTCGGCGTCGAGCAACTGACCTCGTTCAAGTACCGCGTGCGCGGGACGGGACAGGTGAGGCCTTGAGCTTATTCGCTACCAGGGCTTGAAGTTTGCGCCCAGCCACCCCCCTCTGTCCTGCCGGACATCTCCCCCGCAAGGGGGGAGATCGGATGTCGCATAGACTTTCGCCAACCTCCGGCGTCGCAGTAAGGGCGCCAGGGATGAAGCCGCCAATCTCCCCCCTTGAGGGGGAGATGCCCGGCAGGGCAGAGGGGGGCGCCTGACGCATGCTATCCCCTTCCGAACAACCCGTCCCCTCTCGCTACCTCAACATGCCGCATGCCGAAAAGGGCTTGGCCGTCGGACTATTCGGCGGCTCGTTCAACCCTGCCCATGCCGGCCATGCACTGGTCGCCGAGATCGCGCTCAGGCGCCTGGCGCTTGATCAGTTGTGGTGGATGGTGACGCCGGGCAATCCGCTCAAGAGCGCGCGGGAACTGGCGCCGCTGGCCGAGCGGCTGCGCCTGTCCGAGCAGATTGCCCGGAACCCGAAGGTCAAGGTCACCGCCTTCGAGGCGAGCCATTATGTCCGCTTCACCGCCGACACGCTGGCCCTGGTCAAGGCGCGCAACCCGGGCGTCGACTTCGTCTGGATCATGGGCGCCGATTCGCTGCGCGATTTTCATCGCTGGCAGCGCTGGCGCCAGATCGTGATGACGTTTCCGATCGCGGTGATCGATCGCCCTGGCGCGACGCTGTCGTTCCTGTCGTCGGTTGTCGCCAAGACCTTCGACTACGCGCGTGTCGACGAGGGCGACGCGCCGCGGCTCGCCCGCATGAAGGCGCCGGCCTGGACCTTCATTCACGGCCCGCGCTCGTCGCTGTCGTCGACCGCGATCCGCAAGATGGCGCAGGGGTGAGAATCTCCTTCTCCCCTTGTGGGAGAAGGTGGCCGAGCGAAGCTCGGTCGGATGAGGGGTGCTGGAAGGATCGCTACCTTGAAGACCTAAGCACTTGAAATTCTTTGATCTTTTTACGCCTGATTTTCTTCCAGCACCCCTCATCCGTCTCGGCGCTACGCGCCGATCCACCTTCTCCCACAAGGGGGAGAAGGGAAGACCGCTGATGTCGCATTTGCGGCTGCCTTTCCCCGGTCCGTGAGCGATCCTGCGCGGACATGGCGATTCTCGAGCGAAACCAGACCAGACGCGACCCGGCGCAGGGCAGCCCGCCGGCCCCGGCGATCGCCATCGCCAGCGTCGTCCTGTCGATGGCGCTGGTAGCGGTCGGCAACGGACTGATGTTCGCCTATATCCCGGTCCGGCTCGGCGCCGAGGGCTTCGATCCGACCTGGGCTGGGCTGATCGTCACCGGCCTCTCGGCCGGCGGCCTGGCAGGCTGCATCCTGACCGGTCCGCTGGTACGGCGCGTCGGCCATGCGCGCGCATTCATGGTGCTGTCGGCGCTGATCGTGCTGTCGAACGCCGCCGTCGGGGCCGGGCCGCACCCGCTGTCGTGGATCGCGGCACGCGCGCTCTACGGCTTTGCCATATGCGGCCTGTTCATCGTTGCGCAGAGCTGGCTGAACGACGTCATCGCCAACACCATACGCGGCAGGGTCATGGCCTTCTTCTACGTCGCCTATGTCGCCGGGCTCGGTGTCGGCTACTCCACACTGGCGCTGATCGACATAAGGGCCGCGGACGCGCCGCTGGTCGGCATCGCCTTCACCGCGCTGTCGATCCTCCCCGTCGGGTTGACGCGGCTCGCCCAGCCGCCGCCGCCGCAGGCGGCGTCGGTGGCGCTTGGCCGGGCCTGGCGGATTTCGCCGGTCGGCGTCGCCGGCATGCTTGCCGTCGGCGGCCTGTCGATGACGATTTCAGGATTTGCGCCGATCCATGCCACGGCCAAGGGCTACAGCCAGGCCGATGTGGCACTGCTGCTGTCGGCGATGCCGATCGGCACATTGATCCTGCAGATCCCGCTCGGATGGATTTCCGACCGCACCGACCGGCGCTTTGTGCTGGTCGCCGCTTCGGCGCTTGCCATGGTGGCGGGCCTGTTCGCGCTGGGCTTCGATGGTGGTGCGCTGGCGGCGCTGGTCGTCATCTATGTGGTCTGGGCCGGCGCGTCGGAATCGATCTATTCGCTGGCCAGCGCACATGCCGCAGACCGCGCCGGCAAGGACGACATGGTGGCGCTGTCCAGTTCGCTGCTGTTCGCGTGGTCGCTGTCCGGCTTCATCGTGCCCGGCATCGTGACCGGGCTTTCCGCTGTCTATGGAACGCAGGCCTTCATCCATGTGGCCGTCGTCATTGCCACCGTTTTTTGCCTGTTCGTGCTGTGGCGTGTGGTGGCGATGTCGCCTGTTCCCGCCACCGAGACCGGCAATTTCGCGCCGATGAGCGCGCAAGCGCCGCTGCCGGTGGAGCTGGCCTTCGCGCCGGAGGAACAGCGCGGTCGCTCCGACTATTAAAGTCCGCACTCAATCGGATACAGGTCGAGGCTCTAAAGCGCATCGCGCCTTAGGTCCTTTTTATGCATGTCGTTATCGCAAAACCGCTGCGCGCTTTGCGCGACATGCATTAGTGCCGATGCCTGAGCTAGTCAGGGTTCCGCACTACATAGATCGCCGCGATCTTGCATCGCACCAAGCGCCTTCATATTGCCGCTGCGCGAGGCGGCATAAAAAGCTTCGGCAAGCTCAAGGCCATGTTGTTTTTCCACCCGGAAGCGAGGGCGCGCCTCGCGCACGTGGCTGCGCGCACGGGCAGCGAGCTGGCGACAAGCCGCGGGGTCGCGCTGGATAGCGGCTGCGACCTCCCCAAACTCCAGCCCGAACACATCGTGCAGCAGAAAAGCCGCGCGCTCGTTCCGGCTATTGCCTTGTGGCCGAGGCTTCTTGCCGCGGTGCTTCCGGTGGTGGCGCGGGTATAGAAATGCCTTCGCTGTCGAAGGCCTGCTTGGCGCGTTTGGTGAGATCGATCTGGGTCGCGAAGAAATCCGCAGCCGAGGTCCAGTAGCGCAAGGTGATCGCGATGTTGCTGTCGCCGACGGTCGCCACAAAGGCAATCGGCGCCGGCTCCCGCCTGACGCGTCGCTCGTCGGCGGCGACGCCCAGCATGGTCTTTTGAGCGAGATCGATGTCGTTCCACGAGCCGATGGTCAGCGTGATATCGGCGCGGCGGACGCCGTTGCGTGTAAAATTGCGGACGGGCTGGTTCCACAGCGTCGAATTGGGAGCGAGCACGTAAACGCCCTCGACCGTTCTCAGCGTGGTGGCGAACAGTCCTATTTCCTCGATGGTCCCGGAAATGACCCCGACCTCGACATATTCGCCGATGCGGAATGGTCGCAGCGCCAGCAGCATGATGCCGGCGGCAATGTTCTGCAGCGTGCCCTGCAGCGCCAGGCCGATGGCCAGGCCGATGGCGCCAATGGCGGCAATGATCGAGGTCGTCTGGACGCCGAACTGGCCGAGCACCATGAGGACGACGAGGATCAGTATGGCGTAGCGGACGATCCGCGAGAAGAAGTGGCGCAGCGTCGTGTCGAAGCCATGGATATGGCCGAGGCCGGCGTAGATCGAGCGCTGGGCAAGGCCGGCGACAATATAGCCGAGGACCAGCAGGATGACGGCGCCGATGGCCGAGAACGAGTACGAGACGATCAGAGCGCTGAGCTGCGCAAGGCCGGACTGCACGGTGAGGAGAGCGTTCTGAGGGTCGACAGGCATGAGGGGGATCCGGTTGGTCAATGCGCCGATAACCCTCGCCGGGCGGCAAGAGTTCCGATTTTTCTTCAACTGCGGAACCGGAAGAACGGTTCTTCGTTGGCTACGGCAGGGCTGCCGTCTTGAAACTGCAACGCAACTCTGCCTATCTAAGGGGTGTCACCTGCTTTGAAGGGTGATTTGGTTGTTCTTGCTGCGAAAGGAAATACACTGAGAACAGCACTTTGGAAGAAGGCCGACATCGTGCCTTCGCCGGCCGGGATCAGCGTAAACGACGCCGTGTCCCGCGCCATCAAGACAGTCCTTGCCAGTCTGGAAGACTCCAAGGCCGAAAACATCGTCTCAATCGACATTCAGGGAAAATCGAGCCTCGGTGACTATATGGTCATCGCGTCCGGCCGATCGCACCGTCATGTCTCGGCTGTCGCCGATCATCTCCTCAAGGCGCTCAAGGATGCCGGGCTCGGCACGGCGCGCGTCGAGGGACTGGCCGGTGCCGACTGGGTCCTGATCGATTCGGGCGACATCATCGTCCATGTCTTCCGCCCCGAAGTCCGCGACTTCTACAATCTTGAAAAGATGTGGCAGGCGCCGGACCTCGAGGAAGAGACCCTCCACTGAGCCGCATTTGATTGATGCATGTCGTGTCCCAAAACCGGTGACCACTTTGGTGACATGCATTAGCGGCTCTTCGAGGCAGGGATGAAAATTACCGTTCATGCCGTGGGCCGGATGAAAGCCGGCCCCGAGAAGCTGCTCGCCGACCGGTATTTCGAGCGCTTCGCCAAGAGCGGACCGGCCGTGGGGCTCGAATTCTCAGGGGTCGTCGAGATCCCTGAGGGCCGCGCCCAGACCGCCAACGAGCGTCGCCGCGAAGAGGGCCAGAAACTGCAGGCGCAGTTGCAGCCTGGTGCCGCGCTGATGCTGCTCGACGAACGCGGCAAGAGTTTTTCCTCCGAGGATTTCGCCGGGCGCATCGGCCTGCTGCGTGATAGCGGCCGCAAGGCGCTGGTCATCGCCATCGGCGGCGCCGACGGTCATGACCAGTCGCTGCGCGATCAGGCCGACCTGATGGTGTCGTTCGGCGCACTGACATGGCCGCACCAACTGGTCCGTGTCATGTTGGGCGAGCAGCTTTACCGGGCGGCCACAATTCTGTCCGGCCATCCCTATCATCGCTCGTGAGCCGTTGCAGGTTCAACCGAAACCGGTGGATTGGCGTCCGCCGCCCGGATTTTCGCCTCAATGCGTCACGAGGCTGTTTTGCGGTCGGCAGGCTCTCGAACATGGTTGATTGTTCGTGAACGAAGCCACGTATAGAGTCGGGCTTCAATGGCTGAAGGTTGGAAATCGCGAACGGGCTTTTGGCGCGCAGGCTGCGGCTTGGCAGCGGCGGTGCTTGTGCTGTCGCTCGGTGCCGCGCGGGCGCAGAGCAGGCTCGACATGGCGCCTGACCCGGACCAGAGCCGCGCCGAATACGAACGGATATCGCAGGAGATCACGCTGTCGTCGGAGCGGCTGGCCAAGCTCGCCGCCGACATGGCGACGGTCAAGAAGGACCATGCCTCGATCACCGCGGCGCTGATCCAGTCGGCGATGACCGAGCAGAAGCTCGGCCAGGACATCGAGGACATCGGTGCCAAGCTGGAAGGGCTGAAGGGCGACGAGCAGAAAATCCGTGCCTCACTGGCTGCCAGACGCGACGTTCTGGCCGAGGTGCTGGCCGCGCTGCAGCGCATGGGGCTCAATCCGCCGCCGGCCATCCTGGTCAAGCCGGAGGACGCGCTGTCGTCGGTGCGCAGCGCCATCCTGCTCGGCGCCGTAGTGCCGGAACTGCGCCAGCAGACCGAGATATTGCTGGCGGAACTCAAGGAGCAGTCACGGGTGACAGCCTCGATCGAGGCGGAGCGGGCGCGGCTGACGGCGGCAGTCGCCGAGCAGACGGCGGAAAAGAAGCGGCTCGGCATGCTGCTCGAAGCCAAGCAGAAGCTCGAGGCCGAGACGCAAACGGCCCTGGCGGCGGAAAAGCAGCGATCCGCAGCACTGGCGGCCAAGGCCGGCAGCCTGAAGGAACTGATCGCCTCGCTCGAGGCCGACAAGGCCCGCAAGGCTGCGGACGCGGCGAAGGCAGCCGAGCAGACGGCCGCCGAACAGAAAGCCGCCGAACAGAAAGCCGCGGAGCAGAAGGCAGCGGGTGCCGACAAGGTCCCGGCACTGGGGGTTCCGGCGCAGACGGCTCCGGCACAGAAGGCCCCGGAACAGACGGAACTGGCGGCCCTGCCGGTGCCGGAAGCCAACCGGCTCACCGCCGCTGCGCCGTTTTCGGCGCTTCAGGGGCAGATCGCGTTGCCGGTCACCGGCAAGATCAAGCGGCGGTTCGGGACCAGCGACGATAACGGCGCAGTGATGCTTGGTGACATGGTTGCGACACAATCGGGAGCCATCGTCACCGCGCCGGCGGACGGAAATGTACTTTATGCGGGACCTTTTCGCTCTTATGGTCAACTCTTGATCCTGAACGCAGGTGACGGCTATCATGTCGTTCTCGCGGGGATGAGCAGAATCAGCGTCGCGTCTGGCCAGTCGGTGCTCGCAGGAGAGCCGGTCGGCGCGATGGGAGAGGCCCGGGTGGCGAGCACCTCGGCATCGAAGAATGGAAATGCCACGCCGGAACTCTATGTTGAGTTCCGCAAGGATGGAAAACCCGTCGATCCGACCCCATGGTGGGCGGACCGTTTGTCTGGAAGGACGTGAGATGATGCGGAAACTGTCGCTTCTGTTTGCCGGTGCGCTGATGGGCGCATCCGCGATGAGCCTGGTCTATGGCGCGCCCGGCTCGACGGCGAACGCTGCGGGCTCCGAGACCTATAAGCAACTGGCGATCTTCGGTGATATTTTCGAGCGGGTGCGGGCGCAATATGTGACGCCGCCCGACGACAAGTCGCTGGTCGAAAACGCCATCAACGGCATGCTTACCTCGCTCGACCCGCACTCCTCCTATATGAACGCCGAAGAGGCGCAGGACATGCGCGTGCAGACCAAGGGCGAGTTCGGCGGCCTCGGCATCGAGGTCACCATGGAGAACGACCTGGTCAAGGTGATCACGCCGATTGACGATACGCCGGCTGCCAAGGCGGGCGTGCTTGCCGGTGACTATATTGCCAAGATCGACGGCGAGGAGGTTCGCGGCCTGAGCCTCAACGATGCGGTCGAGAAGATGCGCGGGCTGGTCAACACGCCGATCAAGCTCACCATCCTGCGCCAGGGCGCCGACAAGCCGATCGAGCTGACGGTGGTGCGCGACATCATCAAGGTCAAGGCGGTCAAGTTCCGGGTCGAGAACGACATCGGCTACATCAAAATCACCTCCTTCACCGAAAAGACCCATGATGATCTCGAGAACGCCATCGAAACCATCGAGAAGCAGGTGCCGAACGAAAAGCTCAAGGGCTACGTGCTCGATCTGCGCCTCAATCCGGGCGGGTTGCTCGATCAGGCGGTGAGCGTGTCCGACGCCTTCCTCAACCGTGGCGAGATCGTCTCGACGCGCGGCCGCGATCCGAAGGACGTCACCCGCTTCGACGCGCGGCCGGGCGACGATATCGACGGCAAGCCGCTGGTCGTGCTCGTCAATGGCGGCTCGGCCAGTGCGTCCGAAATCGTCGCCGGCGCGCTGCAGGATTTGCGCCGCGCCACGGTCGTCGGCACGCAGTCGTTCGGCAAGGGTTCGGTGCAGACCATCGTCCCGCTCGGCGAGAACGGCGCGCTGCGCCTGACAACGGCGCTCTATTACACGCCGTCCGGCAAGTCGATCCAGGGCAAGGGCATCACGCCCGACATCAAGGTCGACCAGCCGTTGCCGCCGGACCTGCAGGGCAGGGACCTGACGCGCGGCGAGTCGGACCTGAAGGGCCACATCAAGGGCAGCGAGGAGGGCGATGCCGGTTCAGGCTCGGCAGCCTATGTGCCGCCGGAGCCGAAGGACGATCTGCAGCTCATCTTCGCCCAGCAGTTGCTGCGCGGCGAGAAGACCGATCCGGCGTTCCCGCCGAATCCGGACAAGGCTGTGCTGAACCAGTAGGGGCCGTGCTGAACCAGTAAAAGTCGATCAGCCGGACAACAGGTCTGGCTGCCTGATCGAAGCGATGTAATGCTGCCGGGGCCGCAAGGCCTCGGCAGTTTGATTCGGGGACCGCGGCTGGGGATGCGGCTTGGCTGACATCAGTAGTGACATCGAACGCCCACTCGGGCAGGCCGTCCGGCCGCCGCGCGCGGCCCGCAGGATCAGCGCTGGCGTGGTCGCGGCCACTGTCGTGGTGCTGGCCGTGATCGGCGTTTCCGGCGCGATTGCGCTGCGTGAAAGGCCGTTTCGAAAGCCGGAAGAAGTCGCCGTTTCGACGCCGAAGGCGACAGCCGTGGTCGAACCCGCAGCGCCGGTCACTGAGCCGGCGCCGCTGCCGCAGGCGCAAGCGGCACCCAAGACAAGCCGATCGAAGACGGGCGGATCGAAGACGGGCGGGCCGCAGATCATTCACATGCAGACCGAAGCGGGCGACGGTCCGCCCGGGGCCATCGTCATCCACGACCCTTCGACGACCGGCCAGAACCTGAGGATCGCGCATATTCCCGACAGGGCACTGGTCGAGTCCGGCGAAACCGGTCCATTGCCGGTTCGTGCTGCCGACGGCAGGCGGCCATTCGATGTCTATGCGCGACCGTGGTCCGGTGCGCGCGGTGCGCGCGTGGCGATCGTCATCGGCGGGCTTGCCGTGTCACAGACCGGCACGCAGGCGGCCATCGCCAAGCTGCCGGCCGAAGTGACGCTGGGCTTCGCGCCGCAGGGCAACAGCATCGGCCGCTGGATGCAGGCGGCGCGGCAGAGCGGCCATGAGATCGTCATGCAGGTGCCGCTCGAACCGTTCGATTATCCGAATGTCAATCCCGGCCGCAACACGCTGACGGTCGTGGCGACACCGGACGAGAATTTGGAGAATTTGCGCTGGGCGCTGTCGCGGACGACCAATTACACCGGCGTCATGAACTATATGGGCGCGCGTTTTTCGGCCGATGCGGCGGCGATGGGGCCACTGATGGCCGAGCTTGGCAGGCGCGGCCTGGCCTACGTCGACGACGGTTCGTCGGCACGCAGCCTGGCGCCCGAACTGGCGTTGAAGAACGGTGTGCCGTTCGCCGCCGGCGACACGTCGATCGACGCCGTGCGGGATCGCGGCGCCATATTGAAGAAGCTGGACGAACTGGAAGCCACCGCGCGGGCGAAAGGCTTTGCCGTCGGCATCGGCTCGGCCTTCGACCTGACGGTCGATACCGTGTCGTCCTGGGTGATCGAGGCCAAGAAGCGCGGCATCGAGATCGTGCCGATTTCGGCAGTGGCGGTGGATCCGGAAAAAGGTTGAGCAATGGCGAAGAAAAAACCGGTCGACCCCGAAACGCTGCCCTATCGTCGCTGCGTCGGAGCGATGGTCCTCAACGGAGACGGGCTGGTCTGGGTCGGGCATCGCATTGCTGAGCCGGACAGCGAATTCGACGGCACGACGCAGCTCTGGCAGATGCCGCAGGGCGGCATCGACAAGGGCGAAGAGCCGCTGCAGGCGGCACAGCGGGAACTCTACGAAGAAACCGGCATGCGCAGCGTCTCGTTGCTGGATGAGGCGCCGAACTGGATATTTTACGACCTGCCGGCCCATCTGGTCGGCGTCGCCTTCAAGGGAAAGTATCGCGGCCAGACGCAAAAATGGTTCGCCTTCCGCTTTCACGGCGATTTGAGCGAGATTGAGATCAATCCGCCGCCGGGCGGCCACACCGCCGAGTTCGACAGATGGGCTTGGCGGCCAATGGAGGAATTGCCCGACCTGATCGTGCCGTTCAAGCGTCAGGTCTATGAGGATGTGGTTGCGGCATTCCGGCACCTGGTTGCGTAGCTTGGCGCAAGCCGCGCTCGCGCCGACCACGGTTGCCGCGTCGGCGCGGTGGCCTTATTGCTGGCCAATCCGCTGCAGACGGGATTGGCATGAACGGCACTTCCAAAAAATCTCTTTCTGAAAGGGTCGCCGTCAAAGCCGCGCCGATCAGCGAAGCGGCGGCCGGCGCCATATTGACCGTCGATCTCAGCGCCATCCGCGAAAATTACCGGCGGCTCAAGGCGCGGTTGGGCGGTGTCGGCTGCGCCGGTGTCGTCAAGGCCGACGGCTACGGGCTCGGCGGGCCGCAAGTGGCCGCGGCGCTGGCGGCCGAAGGCTGCGCTGTTTTTTTCGTCGCGCATCTGGCCGAGGGTGCCTCGCTGCGCCAGGCGCTCGGCGCACGGGCGGCGATCTATATGCTGAACGGCATTCAGCCGGGCGCCGAAAGCGAAGCCGTCGCAGCGGGACTGGGCGTGGTCATCAACAGCGCTGGCCAGCTCGCCGCCTGGCGCGCGGCGGCGCAGCGGGCCGGCCGCAAGCTCAAGGCTGCAATCCAGGTCGACAGCGGCATGTCGCGGCTCGGCATGGCGGCAGCCGAGGTGGAGGCCGTCGCTGCCGATCCGCAGGCTTTCGACGGTATTGACGTCACCTTGGCGATGAGCCATCTCGCTCGCGCCGACGAGCCCGAACATCCGGCCAACGAGCAGCAGCGGCTGGAATTCGAGCGGCTGCGAAGGATGCTGCCAAAGGCGCCGGCCTCGCTCGCAAATTCCTCCGGCATCTTTCTTGGGCAGTCCTTTCACTACGACCTTGCCCGGCCCGGTGCGGCGCTCTACGGCATCAATCCGACGCCAGCGCAGGAAAATCCGATGCTGCCGGTGGTGCGGCTTCAAGCAAAAATTATCCAGACGCGCAGCCTCGAGAGGGGAGCCGGTGTCGGCTATGGCCATATTTTTCACGTCACCGATTCGCTGATCGCCGCAACGATCTCGCTTGGCTATGCCGACGGCTGGCATCGACGTGCGGCCTCGGCCGCCTGGTTCGAAAATGTGCGCTTGCCGTTCCTGGGCCGTGTGTCGATGGATTCGATCGTCCTTGACATTTCGGCCCTGCCGCCCAGCAGGCTGAAGGCGGGCGACCTCGTCGAACTGATCGGCCCGTCGCAGACGGTCGACCAGGCGGCCGGCCACGCCGGCACCATCGGCTATGAAATCCTGACCAGCCTCGGACACCGCTTTCACCGGCGCTATTTGAATGGATAGCGCGCGGGCTTTTTTAGGCATGTGTCGTCGTCCCAAAACCTCCTGCGTACTTTTGGGCGACATGCTTGGGCACTTGGCGGACGCGGTAAAATCCGGCAGACAGAAAGCCACGATGCCGCCCGCTGACAAGACATCGTTCTGGAGAGCTATGCGATGAAGATCTGCGTGCTGGGCGGCGGCGTCATCGGGGTCACCACTGCTTATTACCTGGCCGAGGCCGGCCATGAAGTGACGGTGATCGACCGCCAGAAGGGCCCGGCGCTGGAAACCAGCTTTGCCAATGCCGGCGAGATCTCGCCAGGCTACGCCTCCCCCTGGGCCGGTCCCGGCGTCCCGCTGAAGGCGATCAAATGGCTGCTGATGAAGCATGGCCCGCTGGTGGTACGGCCGACCCTCGATCCACATATGTGGGTATGGCTGGTCAGGATGCTGCGCAACTGCACGGCCGAGCGCTATGCAGTCAACAAGGCGCGCATGGTGCCTTTGGCCGAATACAGCCGCGACACGCTGAAAGCGCTGCGCGAGGCGACCGGCATCGCCTATGACGAGCGCAGCAAGGGGACGCTGCAGCTTTTTCGCACGCAACAGCAGCTCGACGGCACAGCCGGCGATGTCGAGGTGCTGAAGACATATGGCGTTCCCTACGAGATCCTCGATCCCGACGGCTGCATCGCGGCCGAGCCGGGCTTGGCAGGGATCCGTGAAAAGTTCGTCGGCGGCCTGCGGCTGCCGGGCGACGAGACCGGTGACTGCAAGATGTTCACTGACCGTCTGGCAGAGCTCTGCGCAGCGCGCGGCGTCACCTTCGAGTACGACACGTCGATCAGGCGCATCGTGCGCAAGCGCAACCAGATCGCCAACATCAATACGAGCAAGGGATGGAAGGCCGCCGACGCCTATGTGATGGCGATGGGCAGCTATTCGGCCAAGTTCATGCGCAGCCTGAAACAACCCATCCCGGTCTATCCGGTCAAGGGCTATTCGATCACCGTGCCGATCAAGGATGCTGCCGCAGCACCGGTCTCGACGGTGATGGACGAGACGTACAAGGTGGCGATCACCAGGCTCGGCGATCGCATCCGGGTCGGTGGCACCGCGGAGATTTCCGGCTTTGACCTGACGCTGAATGAATCGCGGCGGCGCACGCTCGAACATTCGCTCGGCGACCTTTTTCCAGGCAGCGGCGACATGCGGTCGGCGACCTTCTGGTGCGGGTTGCGGCCGATGACGCCGGACGGACCGCCGCTGATCGGCCGCACCGAGTTTTCCAACCTCTATCTCAACACCGGCCACGGCACGCTCGGCTGGACCATGGCCTGCGGCTCGGCCAAGGTCCTCGCCGACATCATTTCCAGCCGGGTGCCGGACATCGATGTCCGCGATCTCGGACCGGAGCGATACCAGCGGTAGGATCGGAAGGATTCTTCATGCATTTGAGCGGAGGAACTTGCCGCGTGACTCGGGATCAGTCTCCAGCACACCTCGCCGCGTCAGAGAAAATATCGTCAGACGAACAGGCTCCGCTCCCGTTCCACCGCCCTGGTGATGAAGCTCGCGACGATCTGGACGCGGCGCAGCGGCCTGACCGATTCGTGATAGACCAGCCAGTAGGCGCGGCGAATGGGCGCGACGATGTCGACGGCCACCAGTTCCGGCATCGAGTGGGCGACAAAAGTGTGCAGGATGCCGATGCCGGCGCCGGAGCGCACCGCTTCGGCTTGGCCGAGCGCCGAGGAGATGGCGAAGCTCGTGCGCCAGTCGGCACTGAACTCGGCCGCATAGTCGAGCGAGGGGCTGACGATGAGGTCCGGCACATAGCCGATCAGCGTGTGTCGGCCAAGCTCGGCCGGCGTCTGCGGCAGGCCATGCGCGTCGGCATAGGCGCGGGACGCGAACAGGCCGAGCGTGTAATCGACCAGCTTTCCCGCCACCAGCCTGCCTTCGGTCGGCCGCTCCACGGTGATGGCGATGTCGGCCTCGCGCCTGGACAACGAGAAGGAACGCGGCACCGGCACCAGCTGGATGGTGAGTTCGCGGTGAAGCGCCGTCAGTGCGCCGAGGCGTTTGGCCAGGAAGGCGACGCCGAAACCATCTGGTGCGCCGATGCGCACGGTGCCGGAGACGTCGTCGCCTTCGCCCGCCACGGTCGAGCGCGCGGCGATCATGTCGCCTTCCATGCGCTCGGCGATGTCGAGGAAGCGCTCGCCCGCCGGCGTCAGCTCGCTGCCGGTAGTTAGCCGGCGAAAGAGTTTTGTGCGCAGCGCATCCTCGAGCGCGGCGACGCGGCGCGAGACAGTGGCGTGGTTCAGCTCCAGCCGCCTGGCCGCGCCAAGGATCTGGCCGGCACGCGCCACCGCCAGAAAGATGCGGACGTCATCCCAGTTCATGAGGAGCGTCCGGATGACGACGATTACGGCAGCGCTCCAGGGCGCGCCCCTCTGTCCTGCCCTCTTTGCCAAATCTTGGCATCTCCCCCACTTGGGGGGAGATCGGCCGGCCGCTCCGGCGGCGACTTTCTTGCAACGTTGCGGGTTGGCGAAAGCGGGGATGACAGCCAATCTCCCCCCTCGTGGGGGAGATGTCCGGTAGGCCAGAGGAGGGCGCGAAGGAACTCAATTTCTCAATCCTTGCCGCTAAGGGACCTGCATTCCTACCATTTGCGGCAATTGATGCACAGTCGTCGCTCCCACTCTATTTGCCGCACAACGGTTGCGTTTCCGCTCACGTTGCCATCGGCGGCGCAAAGGCGGACAATGCCGCATCACAAATACAGGGAGAGAAACCATGATCGACTACGGTCATTTCATCGGCGGCAAGCGTGTCGCTGGAACCAGCGGCCGCAAGCAGGACGTCATGCAGCCGATGGACGGCACGGTGCGCGGCACCGTGGCGCTGGCTTCGCAGGCGGAACTGCGCGCGGCGGTGGAAAACGCCAAGGCGGCGCAGCCCGGCTGGGCGGCGACCAATCCGCAGCGGCGCGTGCGCGTCCTGATGAAGTTCCTCGAACTGGTCGCCCGGGAGTATGATGCGCTGGCCGACATTCTGGCGCGCGAGCACGGCAAGACCATCGCTGACGCCAAGGGCGATATCCAGCGCGGCCTGGAAGTGGTCGAGGTTTGCATCGGCGCGCCGCACATGATGAAGGGCGAGTTCACCGACGGCGCCGGCCCCGGCATCGACGTCTATTCGATGCGCCAGCCGCTCGGCGTCGTTGCCGGCATCACGCCGTTCAATTTTCCGGCGATGATCCCATTGTGGAAGATCGCGCCGGCTATCGCTTGCGGCAACGCCTTCATCCTGAAGCCTTCGGAGCGCGACCCAGGCGTGCCGATGCGCATCGCCGAACTGTTCATCGAGGCCGGCCTGCCAGCCGGCATCCTCAACGTCGTCAACGGCGACAAGGAGGCGGTCGACGCCATCCTCGATGATCCCGACATCAAGGCCATCGGCTTCGTCGGCTCGACGCCGATCGCCCAGTACATCTATTCGCGCGGCTGCGCGGCCGGCAAGCGCGTGCAGTGCTTCGGCGGCGCCAAGAACCACATGATCATCATGCCCGACGCCGACATGGACCAGACCGTCGACGCGCTGATCGGCGCCGGCTACGGCTCGGCCGGCGAGCGCTGCATGGCGATCTCGGTGGCGGTCCCGGTCGGCAACGATACCGCCAACCGGCTGATGGAAAAGCTGGTGCCGCGCGTCGAAAGCCTGAAGGTCGGCCCATCGACGGATTCGTCCGCCGATTTCGGCCCGCTGGTGACGGCGCAGGCGCTGGAGCGGGTCAAGGGCTATGTCGACATCGGCGTCAGGGAAGGCGCCAGGCTGGTCGTCGACGGGCGCGGCTTTTCCATGCAGGGCTATGAGAACGGCTACTATATGGGCGGCTGCCTGTTCGACAACGTGACCGCCGATATGCGCATCTACAAGGAAGAGATTTTTGGGCCGGTGCTCTCCGTGGTGCGCGCGCCGACCTACGAGAACGCGATCAAGCTCGCCAACGATCACGAAATGGGCAACGGCGTCGCCATCTTCACCCGCGACGGCGATGCGGCCCGCGATTTCGCCTCGAGGGTCCAGGTCGGCATGGTCGGTATCAACGTGCCGATCCCGGTGCCGATCGCCTACTATACGTTCGGCGGCTGGAAAGCGTCTTCCTTCGGCGACCTCAACCAGCACGGACCGGACGCATTCCGGTTCTACACCAAGACCAAGACGGTGACCTCGCGCTGGCCGTCCGGCGTGAAGGACGGCGCCGAATTCGTCATCCCGACGATGAATTAGCCGGACGGTTGCTTGTCTGCGCGTCCTCGCCTTCGGCTGCGGGCGCGCGGGCAGGCGTGAAGGACGGCGCCGAATTCGTCATCCCGACGATGAACTAGCCAGTCGACAAAGAGCTCCAGATTTTATGATTGAAGACGAAAAAGGCCCGGCCAGAAACCGGGCCTTTTTGCTGACCGTCGCGGCCGCGTGTATGCCTGAACGCTAATGTGATGGAACCAGGCGGACAGCAGAAGCCTTAACTTGCAATCCTGCCGCGAAGGAGACGCGGCAGATCGACCAACGGCGCTGGCGACAGCTTCGGGGGCTACGGCCGGCGCAAGGAGGTGTGAGATGACACGTCTCAGGGTGTCGATACTTGGCGCGGCGGCTGCCGCGTTTTCCGCGGCCCCGGCAACAGCGGCCGAACAATGCGCGCCACGAGCCGACATGATCAGGGCGCTCGGCGAGAAGTTCCAGGAAAATCCAACCGCGCTCGGCGTCGTCAATCCGAATGTGATTGTTGAAGTCTTCGTTTCCGACCAAGGCACCTGGACCATCCTCGCCAGCGACACACGCGGTCAAAGCTGCGTGGTTTCGGTGGGTGAAGGCTGGGAGAGCGCGGTGAAGACAGCGGCGCTGCCAGGGACCTGAGCCGCCTAGCGGGTGGCAGCCGCCTTAGCATAGCCGCGCGCGCGCAGGCCTCGGTTCTCGGCGACGACCATGAAACGGATCCACAGGCGCCCCCAGCGGGCGCCTGCTTGCGCTTTTTTGTTGCCGACACCATATATGGAACATAGTGGGAACATTTTGAATCGTCCCCGCTGATGACAGACCGGAACACGGAAAGGAACGACGCGATGATGATGACGTCGGGACCGGCCTGGATCGTTCCGGCAAAATGAGGGCTCTTCCTTTGCCGGACGTGATGGCAAAGGAGATGCCCTATGGCGCGCAAATCGCTGTTGGTTGGGTTGAAAACCCTCATTCTTGCTGGCGCATTGGCGGTGGGTACGAACGCCGCAAGCGCCCAATATCAATACTGCGTTGAACATCGCGATCTCGTCGCCCACCTGAGCGAGCAGTTCCAGGAAAGACAGTTTGCTTTCGGGCTGATCGGTCAGATGGCGATTATGGAAGTCTATGTCGCCGACAGCGGAAGCTGGACGATCATCGTCACCGACGTCGCCGGCAGAAGCTGCATCGTCGCGGCCGGCGAACATTGGGAAAACGTGGTGATCCCGACCGACCAGGACGCATGACGAATTGAGCGATGCTCAGCGCCTGTGGGCGGAACTCAAAGAGCCTGCCGAAGCTTGCTGCCGATCTCTATCGCGTAGCGGCCGCCGCGGCATGACCGCGCAGCAGCGCCATCAGGCGCTTGGCATCCTTGGCGGCGGCGTCTTCATCGCCGTCGAGGATCGAGCGGATCAGCGCGACATGGTGCTCGGCCGATTCGGCAAGCCCGGTATCGGCCTTGTAGCGGAACCAGAAGCGGCGGCTGTGGGTCTGCAACGGGGCCGCCAGCCGCGCGGCGAAGGGATTGTCGGCCGCCAGCGCCAGCGCCTCGTCGAGCGCCTTGTCGGCCTGAATGAAGGCCAGCACATTGCCCGATATCACCGCCCTCTGCATGGCCAGTGCCGCGTCGTGAAACAAGTCGGCGGCCTCGCGGGTGACGAAGCGGGCGGCCGAGCGGGCAAGAACCACCTCGACGCCACGCCGCGCATCGAGAACGCGCAACCAGTCGCCGGGATGCAGCGGGGCAATGGCGATGCCGGCACGCGGCCGGACATCCAGCAGTCCCTCCCATGCCAGCCGCTGGATCGCCTCGCGCACCGGCGTGCGGCCGAGCCCCAGCCTGTCGATCAGCGCGCCTTCGGTGATGAAGCTTGCAGGCACCAGTTCGAGCGTCACGATCATGTGCTCGAGCACGCGGTAGGCTTTCGCCGCCACTGGCTCGAATGCCGGGCTTGTTTCATTGAATATCAAAGGCGGGCTCCTGATATATTTTTGGTATATCATAGCAAAATCCGTGTTGACAGTCCGTTTCCTAATAAATATACGACTGATATATCAGATGGAGCGACCGCTATGTGGACCGGAGTTTTCCCCGCCGTCACGACCAAATTCACTGAGGACGACAGCCTCGACCACGCCGAGATGGAGCGCTGCTTTGCGCTGCAGATGGAGGCTGGCTGCGACGGCATCATCGTCTGCGGCTCGCTCGGCGAGGGGCCGATGCTCTCGCATGACGAGAAGATCGACGTGCTGAAGACCGCGCAGAAGATCGCCGGCAACAAGCCGGTTCTGCTGACTGTCAACGAAGCCGGCACCCGCGAGGCGGTGGCGATCGCGCGCCGCGCCGCCAGAGAGGGCGCAAACGGGCTGATGGTGGTGCCGAGCCCGATCTACCACACCAATGCGGAGGAGACGGTCGCCGCGCTGCGCGCCGTCGCCGAGGCCGGCGACCTGCCGGTGATGATCTATTCCAACCGGCTTGCCTATCGCGTCGACGTCACCGTCGATCAGATGGAGGAACTGGCGAAGGACAAGCGCTTCGTCGCCATCAAGGAATCCTCCGACGACATCCGCCGTTCGACCGAAATCATCAACCGCTTCGGCGACCGCTACGATTTGTTCACCGGCGTCGACAATCTGGCGTTCGAGGCGCTGTCGGTCGGCGCCATCGGCTGGGTGGCCGGGCTGGTCACCGCGTTTCCGCGCGAGACGGTCGCGATCTACCAGTTGATGAAGCAGGGCCGCCGCGAGGAGGCGCTGACAATCTACCGCTGGTTCCGGCCGCTGCTCGACCTCGACGTGTCGACCTATCTGGTGCAGAACATCAAGCTCGCCGAAGTCCTGGCGATCAACACCAACGACCGCGTGCGCATGCCGCGCCAGCCGCTGTCGGGCGAGCGCCGCAAGATGGTCGAGAAGATCGTCCGGGATGCGCTGGCGGCGCGGCCGGAGCTGCCGAGGTTTTGAGGAAGGTTTTATGCCGTCTCGGATCCGTCTCAAACGCGTCGAAAGGGATGGAGATTGGGCGGCATATCACCGTATTCGTAAGCGGGTTCTTTGGGAGAACCGGGGCTTGGATGGATATGACGAACAGCATCCCGACGACCGTCTTACGAGCAATCACCCACTGCTCCTCATGCACGATGGCAAGCCGGTAGGCACTGCCAGACTAGACGTTGCTGGTCCGCGCCTCGGCGTTGTCAGGCTTGTTGCCATCAAACCGAATCTGCAGCGGCGTGGCCTAGGCCGGATTCTCATGCAGGAAGTCGAGAGCTATGCCCGCCATGTTGGTTTGGAGCGGCTTGAAGTCAATGCCGCTAAGGAGGCAGAGGGGTTCTATCAAAGCCTCGGCTGGGTGGCCGTTCGGTCCGACCGGAAAAACCCATTGATGACAAAGTCCCTCAGTCCTGGAGAAATCCAATAGTGGCGGCGCCAAACCAAACGGTCGACATCGCCATTATCGGCGGCGGCATCATCGGCATCTGTGTCGCCGCCTATCTGGCCGAGGCGGGGCGAAACGTCACGATCTTCGATCGGACGGGGATCTGCGAGGAAACGAGTTCCGGCAATGCCGCCGCCCTGGCCTTTTCCGATGTGCTGCCGCTGGCCCACAAGGGCATGATCAGGCACTTGCCGAAATGGCTTGCCGATCCGCTCGGCCCGCTCAGCATCCCGCCGGCCTATCTGCCGAAGCTGCTGCCCTGGCTCATCCGCTTCTGGCGCGCCGGACGAAGCGACCGCTACGAGGCCAGCCTCGCGGCGCAGGCCGGGATGATGCGGCTCGCCGAGGCCGAATGGGCCGGGCTGATGGCGCGCTCGGGCACCGAAAATATGCTGCGCGAGGACGGCTCGCTCGAACTTTACGAGAGCGAGGCCGAGTTCAAGGCGTCGCTGCCCGGCTGGGCGGCGAGGCAACGCTTCGGCATCGGCTTCAGCCATGTCGAGGGCGATGCGCTCGCCGCCTTGCAGCCGGGCCTGTCGCCGCGTTTCGTCAAGGGCACTTTCGTGCCGGGATGGAAGACCGTTACGGATCCGAAATTATTGGGCAAAGCGATCTGGGCCTATGCCGAGACCAAGGGCGCGCGTTTCGAAAAGGCTCGGATCGACCACGTCGGGGCGGGACAGGACGGCGCGACATTGACGCTGGCCGATGGCACGGTGCGGCAGGCAAAACGCCTCGTCATCGCCGCCGGCGCCTGGTCGCATCTCCTGGCGAAACATATCGGCGACCGCATCCCGCTCGAAACCGAGCGCGGCTACAACACGACGCTGCCGAAGACTGCCTTCGACGTGAAGCGGCAACTGATCTTCTCCGGCCACGGCTTCGTCGTCACGCCGCTTGAAACCGGCGTGCGCGTCGGCGGCGCGGTCGAGTTCGGCGGCATCGAGCGGCCGCCCAACTACGCCCGCTCAAAAGCGCTGCTCGACAAGGCACAGAAATTCCTGCCGGGGCTTGACCCGGCCGGCGGCCGCGAATGGATGGGATTGCGGCCGTCGCTCCCGGATTCGCTGCCGGTGATCGGTGGCGCCAGGCAGGCCGGCACGATAGTCTATGCCTTCGGCCACGGCCATCTCGGCCTGACCCAGGCGGGTGCCACCGGACGCCTGGTCCGCGATCTCATTCTCGGCCAAAATCCGGTGTTTGATCTTTCTCCGTTTTCTCCGAACCGCTTCTGACGGGATCTAGAAATGGCGCGCCACTCCTTCTTCTGCATCGACGGTCACACTTGCGGCAATCCGGTGCGGCTGGTCGCCGGCGGCGGACCGCTGCTCAACGGCGCGACGATGATGGAGCGGCGCGCGCATTTCCTGGCCGAGTATGACTGGATCCGCACCGGGCTGATGTTCGAACCGCGCGGCCATGATTTGATGTCCGGCTCGATCCTCTATCCGCCGACGCGGCCCGATTGCGACATCGCCATCCTGTTCATCGAAACCTCGGGTTGCCTGCCAATGTGCGGTCACGGCACCATTGGCACGGTGACGATGGCAATCGAGCACGGGCTGGTCAAGCCGAAGACACCGGGCTTGCTCAGGCTGGACACGCCGGCCGGCCTGGTCACCGCCGAGTACAGGCAGGTCGGCGACTATGTCGAGGAGGTGCGCATCACCAACGTGCCGTCCTTCCTCCATGCCGAGGGTCTGACTGTCGAATGCCCGCAGCTCGGCGAGATCAGCGTCGATGTCGCCTATGGCGGCAATTTCTACGCCATCGTCGAGCCTCAGAAGACCTATCGCGACATGGCCGACCACTCTGCCGGCGACCTCATCGCCTGGAGCCCGGTGGTGCGGCAGCGGCTCAACGAAAAATACCCCTTCGTGCATCCCGAGAATCCCGGCATCGAACGGCTGTCGCACATACTGTGGACGGGCGCGCCGACCGACAGCCAGGCTGATGCGCGCAACGCCGTCTTCTACGGCGACAAGGCGATCGACCGCTCGCCTTGCGGCACCGGCACCTCGGCGCGGATGGCGCAGCTTCACGCCAAGGGCAAGCTTGGGACCGGCGACGAATTCGTCCACGAATCGATCATCGGTTCGCTGTTCAAGGGCAGGGTCGAGAAGGAAGTCACGGTGGCGGGCAAGCCGGCGATCATACCCTCGATCGGCGGCTGGGCGCGCATGACCGGATTGAACACGATCTTCATCGACGATCGCGATCCGTTCGCGCACGGATTCGTCGTCAAATAGAGAGAGAATCCTGACGCAGGGGAATCGAACAGAATGCAAGGATCGATTGCCCAGACGGCGCAACGATCCCGCTCATCAACTTATTTTTACGGCGATTCCTTCGAAGCATCGTGCATTTTGACGACGAATCGCCAAAGACATTGCGTTAGGCCAATGATAGGGTCGGCGATAGTCCAGAGGCCGGGAAGGGAAGAACGGGCAATCCGATTGCGTGCTTCAAAATCACGCATGCCGATTAAAGAATGACGTTGCAATCCGGGCTCGAAACTTTACGACTAGGGGAAATACGAAAAGGAATGCGTCTGCATGGGCGACATTCCAGGGGAGCCACGACAGCATGCAGTATTTTGTCCAGCAGCTTATCAATGGGCTGACGCTGGGATCGATCTATGGACTGATCGCGATCGGCTACACGATGGTCTACGGTATCATCGGCATGATCAATTTCGCCCATGGCGACATCTTCATGGTCGGCGCCTTCGCCGCCCTCATCGTTTTCCTCATCCTCGGCGCGATGTTCTATTCGGTGCCGGTGGTGATCGCGCTGCTGGTCATGATGATCGTCGCGATGCTGCTGACCAGCCTGTACAACTGGACGATCGAAAAGGTCGCCTACCGGCCGTTGCGCGGGTCGTTCCGGCTGGCGCCGCTGATCACCGCGATCGGCATGTCGATCGCGCTGTCGAACTTCGTCCAGGTGACGCAAGGGCCGCGCAACAAGCCGATCCCGCCGATGGTGTCCAAGGTCTATAATATCGAGGGCGTCAGCGTGTCGCTGAAGCAAATCGTCATCGTCATCGTCACCGCGCTGCTGCTGGCGCTGTTCTGGTACCTAGTCAACAAGACCTCGCTGGGTCGAGCCCAAAGGGCGTGCGAGCAGGACCGCAAGATGGCGGCGTTGCTCGGCATCGACGTCGACCGCACCATCTCGATCACCTTCGTCATGGGTGCCGCCCTTGCCGCCGTCGCCGGCACGCTGTTCCTGATGTATTATGGGGTCATCGCCTTCTCCGACGGTTTCACGCCCGGCGTGAAGGCGTTCACCGCGGCCGTGCTCGGCGGCATCGGCTCGTTGCCCGGCGCCGTGCTCGGCGGGCTTATGATCGGCTTCATCGAAAGCATGTGGTCGGCTTATTTCTCGATCGACTACAAGGACGTCGCGGCCTTCTCCATCCTGGCGATCGTGCTGATCTTCCTGCCTTCCGGCATTCTCGGCCGGCCAGAAGTCGAAAAGGTCTGAGTTCATGGCGGTCACCACGTCTCCGGAGCGCGACATCGTCGCCACTCCCATGCAGCGCGCTACCCGCGAAGCGCTTTATGCCGGCGCCATCGCGCTCGGCCTGTTCGTGCTGTTCATCGGCCTGAGGACCGATCAGAACATCTCCAACGAGCTGATCCTTGTACAGCGCTGGTGGCTTCTAGCAGTCGTGGTCGTGCTGACCATGGCCGGCCGTTTTCTCTATGTCGCCTACGGACAGCCTTTTCTGGCAAATCAGAAGATCGTCGACGTCGCCACCGGCCTGCTGCCGCAGAGCATGGCGGCGCGGTTCTTCCGCTTGCCGTATTTCATCGCTGCCGTCGTCACAGTGGCCGTGCTGGTTTTCCTCGCCGGCTCCCTTGACGGATTGCTGGGCCCTGGCCTGGCCGGTTATGCACGGTTCCTGAGAGCGCTGGCGACCATCTACTCCCTGGCCTCGGTGATGTTTTATTTCCGAACCTTCATCCATGCCCATTTCTCGGCATTGGGCATAACCGCACTGGCGCTCTACCCGATCATCGTTGTGCTGGTGCTTGCTCTGTACGGAGGATCGGTGGCCGCCGGGTTCCAGGGTTCTCTGAAATGGGTCGACAATTACGGCATTCAGATCCTGATCTATGTCATGCTGGCCTGGGGGCTGAACATCGTCGTTGGCCTCGCCGGCCTGCTCGACCTTGGTTATGTCGCCTTCTATGCCGTCGGCGCCTATGCCTATGCGCTGCTCGGCACGCAATACGGCCTGTCGTTCTGGATCCTGCTGCCTGCCGCCGGCGCCATGGCCGCCTTCTGGGGGGTGCTGCTCGGCTTTCCGGTGCTGCGCCTGCGCGGCGACTATCTGGCGATCGTGACGCTGGCCTTCGGCGAGATCATTCGTCTCGTGCTGATCAATTGGCGTGAGGTTACCAACGGCTCGGCCGGTATCTCCGGCATTCCCAAGGTCACGTTTTTCGGACTGATGTCGTTCAACGTCTCGGATCCGAACTATATCGCCAAGGTCTTGGACATCGCCACGTCGAGCGCCTATTACAAGATCTTCCTCTACTACCTGATCCTCGGGCTCTGCCTGCTCACCGCCTTCGTCACCATAAGGCTTAGGCGCATGCCCGTCGGCCGCGCCTGGGAAGCGCTGCGCGAGGACGAGATCGCTTGCCGCTCGCTCGGCATCAACACCACCACCACCAAGCTCACCGCCTTTGCCACCGGCGCCATGTTCGGCGGCTTCGCCGGCTCGTTCTTCGCCGCGCGGCAAGGTTTCGTCAGCCCCGAATCCTTCATCTTCCTGGAATCGGCTATCATCCTCGCCATCGTCGTGCTCGGCGGCATGGGTTCGCTGGTCGGCATCGCCGTCGCCGCCATGGTGATGATCGGTGGCACCGAGGTGCTGCGCGAGCTCGATTTCCTGAAACAGGTCTTCGGTCCCGACTTCACGCCGGAACTCTACCGCATGCTGCTGTTCGGCATGGCCATGGTCATCGTCATGCTGTGGAAGCCGCGCGGCTTCGTCGGCAGTCGTGAACCGACAGCCTTTCTCAAGGAGAGCAGGGCTGTATCCGGCTCCTTCACCAAGGAGGGCCACGGCTGATGAGCGATGCGAACCCATCCGTGAACGATGCCATCCTGCAGGTCGAACATCTGTCGATGAAGTTCGGCGGTCTGGTCGCCATCGGCGACCTGTCCTTCCAGGCCAGGCGCGGCGAGATCACCGCGCTGATCGGGCCGAACGGCGCCGGCAAGACAACCGTGTTCAACTGCATCACCGGCTTCTACAAGCCGTCTGAGGGCATGCTCACGCTCAACCGGCGCGACGGCTCGAGCTATCTGCTCGAACGGCTGCCGAACCATGAGATTCCGGCGCGAGCCAAGGTGGCGCGCACCTTCCAGAACATCCGCCTGTTTTCCGGCATGACGCTGCTGGAGAACCTGCTGGTGGCGCAGCACAACAAGCTGATGAAGGCGTCCGGCTACACTGTCCTCGGCCTGTTTGGCTTCAGCGGCTACCGGACGGCGTCGGCCGAGTCGATCGATCTCGCCAGGCACTGGCTGGAAAAGGCCGACCTCGTCGATCGAGCCGACGATCCGGCCGGCGACTTGCCCTACGGCGCGCAGCGGCGCCTGGAGATCGCGCGGGCCATGTGCACGGGTCCGGAACTGCTCTGCCTCGACGAACCGGCGGCAGGGCTCAATCCGAAGGAATCAATGGCGCTCAACGCGCTCCTTATGGACATCAAGGACAACACCGGCACCTCGATCCTGCTGATCGAGCACGACATGGCGGTGGTCATGCAGATTTCCGACCATGTCGTGGTGCTCGAATACGGGCGCAAGATCTCGGACGGCAGTCCGCATGCGGTGCGCACCGACCCGCGTGTCATCGCCGCCTATCTTGGGGTCGAAGACGAGGACGTCGAGACGGTGCTGATCGAGGTCGGCGACGAAGACGTCATCGAGCAACTCGACACCGGCCCGGATTCGACGCACGGTCCGGACTCGTCGTCCTCGTATTTCGCCGGGCCAGTGATCGACACCGTCGGACACAGTGAGGGCGAACGCGTCACGGTGTCGAAGGGCGCGTCGAAAGCCGGGCAGGTCGATGCAAGGTCGGGCGCGGCGGCAAGGCCCGCATCGCCGGCCGAAGCCAAACCGACGGAGAAACCTTCCGCGACAAAGCCGCCGGCCGCCAAGGCTCCGGCAAAGCCCAAGACACCGGGCGACTCCGACCGGGGCGGAGGGAATGAATGATGGCCGGCACAACGCTGCTCGACATCAAGGGCGTCCAGACCTATTACGGCAACATCAGGGCGCTGAACGGCGTCGATGTCACCGTCAAGCAGGGCGAGATCGTGGCGCTGATCGGCGCCAATGGCGCCGGCAAGTCGACGCTGATGATGACCATTTTTGGTGCACCACGGGCGCGGGCGGGCACCATCACCTTCGCCGGCACCGACATCACCCAGTTGCCGACCCATGAGATCGCGCGCATGCGCATCGCCCAGTCGCCGGAGGGCCGGCGCATCTTCCCGCGCATGACGGTGATGGAAAACCTGCAGATGGGCGCCAGCCTCGACGACCTCAAGCACTACGACGAGGACGTCGAGAAGGTATTCACGCTGTTTCCACGCCTGAAGGAACGCATTGCCCAGCGCGGCGGCACGCTGTCGGGCGGCGAGCAGCAGATGCTTTCGATCGGACGTGCGCTGATGGCGCGGCCGAAACTGCTCTTGCTCGACGAGCCGTCGCTGGGCCTGGCGCCGCTGATCGTCAAGCAGATCTTCGACGCCATCCGCGAGTTGAACCGCACGCAGGGGCTGACCGTGTTCCTGGTCGAGCAGAACGCCTTCGGCGCGCTGAAGCTCGCCACGCGCGGCTATGTCATGGTCAACGGCAACGTGACGATGAGCGGCACCGGCAAGGAGCTGCTCGCCGATCCGGACGTGCGCGCCGCCTATCTCGAAGGCGGCCATCACTGAGTTCAGGAGTTTTCATCATGCAGGGCATTCTCTATGAGGAACCCTCGGTCTGGCAGTTCTTCTTCGTCACCTGCCTGCTTGGCGGCTGGGCGGCGTGGATGACGGGCAAGGCCTGCGCCCAGACATGGCGCAGCGTCGTCCAATTGTTCGCCTATTTGCTCGGCCTCGGTATAGCCGTAAGGTTCATCCATCACGCGCTGTTCGGCGGCACGATGTTCTCGCTGCACTACTACATCGTCGACACCATCGTCCTGATGATATTGGGCTTCATCGGCTATCAATACACGCGCACGAACCAGATGGTGACACAGTATAGCTGGCTCTACGAAAGAGCATCGCTTTTGAGTTGGAAACCAAAAGGTTGACGTTCATCATTAACGCCGTTTCGGGGATGAATCGGCGTGACAAGTGCCTGAAAATCGGCAAAGTACGCTTTCTGCGAGTAAAGGTGGGCATCGCATGAAAGCATCATCCACGCCCACTCTGTAAATGGGAGCGTTTTACATGAGAAAATCACTTTTGTCCGCCGTCGCCCTGACCGCGCTCGTCGCGTTCAGCGGAAGCGCGTGGGCTGACGTCCTGATCGGAGTTGCCGGTCCGATCACCGGCCCGAATGCCGCCTTCGGCGCGCAGCTGCAGAAGGGCGCCGAACAGGCTGTCGCAGACATCAATGCGGCCGGCGGCATCAACGGCGAGCAGGTCAAGCTCACGGTCGGCGACGACGTCTCCGATCCGAAGCAGGGCATTTCGGTTGCCAACAAGTTCGTCGGCGACGGCGTCAAGTTCGTGGTCGGCCACTTCAACTCGGGCGTTTCGATCCCGGCATCGGAAGTCTACGCGGAGAACGGCATCCTCGAGATCACGCCGGCCGCGACCAACCCGCAGTTCACCGAGCGCGGCCTGTGGAACACGTTCCGTACCTGCGGACGCGACGACCAGCAGGGCAGCATCGCCGGCGCCTATCTCGCGGAGAACTTCAAGGATGCCAAGATCGCGGTCGTCCACGACAAGACGACCTATGGTCAGGGCCTTGCCGACGAGACCAAGAAGGCGATGAACGCTGCCGGCGTGACGGAAGTCATGTATGAAGGCGTCAATATCGGCGACAAGGACTTCTCGGCGTTGATCGCCAAGATGAAACAAGCCGGCGTTTCCATCATCTATTGGGGTGGTCTGCACACCGAAGCCGGACTGATCATCCGCCAGGTGGCTGACCAGGGCCTCGAGGCCACGCTGGTTTCCGGCGACGGCATCGTGTCGAACGAACTGGCCTCAATCGCCGGTGACGCGGTTGCGGGCACGCTGAACACGTTCGGCCCGGATCCTCGTCTGATCCCGGCGAACAAGGAACTGGTCGAGAAGTTCCGAGCGCAGGGCTTCGAGCCGGAGGCCTACACGCTTTATTCCTACGCCGCCATGCAGGCGATCGTGGGAGCCGCCACAGCCGCCAAGTCGAACGATCCGATGGAAGTTGCCAAGGCTCTCAAGGCCAACGGCCCGTTCAAGACCGTGCTGGGCGATCTTTCCTACGACGAGAAGGGCGATCCGACGCTGCCTGGCTACGTCATGTACGAATGGAAGAAGGGCGACGACGGCAAATACACCTACGTCCAGAAGATGTAAGCCTGTCGACGGACGACGACAATTCCGGAATGCCCGGCGCCTCGCGCCGGGCATTTTTCGTGTGTGCCGTTTTACCTTTCGTCGGAGCACCCTTTGCGCATTCGAGGGAACGCGCGGCGCTCTACCCAATGGCTGGATTTAAATCGGTTTAATCGTCGCCGCCCGATTTTGTTTGCGCTGCAGCATTTTCGCGTTAATCATGGCGCAGTTCCCCTTCCGTCAGCGTCCGGAGCCTTGTCCTTGGCAATCACGAAGATCCTTGTCGCCAACCGGTCCGAAATCGCCATCCGCGTCTTCCGCGCGGCCAACGAACTCGGCCTCAAAACCGTGGCGATCTGGGCCGAGGAGGACAAGTACTCGCTGCACCGCTTCAAGGCGGATGAAAGCTATCAGGTCGGGCGCGGGCCGCATCTGACCAGGGATATGGGGCCGATCGAAAGCTATCTGTCGATCGAGGAAGTGATCCGCGTCGCCAGGCTTTCGGGCGCCGATGCCATCCATCCGGGCTATGGGCTGTTGTCGGAAAGCCCTGAATTCGCCGAAGCCTGCGCCAAGGCCGGCATCATTTTCATCGGACCCAAGCCGGATACGATGCGCAGGCTCGGCAACAAGGTCGCCGCACGCAACCTGGCGATCGAGGTCGGCGTGCCGGTAATCCCCGCCACCGAGCCGTTGCCGGACGACATCGAGACGGTGAAGGCGCTCGCCAGGACGATCGGCTATCCGGTGATGCTGAAGGCGTCGTGGGGCGGCGGCGGCCGCGGCATGCGCGCCATCCGCTCGGAAGCCGATCTCGCCCGCGAGGTGACGGAAGGCAAGCGCGAAGCGAAAGCTGCCTTCGGCAAGGACGAGGTCTATCTCGAAAAGCTGATCGAGCGCGCCCGCCATGTGGAGGTGCAGGTGCTGGGCGACACACACGGCAATGCCGTGCACCTGTTCGAGCGCGATTGCTCCATCCAGCGCCGCAACCAGAAGGTGGTCGAGCGCGCGCCGGCGCCGTATCTCGAAATGTCGCAGCGCGAAGAGCTTTGCGGCTACGCGCTGAAGATCGCGCGCGAGACGAGCTATATCGGCGCCGGCACGGTCGAATTCCTGCAGGATGCCGACACCGGCAAATTCTACTTCATCGAGGTCAACCCGCGCATCCAGGTCGAGCACACGGTCACCGAACAGGTGACCGGCATCGACATCGTCAAGGCGCAGATCCACATCCTCGATGGCTTTGCCATCGGCACGCCGGAATCGGGCGTGCCGGCGCAGAAGGATATCAGGCTCAACGGCCACGCGCTGCAGTGCCGCATCACCACGGAAGATCCCGAACATAATTTCATCCCCGACTATGGCCGCATCACCGCCTATCGCGGCGCCACCGGTTTCGGCATCCGCCTCGATGGCGGCACCGCTTATTCGGGCGCGGTCATCACCCGTTTCTACGACCCGCTGCTGGAAAAGGTGACGGCCTGGGCGCCGACGCCGGCCGAGACCATCGCCCGCATGAACCGGGCGCTGCGCGAGTTCCGTATTCGTGGGGTGGCGACCAACCTCACCTTCCTCGAGGCGATCATCAATCACCCAAGTTTCGCCGAAAATTCCTATACGACCAAGTTCATCGATACGACACCGGAACTGTTCGCGAGCGTGAAGCGGCAGGATCGCGCGACCAAGCTGCTCAACTACCTGGCCGATGTCAGCGTCAACGGCCATCCCGAGACTCGTGGCCGGCCGCAGCCGAAGGCCGATGCGGCGGCGCCCATGGTGCCCTATCTCAACGGCAATGTGCCCGATGGCAGCAAGCAGAAGCTCGACGCGCTTGGGCCGGAGAAATTCGCGGCCTGGATGCGCGCACGCAAAGAAGTGCTGGTCACCGACACGACGATGCGCGACGGACACCAATCCCTGCTGGCAACGCGCGTGCGCACCTATGACATCGCCGGCATTGCCGGCACCTATGCGCGCGCACTGCCGCAGCTTTTGTCGCTCGAATGCTGGGGCGGGGCGACATTCGACGTCGCCATGCGCTTCCTCACCGAAGACCCGTGGGAGCGGCTGGCGCTGGTGCGCGAGGCAGCGCCCAATCTGTTGCTGCAGATGCTTTTGCGCGGCGCCAACGGCGTTGGCTACACCAACTATCCGGACAATGTCGTCCAGCATTTCGTCAAACAGGCAGCAAGCGGCGGCGTCGACCTGTTCCGCGTCTTTGACTGTTTGAACTGGGTCGACAACATGCGCGTCGCCATGGACGCTGTCGGCGCCGAAGGCAAGCTGATCGAAGCAGCGATCTGCTACACCGGCGACATACTCGACCCGGCCCGAGCCAAGTACGACCTCAAATACTACGTCGCACTGGCCAGGGAGTTGCAGGCGGCCGGCGCCCATATCATCGCGGTCAAGGACATGGCCGGGCTCTTGAAGCCGAATGCCGCCCGCGCTCTGTTCAAGGCGCTGCGCGAGGCGACCGACCTGCCGATCCACTTTCATACGCACGACACGTCAGGCCTGTCGGCGGCGACGGTGCTGGCGGCGGTGGACAGCGGTGTCGACGCCATCGACGCGGCGATGGACGCCCTGTCCGGCAACACCTCGCAGCCTTGCCTGGGCTCGATCGTCGAGGCGCTGAAGGGCACCGAGCGGGATCCGGGCCTCGACCCGCAATGGATCAGGAATATCTCGTTCTACTGGGAGGCGGTGCGCAACCAGTATGCTGCCTTCGAAAGCGACCTGAAGGGGCCGGCCTCGGAAGTCTATTTGCACGAAATGCCGGGTGGGCAGTTCACCAACCTCAAGGAGCAGGCGCGCTCGCTCGGGCTGGAGACGCGCTGGCACGAAGTGGCGCAGACCTATCACGACGTCAATCTGATGTTCGGTGACATCGTCAAGGTGACGCCGTCGTCCAAGGTCGTCGGCGACCTGGCGCTGATGATGGTGAGCCAGGACCTGACGGTTGCCGATGTCGAAAATCCGGCCAGGGATATCGCCTTCCCCGACTCGGTCGTGTCGATGCTGCGCGGTGATCTCGGCCAGTCGCCGGGCGGTTGGCCGGAGGCATTGCAGAAGAAGGTGCTGAAAGGCGACAAACCGATCACCGTGCGGCCCGGTTCGCTGCTGAAAGCAGCCAATCTCAAGGCCAGCCGCAAGGAGATCGAAGACAAGCTCGAACGCAAGCTCAGCGAATTCGAATTCGCCTCGTGGCTGATGTACCCGAAGGTCTTCTCCGACTTTACCGCAGCGCAGGAAACCTATGGGCCGGTCAGCGTGCTGCCGACGCCGACCTATTTCTACGGCATGAAGCCGGAGGACGAGATCTTTGTCGACATCGAGAAGGGCAAGACGCTGGTGGTGCGCTGCCTGGCCATAGGCGATGTCGACGAGAAGGGCATGGTCACCGTGTTCTTCGAGCTCAACGGCCAGCCGCGCCGGGTCAAAGTGCCGGATCGGGCGCATGGCGCTTCCGCCGCCAAGGCGCGGCGCAAGGCCGAGCCCGGCAACGAGGCGCATGTCGGCGCACCGATGCCGGGCGTCGTCTCGGCGCTCGCCGTTGCCGCCGGCCAGGCGGTCAAGGCCGGCGACGTGCTTTTGTCCATCGAGGCGATGAAGATGGAGACGGCATTGCATGCCGAGCGTGATGGGGTTGTCGCCGAAGTGCTGGTCAAGACCGGCGACCAGATCGACGCCAAGGATCTGCTGATCGCATTCGGATGAGACAGAAATGTTGCCCAGGCAGAGTTGTCTGCGTCTGGCGGCAGCCCTTCATGCCGCATCGATAACAGCTTGACCGGTCGGCTCCGGTCGGGCATCGAACCGCTGCAAATTCGCCGCGACGGTTCGTGAGTCGCGGCATGGAAAACGACGCGGAGAGAAAATGGCCGACGACATCACCGAGACCAGCCAGACTGTTGCCGCCGGCCAGCTGCGAGCCTTCATCGAGCGCATCGAGCGGCTCGAGGAGGAGAAGAAGACGATCGCCGACGACATCAAGGAAGTGTTCGCCGAGGCCAAGGGCACCGGCTTCGACACCAAGGCGATGCGGTCGATCATCCGGCTGCGCAAGAAGGACCAGGCTGAGCGGCAAGAGGAGGAAACCATCCTCGATCTCTACAAAGCCGCACTCGGCATGGTGTAAGGCTGGTAACAGCCCTGGGCGCCGGTTGCGCCTGCAACGGGTCGAACCATGAGCGAATTCGACTTTGGCGGCCGCCGCGCCTCTGAGTTCCGCCAACGCGGCTTCTGGACGCTGTTCGCGGAACGGCATCCGGAAGAAAGGCCTCTGATGGCGCGGCGCGGACCCTGGTTCTGGCAGCGCGGGCTGCCCGACTTCGCATTGGTCCTTTCCATGTATGTCGCGCCGGCGCAGAACCATGTCGGCGTCTTCTTCGGCCGCAACGAGAAGTTCGGTGCCACGCAAGCCTGGTCGCGGTTGAAGCCGTTCCAGCCGGCGATTGAAGACAGGTTGAAGCTCAGGCCGGAACAGAGCTGCGAAGGCCTCGGCATCAATTCGCTGTGGCGCGTGAACTGTTTTGCCGAGGACAATTGGCCGGCCATGGCCGACTGGCTGGTGACGGAAGCATCGCGTTTCGAGCGCGCCGTTGCCGAGGTGCTGGGCGGGGGTGGCGAAGCCGGACCGTGAATTCGCGTCGCAGTGGCTTGAGTTAGTTCGGCTTCGCCGTGTCGCGGCCAATCCGATCGAGATGCTGTTGCAGCGCCAGATGGTCGAGCGCATCCACCCGCAGATTGGTGAACAGCGAGATGCGGTTGTTGAGCATGCGATAGGCATCGGCAAAGGCAAGATGCAGTTCGGCTTCGGTGCCGTCTGCCTTGGCTGGGTCCGGTATCGACCAGAGCGCGGTCATCGGATGACCCGGCCAGATCGGACAGGATTCATTCGCGGTGCTGTCGCAAAGCGTGAAGATGAAATTCATTTCCGGCGCGTCGGGCTCGGCAAACTCGTCCCAGCCTTTCGAACGGGCGAAGCTCGTGTCGTAGCTAAGGCTTTCGAGCAGCTGCAATGCGTAGGGATTGACCTCACCCCTCGGCTGCGAACCGGCGGAAAAGGCCTTGAACCTGCCGCCACCGATCCGGCTGAGGATGGCTTCCGCCATAATCGATCGCGCCGAATTGGCGTTGCAAAGAAACAGCACGTTGTAGACATTATCGCTCATCTCAAGACCTCCCCTGGCAGGCGACTGGATGATGGGGGCGGCAGAGTCCGGCAAGGTGTCTTTGCCGAGACGCCGACAAGGGCGACGTAGAAAGGTTTCACGACCGTTTGATGACAATTTGTCAAATCATACGCTTGCGTGCCGATGATCGATTTGCGTTGACAGGCTTGCTGCTTTGGAAATCTCTGCGGCTGTCGAATGAGAGAAAGCCGTATCGATGAGTGCGCCGGAGACTTTCGAAGGCGAAGACGGCAAGGCAGGCCGTGCGGCGGGTTTCTTCCGCTCGCGCTGGCAAGGCACGGCCCCGCTAGACCGGCTGTTCTGGCGCGATCTTGTCCTTGTCGGCACGGCGATCAACATCGCCGTGTCGGTGCTGGCGCTGATCCTGCTCGGGCTGAAGCTGCCGCTCGCTCTCGTTCTGGCGGTGCATTTCGCGCCGGTGCCGTACAATTTCTTCCTGACTTTTGCGGTGTGGCGGACCGCCGAGAAAACCGGCGGCGTCAAGGCTTCGCTGATGACGCTGGGGGCCGTGCTGTGGCTGATCCTGGTGGTGGTGATCTGACAGGACAGTGCTGCCGTCAAAGGCCGGCGGAAGCCGTCCTTTGACAACGTTGAATTCCAGTCAGGCGGCCGGCTCGAATTTCAGCGCGACCCCGTTGATGCAATAGCGTAGGCCTGTCGGCGGCGGGCCGTCCTCGAAGACGTGGCCGAGATGGCTGCCGCAGCGGGCGCAGTGGCATTCGGTGCGGACCATGCCGTAGCTGCGGTCGACGGTCGTCTCGACCGAACCGGGCACCGGATCGTTGAAGCTTGGCCAGCCGGTGCCGCTCTCGAACTTCAGCTTGGATTCGAACAAGGGCTGGTCGCAGCCGACGCAGGAAAAAGTGCCGGCGCGCTTCTCGTGGAGCAGCGCGCAACTGCCCGGCCGCTCGGTGCCGTGATTGCGCATCACCGCGTATTGCTCCGGCGTCAGCCGCGCGCGCCATTCGGCATCTGTTCGGGTAACAGGGTAGGTGTGACTATCCATCTTTGCCTCTTAGCTCATGCTGCTATTGGGCTGCTTTCCCAAGTTCGCCTAAAATAGGCATTTGTTACGGCGTTTGCCCGTATTTCCAATCCTGCCGCGAAGAATTCCTCAGGCGATCGCTGCCAGATACCGCGCAACAGATCTTGCAAATGCCGTCTTTGCATCGCCGATGACGTTCTGGTTCCACCATGCGCCATAGATATGGTCGAACGCGAAAGGCTCCAGTGCCGACGCGATGCGGAGTACCTTCGGCGCATTGAGCGGGATGTAGTTCGGGTAGCTGTACATGAAGCTGACATGGCGGCGGGTTGGCGTCACCTGCAAGATGTCGCCGGCCAGGATGGCGTCGTCGCCGTCGCGCTTCCAGTGCAGCACCTGGCCACCGGCAAAGTGACCGCCGCAACGGATAAGTGTCAGCGAGGGGTTCAGGGCGCGCGTCTCGCCCTGCCAACTGACAACAGCCGGATGCGGCCGCATGATCCACTTGCGGTCATCGGCATGCAGATAAATCGGCACGCCGCCAAACGCCTCGCTCCACTCGACCATCGCCGAATAATAATGGCAGTGCGAAATGGCGATCGCGGTGAGGCCGCCTCGTCGGTTGATTTCGGCCACCGCCTCGTCGCTGACCATCGAGATGCAGTCCCACAGCACATTGCCGTGCGGCGTCTGTGCCAGCAGCGCCCGCTGACCGATGGCGAAGCGCGGCTCGATGCCGAAGGCGAGCACGCCGGCGTCGTCCTTCATCACGATCCGATGCCCGGCGGCGAGCTCTTGCGGCGTGATCCAGGCCTGGCCCTCCCAGCGCACATATTGCCGCTCGTCCTCGCAGATCGGGCAATGTTGCGGCGGCGCGGCTGCCGCCGCGAACTGGACGCCACATTGCAGGCAGAGGAAACAGGTCGGACGTCCTGTTTTGCGTGAATCCATTCAGTGCTTCCTTGAAAGCTGCTTCGTCGCGGCCTCGAGCCCGGCGAGCGTCAGCGGAAACATGCGGCCGCCGAAGATGTCGCGGATCATGGCGATCGAATGGGTAAAACCCCAGTGCTTTTCGCTTTCGGGGTTGAGCCATACCGCGTTCGGCCATTGCTGCAGCAGACGGCTGAGCCAGACGACGCCGGCCTCCGGATTCCAGTGCTCGACCGAGCCGCCGGGATGCGCGATCTCATAGGGGCTCATCGAGGCGTCGCCGACGACGATCACCTTGTAGTCCGGACCGTATTTGTGGAGGAGATCGAAAGTTGGAATCACCTCCGCATGGCGACGGCGATTGTCCTTCCACACACTCTCATAAAGGCAGTTGTGGAAGTAAAAATATTCGAGCTGGCGGAATTCGGCGCGGGCGGCCGAAAACAGCTCCTCGACGCTTCTGATGTGATCGTCCATCGAGCCGCCGACATCGAAGAACATCAGCAGCTTCACGGCGTTGCGCCGCTCGGGCCGTGTCTGCACGTCGAGATAGCCGTGCTCGGCCGTGGCGTGGATTGTGCCGGGCAGGTCGAACTCTTCCTCGGCGCCTTCGCGCACCCAGCGACGCAAGCGCTTCAGCGCGATCTTGATGTTGCGGGTGCCGAGCTCGACGGCATCGTCGAAATTCCTGAACTCACGCCTGTCCCAGACTTTCACCGCACGGCGGTTGCGGCTCTCATGCTGGCCGATGCGAACGCCTTCGGGATTGTAGCCATAGGCGCCGAAGGGTGAGGTGCCGCCGGTGCCGATCCATTTCGACCCGCCCTGGTGGCGGCCCTTCTGTTCCTCCAGCCGCTTTTTGAGCGTTTCCATCAGCTTTTCGAAACCGCCCAGCGCCTCGACCAGCTTTTTCTCCTCATCGGTCAGGTGCTTTTCGGCAAGCCGCCGCAGCCATTCCTCCGGAATGTTCTCGACGTCGACCGGGTTTTCGCCAGCCAGCGCTTCGACACCCCTAAAGATGTGCGAAAAGACCTGGTCAAAACGGTCGATGTGGCGCTCGTCCTTCACCAGTGCCGAGCGGGCGAGATAGTAAAAACCCTCGACGTCATAGTCGACCAGCCCCGCCTCCAGCCCTTCCAGCAGCGACAGATATTCCCGGAGCGAGACGGGAACCCGCGCAGCCTTCAGTTCGAGGAAGAAGGGGATGAACATCGTCCGACTTCTATCTGTGCCCTTCGATCTTCTCGCGAGCGGCGCTGGCGATGAAGGCGGAACGCGTGAGGCCGCGTCGGCTCGCTTCGGCATCGATTGCCGCCAAGAGACCTGCGTCGAGCGACAGATTGGCTCGGACAGGCCGTCCGGAATCGATCAGCACGGGGATCATCACGGCAGATTCTCCGGCGGCGCTATCGATTTCGCCCAGTCGGAGCAGATCTACCACCGTGCGCGCGTCGGGCAAGGGCAAGTGCTTCGCCCTTCGTGCCTCAGCCCATTCGCGAACGGCGGAGGTCGCGTCGGCTATCGCCTCCTCGGGACTTGCGCCACCGCCGTGACATCCGGGAAGATCGGGGACCCGCACTCCCCAGACATCATCTGCGCCGTCAAGAATTCCGACAAAGTGCGTCATCATTCCTCCTTAAATCCATCCGGCAAGCCGGGCGATCGACCGTTCATCACATCAGATCATATTCGATGAAGCCGGTCCTGCGCGCCACGTGGTCGTAGAGCTTGCGCGCGGTGGTGTTGGTCTCGTGCGTCATCCAGTAGACGTTCTTGACGCCGATCTTGCCGGCTTCCTGCTTGACTGCTTCGATCAGGGCGGCGCCGACGCCTTTGCCGCGCACGTCCGGGTCGGCGAACAGGTCCTGCAGATAGCAGTTGTTTTTTTCGGACCAGCAGGAGCGATGGTAGAGATAGTGCGTCAGGCCGACCGCCTTACCGCCGAGCGTGGCGATGAACCCTTTTGGTTCAAACTCACCCGCCGTGAACAGCCGCTTCCAGGTGACGGCGTAGACGTCTTCGGGCAGCTCGGTTTTGTAGAAGGTGAGGTAGGCAGTCCACAGACGCTGCCAGTCGGCGTGGTCGGATTGTGCCAGTGGGCGGACGGTGATCTCGGTCATTTCATTTCCTTCCGAAGCTTCGGCCCAGGCTGCCCCGGTGCCCGGACGGCGGCAACGGTCCAGCAACGGGAAAGCGCTGTCCGCCGCATGCCCGGCCCTCCGCTATGGCTTCGGGCGTTCGTCGCTCGAAAAGCCAAATCGTCGGCTTTTCGTCGGCCGACCGCTCCTCACCCCTGCCTTCTCGCCATGAAGGCCAGCCGCTCGAACAGATGCACGTCCTGTTCGTTCTTCAACAGCGCGCCGTGCAGCTTGGGCAGTGCGTTTTTCGGGTCGGCGCGCAAATCCTCGGGCGCGATATCGTCGGTCACGAGCAGGCGGATCCAGTCCAGTGCCTCGGAGGTCGACGGCTTCTTCTTCAGGCCCGGCACGTCGCGGATCTCGTAGAACTGGGTGAGTGCGGCGCGCACTAGGTTCTGCTTGATGCCGGGATAGTGCACGTCGACGATCCGATGCAGCGTCTCGACGTCGGGAAAGCGGATATAGTGGAAGAAGCAGCGGCGCAGGAAGGCGTCCGGCAGTTCCTTCTCGTTGTTGGAGGTGATGATGACGATCGGGCGCACGGCAGCGCGGATCGTTTCGCCGGTCTCGTAGACGAAGAACTCCATTCGATCGAGTTCCTGCAGCAAATCGTTGGGGAACTCGATGTCAGCCTTGTCGATCTCATCGATCAGAAGCACGACCTTCTTGGCCGTCGCGAAGGCATCCCACAGCTTGCCACGCTTGATATAATTGCTGACGTCGTTGAAGCGCTCGTCGCCGAGTTGGCTGTCGCGCAGCCGCGACACGGCGTCATACTCGTAGAGCCCCTGCTGCGCCCTCGTCGTCGACTTGACGTGCCATTCGATCAGCTCGAGGCCGAGCGCGGCCGCCACTTGCCTGGCCAGTTCCGTCTTGCCGGTGCCGGGCTCGCCCTTGACCAGCAATGGCCGCTCCAGCGCGATCGCCGCATTGACCGCCACCATCAAATCCTTGTCGGCGACATAGGCCGCCGTGCCTTCGAAACGCATTTTTGCTCCTCGGTTGTGATGGCAACCGTAAGGAGGCAGCCCGGCCCATGCAAGGCGCAGGGGCGAGGGCGCTGTGAAGCCTTGTGCCAGGAAACTCCCAGGCAGGGGTTTGCGACGAATTAAGCCAGGGAGCATGGCCATCTCTATGGCGCTTGGTTGATCGTCGGCCTATATTGGGCGTGACGGTCTGCGCTTCCCGGCAGGAGAACATTTTCCCCGGGGCCTTAATGATCCCTAGGGAGCTGTCCCTGGGAAGACCCGTGGGTTTTCTCATACGGCGCCCACCTACTTTGTAGGTTCCCGGGATCGCTCTCTCCACCGGTTGTGTGGATCGCCACTCGACGCAAAGGATCCACTCAAATTCGGTGGACCGTGCGGTGGAAAACGTCGCTCCTAAAACTCCATCCAAATCTGACCTTTTCTACCGTCGGCGCATGACATCCTTGAAAGACCTGAAAAAAAAACTGCGACGCGAAGCACTCGGGCGCCGCGACGCGCTCGATCCGTTCTGGCGGGTGGAGGCAGCGCTCGAAATGGCCGAGACGGCGCGGGACAGCATTGCGATGGAGCCGGGCCAGATCGTCTCCGGCTTCTGGCCGATGCGCTCGGAAGTCGACGTCCGGCCGCTGATGTTCGCCTTGCGCGAAAAAGGTGCACGGCTTTGCCTGCCGGCGATTCTCGACAAGACCACCATCGTCTTTCGCGAACTGGTGCGCGGCGCGCCGATGATCGACATGGGGTTCGGCACCGTCGGGCCGCATGAGGAGGCCGAGGTGCTCGATCCCCAGGTGATGCTGGTGCCGCTCGCGGCTTTCGACGCGCGCGGCCACCGCATCGGCTATGGCGCCGGCTATTACGACCGTGCCATCGCGCGGCTGGTCGACAAGGGGCAGCCGCCCAGGCTGATCGGCATTGCTTTCGACTGCCAGCAGGTGGCGCTGGTGCCGGACGAGCCGCATGACGTGACCATTCCGGAAATACTCACCGAGAGCGGGTTGCGCCGGTTCGCGCCGAAATTGTAGATAAGTTCCTGGACGCATGGTCTTTTCCGGAAGTCATGCAGCTTTTTGCTTCGCTGACCTTCGGTTCGGGATCATGTTTAGATGAGACTTCTCTTCCTCGGCGATATGGTCGGCAAGACGGGACGCACGGCGGTGTGGGAACAACTGCCCGGCCTGATCTCGGATTTCAAACTCGACTTCGTCATCGTCAACGGCGAGAACGCCGCCGGCGGCTTCGGCATCACCGAAGAGATCTTTCGCGAGACGATCTCGGCGGGCGCCGACGTCGTCACCACCGGCAATCATGTCTGGGATCAGCGCGATGCGCTGGCTTTCGCGCCGCGCGAGGAACGCTTTCTGCGTCCGTCCAATTTCCCCAAGGGCACGCCGGGGCGGGGCTCGGGCGTCTACATCGCCAGGAATGGCGCGCGCGTTCTGGTCGCCAACATCATGGGCCGGGTGTTCATGCATCCCGAACTCGACGATCCATTTCAAGCCGGCGAGCGCGAGCTTGCCGCCTGCCCGCTCGGCGAGCAGGCCGATGCGGTGGTCATCGATTTCCATGCCGAGGCGACCTCTGAAAAAATGTGCTTTGCGCACTTCGTCGACGGCCGCGCCAGCCTGGTTGTCGGCACTCACACGCATCAGCCGACCGGCGACCACCATATCCTCAACGGCGGCACCGGCTATATCTCAGACGCCGGCATGTGCGGCGACTATGATTCTTCGCTCGGCATGGACAAGGAGGAGCCGCTCAACCGCTTTCTGTCGAAGGTGCCGAAAGGGCGCTTCGAGGCGGCGAGCGGCCCGGCGACATTGTGCGGCGTCGGCGTCGACATTTCGGATCGCAGCGGCCTGACCGAGCGGATTGCGCCGTTTCGCCGCGGGCCGCGGCTGGAGGAAACGGCGCCCTCGTTCTGGTCATGACATTGATGTAAGCGATTGTAGTACCTAATTGCCGGCTACGCCTGCTTCAGATCGTAAGAGGGGACGACCTCCATGCAGCTCATCGAATTCCTGGCGCCGCATTTCGCCTTTGTCTCCGATCCGACTGCATGGGTAGCGTTGCTGACGCTGATTGTGCTGGAGGTCGTGCTCGGCATCGACAATCTGATTTTCATCTCGATCCTGACCAACAAATTGCCGGAGGCGCAGAGGGCCCGCGCCCGGCGGCTCGGCATTTCTGCCGCGCTGATCATGCGGCTGGTGCTGCTTGCCACCATCTCGATCATCGTCCAGTTGACGACACCGGTGTTCACCGCTTTCGGCCATGGCTTTTCGTGGCGCGATCTGATCCTGATCGCCGGCGGCCTGTTCCTCGTCTGGAAAGCGACCAAGGAGATCCACCACACGGTCGATCTCGAGGATCACCAGGACACGATGATGGGTGAGACGCTGCAGCTTTCGCTGGCCGGCGCCATCTTCCAGATCCTGCTGCTCGACCTCGTCTTTTCGATCGATTCGATCATCACCGCGGTCGGCATGACTGACGAGATCGCCATCATGTACATCGCCGTGATCGTCGCGGTCACCGTGATGATGCTGGCGGCCGGACCGCTCGCCAACTTCATCGCCAAGAACCCCAGCATCGTCATGCTGGCGCTGAGCTTCCTGCTGATGATCGGCATGACGCTGATCGCCGACGGCATGGGCTTCCATGTGCCGAAGGGCTACATCTACGCCGCCATGGGTTTTTCCGCCCTTGTCGAGGGCCTCAACATGCTGGCGCGACGCCGGAGGAAGGCAAAGGCGGGCGCGGGGCACTGAGGTTGGCGGAGCGAAGCGACGGCGCGAAGGCCTGAGCTCTGCCTCAATTGTCGCGGCCATGCAGAACCTTGAGACGTCGGAGGGACAGCACCCCCTCTGTCCTGCCGACCCCGCAAGGAGGGAGATTGGCAGCTTTAGCGCTCCGCTCGTCCTGCAGCGTTGGAGATTGGCGAAAAGCCTCAGCGACATCCGATCTCCCCCCTTGCGGGGGAGATGTCCGGCAGGACAGAGGGGGGTGGGAAGGATCGCTGCAGAATGGCTTTTGGCACCCGGCGACTTAAGCGGTCGGCACGCCCTTCGGATGACGGTCGCCGATCAGGCCAAGCGTCAAACCTTGCTCCAACCAGGCCTTGGCGCCGGCGAGCACCAGCGCGAAGCCCTCGGTCGAGCCGATCGCCTGCTTGACCTGCTCATCGGGGCTGCCGGCAAAACCGTAATTGCGAACCTCGACAAAGGTCCTGCCGCCCGGCATCTCGGTAAACTTCCAGACCACCGTGGTCGGCGGATCGCTCCATTGCATGACGATCTTTTCGTTCGTGACGAACTCGCTGACCGTGACCGGCGTCGAAACGCCATACATCCGCCACTCCCAGCGAACTTCCTTGCCGCTGTCCAACCTGCCGCTGCCGTGGGTGAACCAGAATTTCGTCGTGATCGCCGGATCGACGATGGCTTCGAACACTTCTGCGACCGGCCGCCGGATCAGCATGCCGGCTTCGGCGGTTGGTGTCTCACGGATGTCCATTTCGTCCTCCTTCCGAACCGGTCTCCGTCACCAGGCGTCGGGTTCGCGCACCAGGTGAATGATGTTGGCCGGATTGGTGATCCAGCCGCCACGAAAACCTTCGCCGAGCACCTCGATGGCGTCGCAGCGCACAACACCGGCTTTGGCGAGATGATCGGCGGCGGCCGGAAAATCGTCGGTGAACAGTTCCAGCCAGATCTCGGCCTGGCTCAGCATCGGCGCCTCGTCGATCCACAGGCGATTGGGGCCGAGTTCGAAACCAACGGCCGGGGCCATGGCCGTGAACGGTTTTAGGCCGACGACATCGCGGTAGAAGGCGATCGTCTCCTGGTGTTGGTGGGACGGCACTTTCATGGCGATGTTGATGCCGCCGGTGATCTTCGCAGCCATTCTTTCCTCCGTCTTCTCAGATATTGTCTTCATTGGCAGGCTCGCCCTTCATCTCGCTGCGATAGTAGCCGTCGCGCAAATTGATGCCGTATTCGACATAGGCCTTCATGCAGGCCAGCATCTGCGACCAGCCCTCGCAATTGAGGTAGGACTTCTTCAGGCCGACCGCGTCCTCGTGCCAGCCGGCCTCGGCGATGGTGACGAAGGTGCCGCCGTCGTCCAGCGGCTCGAAATTCATCTCGATGCGGGTCTTGTAGGCCGGCTTGCCGTCGGCGTCGGTGGCGTCCCAGCGCAGCACGATGCGGTTGTCTTTCTCCACCTTGTCGACCTCGACCGGGACCTTGCCCCACCAGACGACCCTGGCGCCGGCCACCAGCGGGGCACTGGCGCCGCCGATGGTGGTGAAATAGCCGCTGAGCTTGTTCGGATTGACGACCGCATCGAAGACTTCGGCGACCGGTTTGCCGATGCGGCCCGAAACTCTGAATCCAAGAGACATATCCACAGCTCCTTCCTTGATCAGAACCGCATTATGTTATAAAAATATAACATGTCAAGCAAAGCGCAGGGCGACAATGTTTTCAAGGCGCTGGCGCATCCGCGCCGGCGCGCGCTGCTCGACGAGTTGAAGGACGCGCCGCGGACCACGGGCATGCTGTGCGATGCCTTTCCCGACATGGACCGCTGCACCGTCATGCTGCATCTGAAAGTGCTGGAGGAAGCCGACCTGGTGGTGGCGCGGCGCGAGGGGCGCGAGCGCTGGAACCATCTCAATGCGCTGCCGATCAAGCAGATCCACGACCGCTGGATCAGCCAGTACGCCACGCATGCGATCAGCATTCTCGACCGGCTGAGATCCGATCTGGGGGAGTGAGCGGCCGCAGGCATGCAACTGGCTGGCGTGTTGAGCACCGCCCTTACGGCGCGGCTGGACGAATTGAGCCGATTTATCTATAAGCCGGCCATTCCGAGATAGAGCGCCATACGTCAGCAGGGACGCTCTGAAATTTTGAATTCGAGCATTTTGGCAAAGGCGAGGTGACTACCTCGCCGCAGGATGCTCTGCCAAGAAAACGACAGGGGTGCCATGGCTGGCCATTCACAGTTCAAGAACATCATGCACCGCAAGGGCCGCCAGGATGCAGTGCGGTCGAAAATGTTTTCCAAGCTGGCGCGCGAAATAACGGTCGCCGCCAAGAGCGGCACGCCGGATCCGTCGATGAACCCGCGCCTGCGTCTTGCCGTGCAGAACGCCAAGGCGGTGTCGATGCCGAAAGACAACATCCAGCGCGCCATCAACAAGGCATCGATGGGTGACGCCGAGACTTACGAAGCCGTGCGTTACGAAGGCTACGGACCGGGTGGCGTCGCGCTGATCGTCGAGGCGCTGACCGACAACCGCAACCGCTCGGCGTCGAATGTGCGCGCCGCCTTCACCAAGGCCGGCGGGGCAATGGGCGAAACCGGCTCGGTGTCGTTCATGTGGGACCGTGTCGGCGAGATCTTCTATCCGGCATCGGTCGGCAGCGCCGAGAAGGTCATGGACGCGGCGATCGAGGCCGGGGCCGACGACGTCCAGTCGGACGAGGACGGCCACACGATCTATTGCGCCTTCGAGAATCTCGGTGAAGTGTCGAAGGCGCTGGAAGGCGCGCTCGGCGAGGCAGAGTCGGTGAAGCCGATCTGGAAGCCGCAGACCAACATTGCGGTCGACGAGGAGCGGGCACAGTCGCTGATGAAGCTGGTCGCCACGCTCGAGGACGATGACGACGTGCAGAGCGTCTACGCCAATTTCGAAGTCGACGACGAGACCATGGCGAAACTCAGCGCGGCATGAGCACAGCTCAGCCAGACATGAGCGGAGTTCAGTCCGAGATATGAGCGGAGCTCAATCTGACATGACCGAAAAGCCGTTGCCCCAGGTCCGCATCACCTATTGCGCGCAGTGCCACTGGCTGCTGCGGGCCGGCTGGATGGCGCAGGAGCTGCTGTCGACCTTCGCAACGGATCTGGGCGAGGTCACGCTGGTGCCCGGCACCGGCGGCATCTTCACCATTTCCTGCAACGACACTCTGGTCTGGGACCGCCAGCGCGACGGCGGCTTTCCCGATGCCGCAAGGCTCAAGCAACTGGTTCGCGACGTGATCGATCCGGACCGCGATCTCGGCCATGCCGACCGCAAGGGCGACAAGTCAAAAGACCCTGCCTGACGCAAGGTCTTTTAACTTCCTGCCCTCATTCACCGCCATGCCACGATGAAGCAGGCCAGCGCGACGATGGCGGTAATGGTGCGGACGTGGTTCCACATCACCCAGTCCCTGAGATAGGTGGCCCACACGGCGCCACCGTTGGCGCTTGCCGGATCGACGGCGGCCAGCGCGTTGTTGAGCGGCACGTTGAAGATCATCGTCACGATCAGGTTGCCGACGAGGTAGATCAGGGCGCCGGCGAGAAGCCACAACGAGCCCGGTTGGCCCCAGCCGATGACAGCGCCGACGACGAGGACGAGGCAGATCAGCCCGGTGCCGAAAAGCGCGGTCATGAACATCGGCGTCACCGCAGTGACGTTGATCGAATTCATGGCGGCGATACCGCCCACGGCAGGCATGCGGGCGAGGCCCGGCATGACGAAGCTGGAGAAGGCGAAGAAGACACCAGCGACGACGCCCGAGCCGAGCGCGGCGATGAAGGTGAGGCTGGGAAGCAGTTTCATGATCATGTCAGTCACTCCATATGCCCGTACCAGCGGTTTCGGTTGCATAGGCGGAAAAGTTTTTTGGGGCGCGGCCGAGCACGCGCTCGACGCCGTCGGTCAGCGACTCGTTGCGGCCGTCGAGCACCTCGGTGAACAGCTCGTTGAGCAGCCAGGCGAACTCGGCCGGCAACTCGTACCCGGCTACTGCGGCGGTGAACTCGGCATGCGAAATCCTGACAAAGCGGATGTCGCGGCCGGCCGCCTTGCCGATCTCGGCGACCGCGTCGGCGAAGCTCAGCAGACGCGGCCCGGTCAGCTCGTAAAGCTGGCCGACATGGCCTTGCCGGGTAAGCACTGTCACGGCGGCGTCGGCAATGTCGTCGGCATCGACGAAAGGCTCTCCGACAGTGCCGACCGGCAAGGCCACCTCACCGGCCAGCAGCGGATCGAGCAAAAAACTCTCGCTAAAATTCTGGGAGAACCAGGCGCAGCGCAGGATCGTCCAGTCGGCGCCTGAGGCTTTGAGCATCTCTTCGGCTCGTTGCGCTTCGGTTTCGCCGCGCCCCGACAGCAGCACCAGTCGGTTGACGCCACGTTCCACGGCAAGACGCGAGAAGGCGCCGACCGCTTCGGCCGCACCGGGTACCGCAAGATCAGGATAGTAGCTGATGTAGACGGCACCGACTCCGTCAAGCGCGGGGGCCCAGGTAGCTTTGTTTTCCCAGTCGAACGGCGGCGTGCCTGAACGCGAGCCGATCCGTACCGGCAGGCCCTGCGCCGTCAGCCTGTCCGAGAGACGACGGCCGGTTTTGCCGGTGCCGCCGAGGATCAAAATCGGTTTTGTTGCTGTGTCGATCATGGAGATTTTCCTTTGCATACAAACATGAGTAATCCTCACATTTGCAAAACGTGATAAACCCTCGTATTTTGCGAGTCAAGCCAATTTGTTGATCATTCGCCGGGAGACAGTGATGGAAGGCTCGAGCGTAGCGGGTTCACAGGATGGCCAGATCGCATCGCCGCGCCGGGCGCCCAGCCAGCAACGCAGCCGCGAGCGGGTCGAGCGGATGCTGGCCGCCGCCTCTGCGCTGATCGCCGAGCAAGGCAGCGATGCCATGCGCATGGGCGAAGTTGCGGAACGGGCCGGCGTGTCGATCGGTTCGCTCTACCAGTTCTTCCCGGACAAGCGGGCGATCATCTGGGCGCTGGCCGAACGCCACACCGCCGAAAGCCAGGCCTGCATCGCGGCAGCGCTTGCACAGGTCAGCGACGCCGAAGGGCTGCGGCGGGCATTTTCCGAGCTGGTGGATATCTATTACGGGCTGTTCCTGGCCGAGCCGGTGATGCGCGACATCTGGTCGGGCACACAGGCCGACAAGGCGCTGCGCGAACTCGAGCTCGCCGACAGCCGGGCCAACGCCGAATTCCTCACCGCGGTGCTGAAGCGGCTGCGGCCTACCGCCGATCCGGCGGCGCTGGAAACGACGGCGTTTCTCATCTGGCAGATGGGCGAGGCCACCATGCGGCTGGCGATCTCGGTCGGTCGAAAGGAAGGCGACGACCTGGTCGCCGCCTACAAGCGGATGGCGCTGCGCGAACTGGTCGACCAATAGAGCCGCATTTCCAACAAAAAACCCGCCACGAGGGCGGGTTTCTTCGATCCGAAAAAAGCTTGCGGCCTACAGCCCAAAACCTTCGAAACGCTTCTTGAACTTCGACAGACGGCCGCCGCGGTCGAGCAGGGTCTGCTGGCCGCCGGTCCAGGCCGGATGGGTGGTCGGGTCGATGTCGAGGTTCATCGTATCGCCTTCCTTGCCCCAGGTCGAACGGGTCATGTATTCGGTGCCGTCGGTCATGACGACCTTGATGGTGTGGTAGTCGGGATGGATATCGGTCTTCATTGTGCTATTCCTGGTTCGCCGGCGCCGCTGACGGGCATAAAGCCTGCGTCGATGCGCCCCTTTTTAAAACTCGAAGCCGCAGCTATTGAGGAGCCACGGCTTTTGAAAACGGTCGGCGAGCCTATACATCAGCCGGAATTGAATCACAAGGCCGCGGTAAGCGCATATTGAGGCGCATGCCCAGAAGGCGGCCAAAGGAAACGGTCATGGCGCATAAAAGCGGCGATGCAGACGAGCGTAGGCGCTCGCTCAAGCCGCTGCGGCGCCTGTTCCCCTACATCACCCGCTACCGGAAAATGGTCATTGGCGCGGTCGTCTCGCTGACCGTTGCTGCGGCGACGACGCTGGCGCTGCCGCTGGCCGTGCGGCGCATGATCGACCATGGCTTTTCCGCTTCCGATTCCATTTTCATCGCCGAGTATTTCGCCATGCTCGTGGTGATGGCTGCCTTGCTCGCCGCGGCGTCGGCCAGCCGCTATTATTTCGTCATCACGCTGGGCGAGCGCGTCGTCGCCGACATCCGCAGCGACGTGTTCCGCCATGTCACGACGCTGTCGCCATCCTTTTTCGACACCGCACAGTCGGGCGAGATCGTCTCGCGGCTCGCCGCCGACACGACGCAGGTCAAGTCGGCGGTCGGTGCCACTGCATCGGTAGCGCTGCGCAATGTCATTCTTGGGCTTGGCGCCGTGGCGATGATGGTCTTCACCAGCCCGAAACTGTCGGGCCTCGTCATCGCCGCCATTCCGGTGATCGTGCTGCCGCTGGTCGCCTTCGGCCGCTCGGTGCGGCGCAAATCGCGGCTGGCGCAGGACACACTGGCCGACGCCACGGCCTATGCCAGCGAGCAGATCGGCGCGGTGCGTACACTGCAGGCCTTCACCAATGAGAAGCTGGTCACCGGGCATTTTTCAGCTGCCGTGGAAGCCGCTTTCGCGGCGGCGCGGTCCTCGATCTTTGCCCGCTCCTTCCTCACCTTCTTCGCCATCTTCATGATCTTTTCCTCGGTGGTGGCGGTGCTGTGGTTCGGCTCGCGCGACGTGCTCGACGGCACGCTGTCGCCTGGCACGCTCGGCCAGTTCCTGCTCTATTCGGTGTTCGCGGCCGGCGCGCTTGGCGCGCTGTCGGAAGTGTGGGGCGAGCTTTCCCAGGCGGCGGGTGCTGCCGAACGGCTGACCGAGATCCTGGCCGAGAAGCCCGCGATCCAGGCCCCCGCGCATCCGAAACTGCTGCCGGCGACGGCCAGAGGCGCAATCAGTTTCGACGACGTGTCCTTCTCCTACCCGGCCGGGCCCGACCGCGCTGCCGTCCACGGCCTGAGTTTCCAGGTCAAGCCCGGCGAGACGGTGGCGATCGTCGGCCCGTCCGGCGCCGGCAAAAGCACCGTCTTTTCGCTGCTTCTGCGCTTCTACGACCCCGTGACCGGCAAGATCATGATCGACGGCGTCAATGTGCGCGAGGCCGACCCCGTCGCCATCCGAGAGCGAATCGCCATCGTGCCGCAGGACGTCACCATCTTCGCGGCCAGCGCGCGCGACAATATCGGCTTCGGCCGTCCGGACGCCAGCCAGGCCGAGATCGAGGCGGCGGCCAGGGATGCGCTTGCCGACGAGTTCATCCTGAAACTCGAGAAAGGCTATGACAGCCAGGTCGGCGAGCGCGGCGTGACCTTGTCCGGCGGCCAGCGCCAGCGCGTGGCGATTGCCCGCGCGATTCTGCGCGATGCGCCGATCCTGCTGCTCGACGAGGCAACCTCGGCGCTGGACGCCGAAAGCGAGACGCTGGTGCAGACGGCGCTGGAGCGGCTGATGCAGGACCGCACGACGATCGTCATCGCCCACCGGCTGGCGACGGTGCTGAAGGCGGACCGGATCCTGGTCATGGATGGCGGCAGCATCGTCGAGGAAGGCACCCACCGGAGCCTCGTCGCCAAGGGCGGCATCTATGCGCGGCTGGCCAAGCTGCAATTCGAAACCGGGGCGAACGCTTTCAGGGGCGCCGCGGAGTAGTAGGACGACGCTGCCAAACGGCTTCGTCTTTTGCAAATGGCGCTGGTCGGCAGTGACGAAATTGCCGCCGCGTTCGATGCGCTTGAAGGTATGTCAGGCGCCCTTCAGCACCTCCCCATAGCGCTTGCGCAAATGCTCGGTGAAATGCGTGGCGTTGAGCTTCTCGCCGGTGGCGCGCTCGAGCAGGTCGGGCGTCGACCAGCGCGAGCCTTGCGACCAGATCCTTTCACGGCGCCAGTCGTTGATCGCCGCGAAATTTCCCTTGGCGAGGTCTTCGTCGGCCGAGGGATGATCTCTGGTCAGCGCCGCCCATTGCTGCGCCGCCATCATCGCGCCCAGCGTATAAGACGGGAAATAGCCGAAGGCAGCACCCGGCCAGTGCACGTCCTGCATCGGTCCGTCGGCAGGATTGTCGATGGTCGACAGGCCGAGATAGTCGCGCATCTTGGCGTCCCAGGCCTCCGGCAGGTCGGCGGCCTCCAGCCGCCCCGAGACAAGCTCCTGCTCCAGCTCGTAGCGCAGGACGACGTGCAGCGGATAGGTCACCTCGTCGGCGTCGACGCGGATCAGCCCGCGCTCGACCCGGTGCACATGCGGCAGGATGTCTTCGATCGACCAGGTCTCGCCGAGGTGCTTTTCGACCACCGGCAGCGCCCAGCGCCAGAATTCGGGGTTGCGGCCGATCTGCTTCTCGACGAACAGGCTCTGGCTTTCATGCACGGCCATGCCGCGCGCCTTGCCGAGCGGCCAGTGCGCCCACGCCTGCGGCAGGTTCTGTTCGTAAAGCGCGTGGCCGGTCTCGTGCAGCACGCCCATCAGCGCCGACAGGAAATCGGAGGTCTTGTAGCGGGTGGTGATGCGCACGTCGCTCGGCACGCCGCCGCAGAACGGATGATGCGATACCGAGAGCGAGCCGTGGGTGAGATCGAAGCCGACCGCTGCCATCATGGCGAGTCCAAGCTCGCGCTGCTTTTCGATCGCATAGCTGCCCGAAAGCGGCTTCAGCGGATGTTTCGCCAGCCGCTTTTCCTGCACGGCCAGTGCCTCCGGCACGAAATCCCTGAGAAAGGTCTTCAACTCGGCGAAGACCGGCGTGATGTCGGCGGCGCGGTTGCCGGGATCATATTGCTCCATCAGCGCGTCGTACGGATCAAGGCCGAGCACGTCGGCGCGAAGGGTTGCTTCCTCGCGTACCAGCGCGACGACGCCTTCGAGCGCCGGCAAGAACCCAGCCCAGTCGTTCTTTGCACGCAAGTCGCGCCACAGCTGCTCGGAGCGCATCCGGGCGGTGGTTTGGCGCTCGACGAATTCGACCGGCAGGCAGGTCAGGTTGGTGTATTGCCGCCGGAATTCCTTGACCGCTGCCTGCTGTTCTTCGTTCAGCGTTTCCTGTTCGGCCGCTGCGATCCAGTCGGCGATCTCCGGCGCGGTCGCTCTGGCGTGATGCATGCCGGCCAGCGCCGACATCGCCTCGGCGCGCTTTTCGCCGCCGCCGACGGCCATGTGGGTCGCCTCGTCGGCGCCGAGAATGGCGAGCGCATGCTCCAGTGCTTCGAGCTTGTGGCCGAGGTCGTCGAGTTTTTGAAAGGACATGGCGGGTTCCGCTGAATTTGAACGGCGGGAAAAGATACCAATGCGCTGATATTGGCAACCCTGAAAGGCCGTCGGCGATGGGCACATTGGTTGCTGGCCAGGATGCACGCTGCAATGGGTCTTGCGGGAGCGGTGGCGTGCGTGATCAATATCGCGAGGCGGCGCCGCGTCGCATCGGGGAGACGAAGCTTGATCGCCAATGTGCTGGTAGGGTTGGTGGCGCTGATCCACCTTTACATCGTCTATCTGGAGATGGTGCTGTGGGACACGCCGCGCGGCCACAAGGCGTTCAAGCTGCCGCCGGAATTCGCCAGCGCATCGAAAGTGCTTGCGGCCAACCAGGGGCTCTACAACGGCTTTCTCGCCGCCGGGCTGATCTGGGGGCTTTACCTCGGCGCGGCCGGTTTCCAGATCAAGGTGTTTTTCCTGCTCTGCGTCGCCATCGCCGACCTCTACGGCGCGGCGACGGTCGGCAGGAAAATCCTCTACGTCCAAACCGTGCCCGCTGCAGTTGCTCTGACCGCAGTTTGGCTGGGCCCATAACCCCGTAATCGGACTCGATTTTTGGAAAAGCTCCCTGCCTGGGGCTTTCGGTGCGGAACGGATCTTGCGCAAAATCAACAGATCATGCGCAAGATCAAAGTGCGGCGCTGTAATGGATGATTTCAGCCTTTTGGATAGTTTGGGCCGTAGCCGTTCGGATAGTACCCGCCATCGCCGCCGCTGCCGATGAGGAAGGCGCTGCCGGTGGCAGCCCGCAGCCTTTGGCTCACATGATCGATCTGCGCCAGCATTTTATGATACTGCGTGGCCGGCATCGTTCCATCTCGCGCGGCCCTCTGCGCTGCCCGATCAAGTTGAGCGACCTGCGTGCGCAAGCCACGCGCTTCGTCCAGCTTGATCCTGTTCGCCTGCATGGCGCCTCGGATACCGGTATCCACGCTCTCTATCTGGTTGATCAAAGCTGCCTCATGCGGGCCGGCGTCGGCGCCGGCAAACGGAACGGTGACGAGAAGTGCGGCGAGCGTTGCAGTCCTGAGTGTCTTGGGAGTGAAAGAGCGCATGTTGCGTCTCCTTTTACAGGGGAGGCGGCGATTGGGAGGGCCACCTTCCGGCTGTGGGCCGTCGGTTCCGTCGGGTCGCGATGGACGCTTCCACCGCCGGCGGTTCTCGGCCCCGTGACATAGCTAGGAGCGATCCTCGGCAAAACGCAATCAAAAAAAGGTAATCTTTTCAGGCTTGCTGGCTCTGCATCGGGCCCTAAGAGCGGCCGCCGCCTGGAGCCGGGGCGATCAGCGCTCGGTCAGTTTCAGCTCGATGCGGCGGTTCTTGTTGCGCGCGTCTTCGGTGTCGGCGGGGTCGAGCGGCTGGAATTCGCCGAAGCCGGCGGCAACCAGGCGGTTGGCCGGCACGCCGTTCTCGATCAGGAACTTCACCACCGAGGTCGAGCGCGCCGTCGATAATTCCCAATTGTCGCGGTAGCGGCCGGTGCCCGACAGCGGCTTGTCGTCGGTGTGGCCGTCGACGCGCAGCACCCAGTTGATCTCCGGCGGGATCTCCCTCTGCAGGTCGATGATGGCGTCGGCGAGCTTCTTCATCTCGTCCTTGCCGGCATCGTTGATCACTTCGGAGCCTGTCGGGAAAAGCACTTCCGACTGGAAGACGAAGCGGTCGCCGACGATGCGGATGTTCTCGCGGTCGGCGAGGATTTCGCGCAGGCGCCCGAAGAAGTCGGATCGGTAGCGGTTCAGTTCCTGCACACGTTGCGCCAGCGCGACGTTCAGGCGGCGGCCGAGATCGGCGATCTTGGTGTTGGACTCGCGATCGCGCGCTTCGGACACGTTGAGCGCTTCTTCGAGTGCTCCGATCTGCCTGCGCAGCGCCGAGATCTGCTGGTTGAGGATTTCAACCTGGCTCAGCGCCTGCTGGCTGATCTGGCGCTGGTTGTCGAGTTCGCCCGAAAGCGCCGTGGCCCGCTGGTTGGCGGCGTCGCCGGCACCGGCGCCTTGCGCCAGCAATTGCTCGAGCCGGCTCTTTTCCGCCTCCGACGCCGACAGCGACGCCTGCAAATTGGCGAGCGAATCTTCCTTGTCCTGCGTTGTCGAGCGCTCCAGCGCCAGAAGCTGGGTCAGTTCGTTGATCTGCGAATTGAGGCGGTTGAGCACCGTGTCCTTGCCGGAGATTTCGCGACCGAGCAGGAACTGCGCCAGCACGAAGACGGTGAGCAGGAACATGATCGCGAGCAGCAACGTCGACAGCGCGTCGACGAAGCCCGGCCAGTAATCGATACGGCGATCGGCACGCCGGCTCCTGGCGAGAGCCATGCTAATGGACTCCAGTCTTCTTCAAGGCGTCGGCGATCTTCTCCAGGGTGTTGCGCATCGCCTTCTGCTCGTCCGACTGGGCCTCGACCCAGTCGCGCATGATCTGCTGCTCCGAGCGCATGTTCTTGACCAGGCCCGAAATGCCGTCGGCAAGGTTGGCCATGGCGGTGGCGACACGCGGATTGGCGCCGCCGCCGTTCTCTTGCATGCTGCGCAGTCTTTCCGACAGGACGCGGATCTCGTCGGAGGACTCGACCCTGGGCGGTTCGGCGACGACGATGTCGGAGGACAGGTCGGTGACCGAGGACAGCCAGTTTTCGAGCTCGGTGTAGAAGCGTGTCTGGGCGCGGCCAGCCTGCAGGTCGAGGAAGCCGAGCACCAGGGAACCGGACAGGCCGAACAGCGAGGACGAGAAGGCGGTGCCCATGCCGGCCAGCGGCGCGGAAAGCCCGGCCTTCAGCGATTCGAGCACGGCGGCGGCATCGCCGGTACCGGGATCGAGCGAATCGATGGTTTCGCGGATCGAGCCGATCGTGTTGAGCAGGCCCCAGAAAGTGCCAAGCAGACCAAGGAACACCAGCAGCCCGACAAGATAGCGCGAGGTGTCGCGGCTTTCGTCGAGGCGGGTGGCGATCGAATCGAGCATGGTGCGCATTGAGCTGGTCGAGAAGGCGATCGTCGGCGAGCGGCCGATCATCGCCTTCATCGGCGCCAGCAGCACCGGTTCGGTGGTTTCGGAGCCGGCCCGAAAAGAGTTGACCCAGCGCACTTCGCGAAACAGCCGGCCGACCTGCGCGAAGGCCAGCAGGATGCCGACCGCAAGCACGCCGACGATCAGGCCGTTGAGACCGGGATTGGTGGCAAAGGCTGTCGAGATCTGACGGGTCAGGATGGCGGCGATGAAAGCGACGATCATCAGGAAGATGACCATGGTCAGGAGAAAGACCTGCGGGCTCGACAATTTGTGCGGATCGTACATCAGCACGTCGGAGCGCCTGCCCATGCCGAAGGATTTGAGTAAAGCCATCCGTGCCCCGTTTCCGATGCCGCCGCCGCCGCCAATTCACGTTTGACGGCGACTCTAAACGCAATTGTGACCAAATTGAATGGCGCTTGGCAATATTGCCAAGCGGACCATTGCGTTAGAGTCGGTTGATGACCAGGCAGTCGGCCATGGCGGCAAGATGCAGGCCGGCGCCGGTGACGACAAAGCCGTGCCACAGCGCATTGTGGAAGCGCAGGCCCTTCCAGGCGAAGAAGATGACGCCGCAGGAATAGACGATGCCGCCGGCGACGATCAGCGCGATCGATGTCGTCGGCAATGTCTGGACGAGCGGCTCGACAAGAACGATGCCGCTCCAGCCGATGGCGAGATAGAAGATGATCGCCAGCCGGTCGAAGCGACCGGGAAGAAGCACTTTGATGGCGATGCCGATCGCTGCCGCGACCCAGACCAGGACGATCATCGAGATGGCCAGCGGCGAGCCGTCGAGTTGGGCGAGGAAAGGCGTGTAGGTCGCGGCGATCAGGAGATAGATCGCGGCATGGTCGAAGCGCCGCAATATCCACTTGGCTGGCGACGACACCGGCCACAGATTATAGGCCAGCGACACCGACAGCACGGTGAGCAGCGAAACCACATAAAAGGCGGCGGCGATATATTCGCCCGGACCGGTATGGAAGGCAGCCAGCGCCAGCAGCGTCGAGCCAGCAGCAATGGCGAGCACGATCCCCACCGCATGGACGATGCCGTCGGCGATCATTTCGGCGCGCGAATAGTGCCAGCGTCCCATGAACGGGATTTCGATCTGGGGTATCTCGATCTGGGATTTCGGGCCGATGCGCGTCATGAATGATCCTGCATCCCCTTATTTGTGTGGATGCCGGACAGCATTTCAAGCTTTCGTTGCGGTTTTGCGACTGCGGCGGTTCAGCGCGCCAAGCTAGAGCCTAGCGCGGCGTCACCGGCTTCCTGACGGTTTTCAACAGCGCACGCTGGATGGTCTCGTTGCCGGCGACGATCGAGCCGCCATCCAGCATGTTCTGCCCGCCGGCGAAGTCGGAGATGAAGCCGCCCGCCTCGCGGATCAGGAGGATGCCGGCGGCGACGTCCCAGGCCGACAGGCCGGTTTCCCAGAACCCGTCCATGCGGCCGGCAGCGACGTAGGCGAGATCGAGCGAGGCGGAGCCGAGGCGGCGCACGCCCGAAACTTCGGCCATCACGTTGCGCAGCTCGATCAGGAAATTGCCATGTTGGCCGCGGCCGAGATGCGGCACGCCGCAGCCGATCACCGTGTCGATCAGCTTGGTGCGGCCGGCAACCCGCAGCCGGCGGTCGTTCATGAATGCGCCGCCACCGCGCTCGGCGGTGTAGAGTTCGTCCATCGCCGGATTGTAGACGACACCGGCGACGATCTGGCCCTGGCGCTCCAGCGCGATCGAGATGGCGAAGAGCGGAATGCCGTGCAGGAAATTGGTGGTGCCGTCGAGCGGGTCGACGATCCAGCGGTGCTGGCTGTCGTCGCCTTCGATCAGGCCGCGCTCCTCCATCAGGAAGGCATAGCCCGGCCGCGCCTTCGACAGCTCGGTGAAGAGGATTTCTTCTGCCTTGCGGTCGGCCTGGCTGACATAGTCGCCCGGCCCCTTCATCGAGACCTGCAGGTTCTGCACTTCGCCGAAATCCCGCGACAGCGAGCGGCCGGCCTTCATAGCGGCCTGGACCATGACATTGAGGATCGCGGAACGCGCCATTGCTCTTCTTCCTGCCGCTGCGCCTATTTGCCTTGAGGCATGATCCTATCCAAAAAGTCTGCAACTTTTTGGGATTATGCATGCCTTGAAGCATGACCTTGTCCAAAAAGTCTGCAACTTTTTGGGATCATGCCTTAGTCGGCGCGGCGCACGTAAGTGATTTCGTTGGTGTCGACGATGATACGCTCGCCCGAGCCGATGAAAGGCGGCACCAGCACGCGAATGCCGTTTTCCAACATCGCCGGCTTATAGGACGAGGCGGCGGTCTGGCCCTTCACCACCGGGTCGGCCTCGGTGATCGTCAGCGTCACCTGGTCGGGCAGCGAAATGCCGATCGGCCTTTCGTCATAGAGCTGGACCGTCACCATCATGCCGTCCTGCAGGAAGGCAGCGCGATCGCCGACGAAATCCTTTTGCAATTCAAGCTGCTCGTAGCTTTCGGTGTCCATGAACACCAGCGCTTCGCCCTGTTCGTAGAGGAAGGAGAAATCCTTCATCTCCAGTCGGATCTGCTCGACTGTCTCGGCCGAGCGGAAACGCTCATTGAGCTTGGTGCCGTTGATCAAGTTCTTCAACTCGACCTGATTATAGGCGCCGCCCTTGCCGGGCTTGACGGTGTTGGTTCTGACCGCCACCCACAGGCCGCCATCATGCTCGATGACATTGCCGGGACGGATTTCGTTGCCATTGATCTTGGCCATGATGATGTGATCCGGAATGAGATTTTCGCGACGAAAGCGATTTGGCGCCTCCAAGACCACAAATCGCCAGGAGAGGCAAGTGAGCGGACAGGAGGGGGAGTAACGGCGGAGCCATCTCCTTGTCTGCATCCGCTGCCCGATTATTCACTGTCCGCGACGCTTTAAGGCAGGCGGTTGGCCTTCTGCAGCGCCTGCTTGGTCTGGTCGTCGGTCAAGCCCTGCAGAAAATCATCCATCTCCGGATCGATCAGCCCGGCGCGCCGTGCGACGACGTACCAGGCCCCGGCAAGGATCGGATCCGGATCGGTGCCGATGCCGCCCATGTAAAGCTTGGCGAGGCGGTTCTGGGCGGCGACATTGCCGCCCTCGGCGGCCTGTTTCATCCAGCCGAAGCCGGACTTCAGGTCGCGGGCGCCACCGCGTCCCTCGATCATCCAGGCAGCGAGATCGATCTGCGCCGTATCGTAGTTCTGCCTTGCTGCCTGCGCCAGCAGGCCGCGCGCCTGGGCATCGTCGCGCAGCTTGCCGCCGACGCCATTGGCATAGACCTGCGCCAACGCATATTGCGCGTCGGCAAGGCCGGTCGCGGCGGCGCGCTGATAATAGGACACCGCCTTTGCGATGCCGGCATCGCCGGGGTCCTGCTGGACCAGCAGCTGCGCGAAATTGAACTGCGCCAGACGGTTGCCGGCCTCGGCGGCGGCCTGCATCAGCGCGTAGGCCCCTTTCTCGTCCTTCTTGACGTAGCGGCCGTCGAGCAGCATCAGCGCATATTGGAACTGCGATTCCGGTATGCCCTGCTCGGCGGCAAGCGCGTACCACTTGGCCGCCTCCGCCGCGTCGACCGGCACGCCAAGGCCGCGCGACAATATCTCGGCGATCAACGTCTGCGCCGCCGGATCGCCGTTCTGGGCGCGAACCAGAGCGAGGTTGTAGGCCGTCTTGTAAAGGCCGCGCTGGAAGGCGCCATAGGCAGAATCCGACGGCTTTGCACCGAAGCGGTCGGGATTAATGGCGTCGGCCGACGGCAGCGGCGCCATGGTGGCGGGCTGCGGCAGCGGCGTGGCGATCGGCTTGTCCGTGCTTGCAGCGGTGTCGGGCTTCGGTTGCGGCAATGGGACGGTTTCCGCCACGGCGACCTGCACCGTGAGCTGCGCCAGCAAAGCACCGAAAAGGATTGTCGGCGCGGGCACGTCAGTCCTCGAAACGCGGCGCGGTTTCGTCGAGCAGCGCGTTGGCGCTGGCGACTGCCATCTTTGGGTCGATGCCCTCGGCAAAGACGGCGCTGGACAGCGCCACGAATTCGGCGCCGGTGGCAGCCACCGCTTCCACCGAAGTGATGTCGGACCCGGCCATGACGATGCAAGGGATCTGGATCACATCCGCCCACCATTGCCCCAGCGACAGGTTGCGTGGGTGCGGCTCCGGCTTGTTGTCGTAGCCGAAGCGGCCGAAGAAGATGTAGTCGGGCCTGAGCTCGCCGAGTTCCAGCGCATCGTCGCGGGTCTTGGCGCCGCCGGTGCCGACCATCATTTTTGCCTGAAAACGTTCGATCGTCCCGGCGAGTTCGGCCTTGCCGGCCTCGACATGAATGCCGTCGGCCTGGACGCGACCGGCGATGCGGGTGTCGCCGGCAATGATGACAGCGATGCCTGCCGCTTGCGCCGCCGGCACGATCTGTTCGGCGAAGGCCTGGAAGGAGGCTTCGTCCATGTCGTTTTCGGGCAGGATCAGCGAGGCGACGTCGCCGCCCTCGAACGCCGCGCCGATGTGCTCAGCCGGCACGCCGGCCGGCGCGATCAGCACGATGCGGCAGCGATTTGGAGGCGTTGCGTCGTTCATTGGTTTTTGACCCCGGTTTTCGCCTATGCCGGGCGAAGATGGTTGCATTGCGGCATAGAGCAAAGTGCCGGCCTTGAACAGGCGGGCGGCCAGGACCGTTGGCGCATGATTGTCGCACGGCGACGTTGTTGCCTCACTTGATTGCCTGGGTGCTCTCGGCTGGGGTCTTCGATTTCCACAGCGTCCAGCCAAGATTCATGCCGGCGGCGGCGACCAGGATGGCGGCGCCGCCGACCATCTGGGCTGGATGCAGCCGGTGGCCGAAGGCGACGACATCGACCAGGATCGCGACCACAGGGTAGATGAAGGACAGCGACCCCTGCAGATAGGTTGGCAGTTTCTGAATGGCGCCGTACATCAGGATGTACATCAGACCGGTATGGACGACGCCAAGCGTCGCCAGCATGCTCCAACTCCACACGTCGGCGGGAAGGTGGGAAAGGTTGGCGAAGGGTGCCAGGATGACGACGCCGACGCAGACCTGGATGAGGGCGATCAGGTGCGGCGACGTGCCTTTGAGCTTCTTGGTGACGATGGCGGCGACGGCCCAGAAGAAAGCCGCACCCAGCGCCATCGCGATGCCGATAAAATAATCCGTGCCGACATTACCTGTATTGGGGCCTGCATCGGAGCCGGCATCAGGCGAGCCTTGCACGATCAGCAGCATGCCGGCGAAGGCGATGCCAAGCCAGGCCAGCTTTGTCAGGGTCAACCGCTCTGAGAAGAAGAGCGCGCCAAAGCCGACCAGCATGAAGGGCTGCGTGTTGTAAACAGCCGTGGCGATCGAGATCGAGGCGCGGGAAAACGAGCTGAACAGCAGCAGCCAGTTAATGACGATGGCAGCACCCCCGAGAGCCGAGATCGCCACGATGCGCAGTGACAGCCTGCCGCGCAGCAGCCCCAGAGCAGCGCAGATGATCAGCAGCGTTATCGCGCCGAAGGCGCAGCGCCAGAAGACGACGTCCATGATGGGCTCGCCCGACATGACGACGAACCATCCGATCGTGCCGAGGATCACCATTGCGGCCGTCATTTCGGCCGTGCCACGCACCGTGCTGTCCATGAATATTGCCTCTCGAAACGCTAATGGTTGATAATCCCATGCCACATCAGCGCTTTCAATGATTTGCGCCAGGTGATATGCCCGTCGTGCCTAATTAAATAAGGTGAAGACGGCATTTTCCTTGGGAATGTCAAATGCTAGACGATCTGGACCGACGCCTTCTCGAAATCCTGATCAAGGATTCACGAAGCTCATTGAAGGAACTGGCCCAGCAGGTTGGACTGTCGTCGCCGAGTGTCGCGGAACGCCTGCGTCGGCTGGAGGATCGTGGCGTTATCAGGGCCTTCACCGTCGAAATCGATCCCCAAGCGCTCGGCTACACCTTGCAGGCGATCGTTCGCATCCGGCCCTTGCCGGGCAAGCTGCATATTGTCCAGAAGTTGATCGAGGAGATTCCGGAGTTTGGCGAATGCGACAAGGTGACGGGCGACGACTGCTTTGTTGCCCGGCTGTTCGTGCGCTCGATCGGCGACCTCGACAAGCTTCTCGACCGTATCGCCGACAAGGCCGAAACGAGCACAGCCATCATCAAGGCGCAGCCAATCCGCAGGCGCCCGCCGCCACTCGGCGCAACTGCCTCCTCAAAACCGTGACAGGCCTCAGCACGACCGACCACAGCGTCGTGTGCGCATTTGCAGTCGCGGCGCGAAAGTTTATCGGCTATTCCAGCGTCTACACGCTTTCCCTCCAACTGCTCCCCGACGATGTCAGGCTTGCTACTCGATCCGTGGTTCTATGCCGTCGCCATTCCAGCCGTCATCCTGGTCGGCCTGTCCAAGGGCGGCTTTGGCGGTGCGGTCGGATTCGTCGGCGTCCCGCTGATGGCGCTTGCCATGCCGCCGGTGCAGGCAGCCGCCATCCTGCTGCCCATACTGTGCCTGATGGACATCGTCTCGGTGTGGACATGGTGGGGTGTCTACGACCGCAAGATGCTTGCGGACATGATGCCGGGGGCAGTGATCGGCATCGGCCTCGGCTGGCTGACCGCGGCGCTGGTGACAGCGGAAATGGTGCGGCTGATCGTCGGCGCGGTGGCGATTATCTTCGTGCTTCGCTGGGTCTATCTACAGATGCGGCACGGTGCGAGCCACTCAGCCGAGCCCAACCGCGCGGTTGCCGCATTCTGGGGGACGGTCGCCGGCTTCACCAGCTTCGTCGCCCATGTCGGCGGCCCGCCCTTTCAGGTCTATGCGCTGCCGATCCGGCTCGATCCGAAAGTGCTGTCGGGCACCGCAGCAATCTTCTTTGCCGCCACCAACGCGTTGAAGCTCATCCCCTATTTTGCGCTCGGACAGTTCGACACCACCAACCTGACCGCGTCGGCGGTTCTGGTACCGCTGGCGCCGCTCTCGACCATCGCCGGCGCCTGGCTGGTGCGGCGGATGCGGCCGGAACTGTTCTACCCCTTCACCTATGCGACCGTAGCGGTCGTCGCGGTCAAGCTCCTGTGGGACGGGATCGCCGGCCTTCTCTAGATTGCCAGCCGATGGAAGTCGCCGGCAGCCGAGCCGTCAGCAGCGTCACGGCGGTTTCAGGCGGGCGCGATGCGACATCGTCCAGAAACATTGCCGATGCTAATGCGCCGATGCCGGGGACCCGGTGGCGGGGCGACCGCCTGATCTCAACCCATTCCCATGACGGGAAAAGGCAATTCGGGGCATAACATGCAAAAGGTAGCACGAAACTTCTTCACGCTGGCCGTCTTCTACGCACTGGTCGGGATGGCGCTCGGCCTACAGATGGCGATCAGCAAAGATCATGCGCAGATGCCAACCCACGCCCACATCATGGTGGCCGGATGGCTGATGTCGGCGGTGTTTGCATTCTTCTACCATCTGTTTCCGGCAGTCGCGGAAAAGACGCTTGCCACCGTCCATTTCTGGTTGACGGCAATCAGTGGCACCGGACTGTTGATCGGCCTTTACATCATGCTTGCCGGCAACCCGGCGATCGAGCCGCTGGTGGCAACATCCTCGATGGGCTTTTACGCGGGGCTGCTGCTGTTCGCTTACATCGCGCTGCCGGTGGTGTGGAAAGCCGAACGGCATGCTGAGACGCAAAAGGCCTGAGTCCAAAGGTCTGGGCCCCAAAAAGCCTGGAGTTATTGTGCTGTTACGGCACAGGCGGGCGACGCTTGATCAAAAAATATCCTCGCCGTTAAGGCTTCATTAAGCTTTACAGGCGTTTACTATGCGCATCCAGTGATCTGGATTCTTACCGAGTGGTTGGAGCCACTTTGTTTGACGCCTCCCTGTTAAACTCCTGAGAGCCGCCTTATCCGCGGCTCTTTTTTTTCGCAATCCGGATTGCTGGTCGCCTGCGCCGCCGTTAACCGTTTGTTAAACATGTGCTTGCCTTCACCGGCGGCGAAGCGCATTTTCAAGCCTCGGTCATATAGGGTGCAGGCGTGACGGCGATGACGCCGATTCGGCCGGCTGTAAGGGCAAGTGCAGGGCGTATCGATGAACGATCCTTCGAAGGGAAGCGCGAAAACCATCAAGCTGGCGGAGCGCCGGGTTTTCTCCCAATCCTTCAAGCCGCTCTACCAGGAAGGCATGGGCCTGGTCGAGCAGGCGGCCGAATATCTGGACGGGAAGGGCCGGGCCGAGGCGAAGAAACTGTCCAGGCTGGCGGCGACGCTCTATGCGGCCGAGTCGATGCGACTGACCACGAGGCTGATGCAGGTCGCCTCCTGGCTGCTTTTGCAGCGCGCGGCGAATTCCGGCGAGATGACTCGCGATCAGGTTGCTTCCGAAAAATCCAAGGTGCGTCTCGATACCGCTTCCGCCAACAACGATGCCGCAGGCTGGGTCGAACTGCCGAAGGATTTTCTTGACCTCGTCAACCGCTCGCTGCGCCTGCAGGCGCTGGTGCGTCGCATGGACGAGGAAATCTACGGCGGCGCCGCGGCCGAGGTCGCGCCATCCGACCGCCGCATCAATCCGGTTTCCGATCAGATCACGCTGCTGAACACGGCTTTCGCCCGCGGCTGACAGACCTGTTTCTGGTTTGTTCACTTTTCGCTGGCATCGCTGCCCGCCACGGGTAGACTTGGCGGATGGGGGAAACGATTCGCATCATCGGCATCGATCCGGGCCTGAGGCGCACCGGCTGGGGTATCGTCGAGAGCCTCGGCAACTCGCTGCGCTTCGTCGCCTCCGGCACCGTGCGTTCCGACGACAAGGCGGCGCTGGCGACACGGCTTTGCCAGTTGCATGACGGGCTTGCCGAGATCCTGCATGGCGCCATGCCTCACGAGGCGGCGGTCGAGCAGACCTTCGTCAACAAGGATGCAGCAGCGACGCTGAAGCTCGGCCAGGCACGTGGCATCGCCATGCTGGTGCCGGCGCTGGCCGGCCTGGTCGTTGCCGAATATGCGCCCAACGCTGTCAAGAAGGCGGTGATCGGCGTCGGTCATGGTGACAAAAAGCAGATCCACATGATGGTCAAGGTGCTGATGCCGAAGGCGACGTTCGACACCGACGACGCCGCCGACGCGCTGGCCATCGCCATCTGCCACGCGCATCACCGGCAGAGCGTTGTCTACAGGTTGGCGGCGTTGGCCTAGAGCGACGTGCGTCCATTTGGACGCACAAAGTACGCTCTAGCACTTTGAATCCACGCATCGTGCTTTCCGAAAATCGATTCCGATTTTCGGGCCGATGCGATAAGTTTGTTCTTGACTTGTTCTCGGGCGGCAGTCAGTAAAACCTGCGAGGTATTACCATGCGGGTGACAACCAAAGGACAGGTGACGATCCCGGAAGAGATACGAGATCGCCTGGGTATCGGCCCAGGCTCGGAGGTGGAGTTCTTGGCTACCGAGGACGGCGTTCGTTTTGTTTTGTTGCGGTCAGCGAAACATTTCCGAAGAAGAGGCTTCCCGTAGATTCAGCCGGCTACTCGATCATATGGCCGGGACGTTGGATCTGGGAGGCATGACGACGGACGAGTATACGGAGTGGCTGAGGGGTCCACGTGAAAATCTCGACATTGATTGACACAAATGTCAGGCGGGCTCCGCGAACGAACCCCGCCGGATTTCTTTATTGGAGCCCACGCCGTCGTTGCTGGACATCGTTTGCTGACACGCGATGCCGCGCGCTATCGCAGCTATTTCCCGGACCTCGACATCATGTCTCCGGAAACCTATCCATGAGGGCCCTTATCCATGAGAGCTTTGTATCCATGAGAGCCTTGGCATGATCGGCAAGCTGAAAGGCACGCTGGACGAGGTCGACGAGGATTTCTGCATCATTGACGTGCACGGCGTCGGCTATGTCGCCCACTGCTCGACGCGCACGCTGGCCGCCTTGCCGGCCCCCGGCGAGGCGGTGGTGCTGTTCATCGAGACCTATGTCCGCGAGGACATGCTGCGGCTGTACGGTTTTCAGTCAGTTCTGGAGCGCGAATGGTTCCGGCTGCTGATGAGCAATGTGCAGGGCGTCGGCGCCAAGGTGGCGCTGGCTATTCTCTCGACGCTGGCGCCGGCCGAACTCGCCAATGCCATCGCGCTGCGTGATATTGCCATGGTCAGCCGCGCGCCCGGAGTCGGCAAGAAGGTGGCCGAGCGCATCGTCACCGAACTGAAGAACAAGGCGCCGGCCTTTGCGGGCGCTGCCTCCGGCACCATCGGCCTGAAGCAGGAGCTTGGCGAAGGCGTCGCGCCGGCGCCGATCACCGACGCCGTCTCGGCGCTGGTCAATCTCGGCTATTCGCGCGATACCGCCGCCAATGCGGTGGCGGCGGCGCTGAAAAGCGCCGGCGAGGACGCGGATGCGTCGAAGCTGATCCGCTTCGGACTGAAGGAACTGGCGCGGTGAGACATTGCCCGAGAAATAAATTCCGACTAGGAACAAGAGCATGGGCGGATATGCGGGTTTGAGCTCCAGGGGGCAGCTTACGATTCCAAAGAAAGTCCGGGACGCGTTGTCGCTCAAGGCTGGCGATACGGTTGCGTGGACGGTCATGGATGGTCTTCTGATCGGAACGCCGCGCAATCCTAGATTTGCCGACCTTGTCGGATTTCTGGGCAATCCGCCCGGCGGTCCCGCCACACTGGAGGAAATCGACGCCGCGGTGGGGGATGCTGACGATCGCCACGTCGCTGGCGATCGCGACGGAAGTGGCGACTGATGAGCCTTTCGCCACGCCTCATTGCTCCCGACAAGCGCGGCGAAGATGCCGAGCAGACCTTGCGGCCGCAGACGCTCGGCGATTTTGTCGGCCAGGCGGCGGTGCGGGCCAATCTCAAAGTGTTCATAGAGGCCGCCAAGGGCCGCAGCGAGGCGCTCGACCATGTGCTGTTCGTCGGCCCGCCCGGCCTCGGCAAGACGACGCTGGCGCAGATCATGGCACGCGAGCTCGGCGTCAACTTCCGCTCGACCTCCGGTCCGGTCATCGCCAAGGCCGGCGATCTCGCAGCACTGCTCACCAATCTCGAAGACCGCGACGTGCTGTTCATCGACGAGATCCACCGGCTCAACCCGGCGGTCGAGGAAATCCTCTATCCGGCGATGGAGGATTTCCAGCTCGACCTGATCATCGGCGAAGGGCCGGCGGCGCGCTCGGTCAAGATCGATCTTGCCCGCTTCACCCTGGTCGCCGCCACCACCCGGCTCGGCCTTTTGACCAATCCGCTGCGCGACCGCTTCGGCATTCCGGTCCGCCTCAATTTCTACTCGGTCGAGGAACTGGAGCAGATCGTGCGCCGCGGCGCCCGCATCCTTGCCATGCCGCTCGGTGACGATGGCGCGCTGGAGATCGCTCGGCGCGCGCGCGGCACGCCGCGCATCGCCGGCCGGCTGTTGCGCCGCGTGCGCGATTTCGCCTCAGTCGCCGGCGACGGTCACGTCGACCGCCAGATCGCCGACGAGGCGCTGACGCGACTCGAAGTCGATGCGCTGGGCCTCGACGCGCTCGACCGCCGCTATCTCTCGATGATCGCGCGGAATTTTGGCGGCGGGCCGGTCGGCATCGAGACCATCGCGGCAGGGCTTTCCGAGCCGCGCGACGCCATCGAGGACATCATCGAGCCCTATCTGATCCAGCAGGGTTTTATTCAGCGCACACCGCGCGGCCGCGTGCTGACCGCCAATGCCTGGCGGCATCTCGGCCTCGATGCGCCGAAGGACCTGGCGCAGCAGCAGATCAGCCTGTTCCAGGAAGAGTAGCGTCGGCGCGGCGTTGCCGCCTTCGTTGCTGCGCAAAATCTCCTAATCCTGGTCAGCTTGCCGGCGCATTTGCGGGCTCTAACGCTTCGCTGTGGGACCGTCGGTTCCACGAACGACGGGGTTGAGCGATGATCACCAGACGCGGCTTCCTGCGCCTCATCGGCGGTTCCTTCCTATCTGCCGTGTCGCTCAGTGCTTATGCTGTTGGCCTCGAGCCGATGCTGCTGACGCATGTAAAGCGCTATTCACTGACCCCGCCAAACTGGCCTGCAGGATTGCGGCTTCACGTCGTCGCTCTCGCCGATATTCATGCCTGTCGGCCATGGATGACGCCGGAGCGGATCAGGTCGCTTGCCGAACGGGCGAACAGCCTGCAACCGGATCTGATTGTCCTGCTTGGCGACTATGCAGCCGGCACACGCCTGGTTACGGACTGGGTGGGCTCCTCCGAATGGGCGCCGGCCTTGTCAGGGCTGAAGGCGCCGCTCGGCGTGTGGTCAATCCTTGGCAATCACGACTGGTGGGAGGACCTTTCCGCCCAGAAGGCCGGGTTGGGGCCGACGGTGGCGCGCCGGGCGCTCGAGAGCGCCGGCATACCGGTCCTGGAAAACGATGTGGTGCGCCTGGAAAAAGACGGGCATGGCTTCTGGGTCGCCGGACTTGCCGACCAACTCGCGCTACGACCGGGCAGGGCCTGGGGCCGCAGCAGGTTCACAGGACTGGACGACCTGCGCGGCACGCTGGCAAAGGTGAGCGACAAGGCCCCTGTTATCCTGCTGGCACATGAGCCGGACATTTTTCCGAAGGTCCCGCCACGGGTATCATTGACTCTTTCGGGCCATACCCATGGCGGACAGGTGCGGTTGCTCGGCTATTCTCCGGTCGTGCCATCCCGCTTCGGCAACCGTTTTGCCTATGGCCATGTCGTGGAGGAGAACCGCAACCTGATCGTCTCCGGAGGTCTCGGCTTCAGCATCCTGCCGGTGCGTTTCGGGATGCGCCCAGAGATTCTTTCGATCGAACTGGGTTCGGCGCTCAATGAAGTGACCTGATCGCATCCATCACATCCGGCTCGGACTTGTCGCCATCAAAAGCGTCGACGATGCCGAAGGCGCCGCCATAGCTCCAGACCGACCATGCGAAGCCATGGGCTTCGGCGCGCGCGATCATGTCCCTGACATAAGCGGCACGGTATTCGGCCGGCATCACATAGGCATTGCCGTATTCCTGGCGGATCATGCCGAATTCGCCGAGCGTGATGTTCTCCGGTTTTATTCCGTTGGCCTTTGCCCAGGCCTCGACTCTGGTGAACGGCGACTCCATCGTCTCGCGCAGCTTCTCATCCGTGTCCAGGCTGGCGACCTGCTCGTCGAGATAGGCAAGCAGGCCGCTCTGGCGCGCCCATGGCGCCTCGGCCTTGATCCTTGCGCGGATCGTATCGAGCGCAGTATCCAGCTGGGCGCGCGGGACGGCGCTGAGCGGATAGGGCAGGCCGGTGACATAGGGGATGAAGTCGCCGGCCCAGGTCGCGCCCTGATGGGTCAGCAGGAACGGGTCGTAGGAGTGAAAGGTCCAAATGATGTTGTCGTCGGGGATCGCCTTCGAATCGATCTTTGCCAGCGATGCCGCATTGGAATAGCAGGCGCCGGTCAGGATCAGGGTGAGCCTGGTGGCTGACGAACGCGCCGCCGCGAACAGTTTCTGCTGGCGCTCCGGCCACAGGCCGGTACCGTCGGCGTCGCAGTCGATAACCGGCTCATTCATCGGCTCGAAAGCGACTTGGCGCGGGTCCTCATCGGCCAGCGTGCGCGCCATCTTGCGCACCATTTCGACATAGGCTTCGAACATTTGTGGATCGTCCATCACCTCGCCCATGCCGATCTTGCGGCTGCTGCCGCTGGGGATCAGATGCATGTCGACGATCACCTTCAAGCCGGCGCGATTGATCATGCGCACCGAGGCCAGAACGCTGGCATAGAGCTCGTCGCGCAGCGCCAGCGTCTCGCCGGACAGAAACGGCGACGGATCGACCGGCATGCGCAGGAAATCGAAGCCGGCGCCCTTCAGCGCCTTGAGATCGTCGTCGTCGAGGAATTTGCGCCATTCCGGATAGGGCAGGATTGCCCGCCGGTCGCCCCATTTGTCCTCGCCCGGCCATGTCGTCCATTGGTCGAGATTGAGGCCGCGCTTCATCATAAAGCTCGCCGCCTGGCCCGGCGGCACCAGCGCGGCCAGCACAAGCAGCGCCGCCATCAAGGTCTTGATCATCGCCGTCAACAGTGCCATCGGGTTCATGCGCCAAGTTAATGCGTGTCGCCCAAAACTGTGTAGCGGCTTTGGGACAACGACGCGCCCGGAAACACCACCTGAAGCGCGTCGCGCTTTAGGTGCCCGGTCAGGCCAAAAAAGGAAAGCGCGATGGACGATCATGGTGAATCGGCGGCGCTCTGCGCCGGGCTTTCCGGCGCGCTGACCGAATTCGGCCACCGGCTGATGGCGCGGGTCTATTATGCCGACACCGATTTCTCCGGTGTCGTCTATCACGCGCGCTATCTCGAATTCTTCGAGCGCGGCCGTTCCGATTATCTCAGGCTTGCCGGCGTCCACCACACCGAGCTTGCCGACGGCAAGCATGGCGAAAGAATAGTCTGGGTGGTGCGGCGCATGGAGATCGACTTTCGCGGCTCCGCCCGCATGGACGATGTCTTGACCATCGAGACGCGCACCGAGGACATTTCGGGCGCCCGCATCTTCATGGCGCAGCAGCTGAAGCGCGGCAGCGAGGTGCTGGTCGAGGCGCGCGTCGAGGCGGCGATCATTGGCGAGAACGGCCGGCCACGGCGCTTTCCGAAGGAATGGATCGCAATCTTCATGCCCAAGACAAACCTGTAGTTCAAATCGGTAACTTACCGATCCCAATGATCAGCTGACGATGCCACACAACTCGCAAGGCGCGGCAATGCGCCGCGCTGTGCGTCCTAACCCATCCTTAACCATAACGGTTCATGAAGAGAGTGGTGAAGATTGGAGGAATCCAGCGCCTTCCTTTCACCAAGATTTGCCCTGAAAAGGCCGCCTACGGTGCATTTTGGGGTTATTCCGCAAGCTTTGCGCGAACGGATTACAAGGGATGCCTATGGGCCAGCCGCCAACCGTGCCCGGAAAATTCTTAAGGACGTAACCATGGAAAATATCGCACTCGCCGAACCGGGCGCGCATTTGTCGATTTGGGCGCTGTTCACGCAGGCCGGCTGGGTGGTCAAGCTGGTCATGATCGGGCTGCTCGGCGCCTCGATCTGGACCTGGGCGATCATCGTCGACAAACTCGTCGCCTATGGCCGCATGCGGCTCGCGCTCAATCGCTTCGAACAGGTGTTCTGGTCGGGGCAGTCGCTGGAAGAGCTCTACCGCACGCTCGCCGACCGCAAGACGTCAGGCATGGGCGCGATCTTTGTCGCCGCCATGCGCGAATGGAAGAAGAGCTTCGAGAAGGGGGCGAAATCGCCGCTTGGCCTGCAGACCCGCATCGACAAGGCGATGGACTTGGCGCTGACCCGCGAAATGGAAAAACTGGAAGGGCGGCTTGGCTTTCTCGCCACCACTGGCTCGGCAGCGCCGTTCATCGGCCTGTTCGGCACGGTGATCGGCATCATGACCTCGTTCCAGGCGATCGCCGCATCCAAGAATACCAGCCTGTCGGTGGTCGCACCCGGCATTGCCGAGGCGCTGCTGGCCACGGCAATAGGTCTGCTGGCGGCTATTCCCGCCGTCATCGCCTACAACAAGCTGTCGTCGGACGCGAGCAAGATCGCCGTGCGCATGGAAGGGTTCGCGGACGAGTTCTCCGCCATACTCTCGCGCCAAATCGATGAAAAAGTCGCGCAGAAGGCCTGAGGAACAATCATGGGAATGTCTGTAGGCGCGGGTGGCGGGGGACGCGGTGGTCGCGGCCACAGGCGGCGCGGCCGCCATCACGCCATGATATCGGAAATCAACGTCACGCCGATGGTCGACGTGATGCTGGTGCTGTTGATCATCTTCATGGTCGCCGCGCCCTTGCTGACCGTCGGCGTGCCGATCGACCTGCCGGACACGCAGGCCAAGGCGATGAATGTCGACACGCAGCCGATCACCGTCTCCATCAACTCCGCCGGCCAGATCTACCTCCAGGAGACTGAAATCCCGGCTGAGGAACTGGTCGCCAAGCTGCAGGCGATTTCGAAGACTGGCTATGACGAGCGCATCTTCATCCGCGGCGACAAGTCCACCGACTATGGCACGGCAATGAAGGTGATGGCCCGTATCTCGGCCGCCGGATACAAGAATATCGGCCTCGTTTCACTGCAGGAACAGGATCAATAGACGCAAGATGAGGACCGGCCTCACCACATCGGTGATCTTGCATGCGGTCGCGATCGGCTTCGGCCTGTTCACGCTGTCGGCGCCGGCGGCGTTGCCGGCGTCCGATGCCGAGTCTCTGGCAGTCGAGATCGTGCCGATGGAAGCGATCGCGCAGATACAGAAAGGCGACAAGAAGGCTGCGGTGAGTGAAAAGCCGGCGCCATTGCCGACCCAGCGCCCGGACATCGTGGCCGACGCGAAGACGGTCGGCGACAACAGCGTCGATACCGACAAGCCGCCGACGCCGGAACCCAAGCCCCAGCCAGTCGATAAGGCTGAGGCGCCGCCGCCCGCGCCGACGCCGAAAGAAAAGCCGAAGCCCGAGGACGTGCCGAAACCGAAGGAGCAGCCGAAGCCCGTCCCGGCGACTGAGGTCGCACCGGTGCCGCAGCCGAAGGAAGAGGTCAAGCCCGAGCCGGTCAAGCAGGCGGAGCCAAAACCGACACCGGCCAAGGAACCGGCGCCGACGCCGCCGCAGGACAAGACCGCCGCCATAGACCCGAAGCCTGAGGTCAAGCCGGACGCCGTCGCGGAAGCGATTGCCAAGGAACCACCAACCGAGGAGACGCAGCTTCCGGACTCGGCGCCCGCCCCGCAGGCGCGGCCGAAGCCACAGCCGGCCCAGGCCGAAAGCGCCAAGGCGCCCGAGCGCAAGGATGCCGACAAGCCGGTCAAGGAAGCCTCGTCCAAGCCGAAATCGGAAGACAAGCAGTTCAACGCCGACGAGATTTCGGCGCTGCTCGACAAGCGCAAGCCGTCGGGCGGCGGCGCCAAGCGCTCGACCCAGCAAGCGTCGCTCGGCGGGGACAAGGATCAGGGCCAGAAGCTTTCGAGATCGGAACAGGGGGCGTTGGAGGCCCAGCTTGGTGGCTGCTGGACCCTGCCGGTAGGGCTCGAAGGCTCCGAGAACTTTGTCGTCGTAATCCGGTTCAACCTCGACGCCTCCGGCAAGCTGGACGGACGGCCATCCGTCGAAAAGTCGAGCGGCAACCGCCCGTTCGACGAAAGTGCCGTGCGCGCGGTTCAGAAATGCGATGTGGCCGGGCTGCAGGTTCCCGCCGGCAAACAAGACATCTGGGCCGACGTCCGGGTCACGTTCGATCCGAGGGAGATGCTGGGCCTGTAGGCTTGGCGCCCCGTAGAATCATTGAAGAGAAGCGAGAAGACATGAAATCCATCCTCAAGCCGCTCCTGATGATCGTAGCGATGGCGCTGGGCATGACTGCCGCCGCCACCTTGCCGGCGCGGGCGCTCGTTGAGCTCAACGTCAACAAAGGCAATGTCGAGCCGCTGCCGATCGCCATCACCGATTTCCAGGGCGGCGATGCGTTGGGCGCGGAGATTTCCGGCATCGTCAGCGCAGACCTGAAACGCTCCGGCCTGTTCGCGCCGATCGACAAGAGCGCCTTCATCGAAAAGATCTCGAACCCGGATGCCACGCCTCGCTTCGAGGACTGGAAGGTGATCAATGCCCAGGCGCTGGTCACCGGCAGCGTCAGCAAGGAGGCCGATGGCCGCGTCCGCGCCCAGTACCGGCTGTGGGACACCTTTGCCGGCCAGCAGATGTCGGGCGAGCAGTTCTTCGCCAACGACGCCAACACGAGGCGCGTCGCCCACATCATCGCCGACGCCATCTATGAGCGGCTGACCGGCGAGAAGGGCTATTTCGACACGCGCGTCGTCTTCATCGACGAATCGGGTGCAAAGAACGCGCGCAAGAAGCGCCTCGCCATCATGGACCAGGACGGCGCCAATATCCGCTACCTGTCGGACGGCAGGTCGATCGTGCTGACCCCGCGTTTCTCGCCAAACCGGCAGGAAATCACTTACATGTCCTATGAAAGCGGCCAGCCGAAGGTCTATCTGCTGCAGATCGAGACCGGGCAGCGCGAACTGGTCGGCGATTTTCCCGGCATGACCTTTGCGCCGCGCTTCTCGCCCGACGGCCAGAAGGTGATCATGAGCCTGCTGCGCGACGACGGTAATTCCAATATCTTCGCCATGGATTTGAGAAGCCGCTCGACGACCAGGCTCACCAATTCGACGGCCATCGACACCTCGCCGTCCTATTCGCCGGATGGCAGCAAGGTGGTGTTCACCTCCGACCGCGGCGGCCGCGCGCAGATCTATGTGATGGGCGCCGACGGTTCTGGCCAGACCCGCATCTCCTTCGGCGACGGCGTCTATTCGACGCCGGTATGGTCGCCGCGCGGCGACCTCATCGCCTTCACCAAGCAGACCGCCGGCGAGTTCCAGATCGGCGTCATGCGCGTCGACGGTTCGGGTGAGCGCATCCTTTCAACCGGCTTCCAGCAGGAGGGGCCGACCTGGGCGCCCAACGGCCGGGTGCTGATGTTTTTCCGCGATTCGGCCGGCGGCCCGAAACTCGTTTCGGTCGATCTCACCGGCCGCAACGAACAGTCGATCCCGACCTCGAATTTCGCTTCGGACCCGGCCTGGTCGCCGCTGCTCGAGTGAGAGGGATTGGAGAAATGAAGAATTGAAGAGATGAAGAGAACGGGATTCCTCAATTCTTCAATTCCCTTTTTCCACGGCTTGGTCGCGTTTCAGCCGCATTTCTGCCTACGGTCCGCGCGCATTGTTGCCTCCTCGGATTCCCCTTGGGCAAAACGGCTGTGGACGGCAGCCGAAACCAAATTTTAACCGTGTTTCTTGAACGCCGGTTAACCCAAACGTGGTTACTGGACGATCAACGAAATCACTCGAATTGCGAAGGAGAGGCGGCATGGGCCGTATCGCAGCACTTACCAGAAACCCGGCGATGATCGCGCTGGTGGCATTGCTCGCCATCGCCGGCTGCGCCTCGAAGAAGAACCTGAACAGCGCCGCCGATCTCGGTCTCAGCGGCGCCGGGGCGGCAACGCCCGGATCGGCCCAGGATTTTACCGTCAACATCGGCGACCGCATCTTTTTCGATACGGATTCGTCCTCGATCCGCGCCGACGCGCAGACGACGCTTTCGCGCCAGGCGCAGTGGCTGAACCAGTACAGGCAGTATGCCATCGTCATCGAAGGCCATGCCGACGAGCGCGGCACGCGCGAATACAATCTGGCGCTCGGCGCCCGCCGCGCCGCCGCCACCCGCGACTTCCTCGTCGCCAGGGGTGTTTCCGCCCAGCGCCTGAAGACCATTTCCTACGGCAAGGAGCGTCCGGTCGCGGTTTGCGACGACATCTCCTGCTGGTCGCAGAACCGCCGCGCCGTCACCACGATCAGCGGCGCCGGTTCCTGATCGGCAATTTTCCAATCGGCAGAAATGCAACACCTACGTGTGAAAGGCGGCTGCGGCCGCCTTTTTCATGTCCGGCGCCCGGATGTGGGACTTGAAACAAAATTTGGCCGAAGTCCTGCGTCCTTGGTAACAACCGAGGCGCCTGACGGTCCACTCCGATCGGCAGGCATGCAACAGGCAAACAATCCACGGCGAGAGGCACATGCATTTCAGATCGGTCTTGAGCGGCACGCTTGCGTTGCTGCTCGTATCAAGCGTCGCTGCCCCGGCAGTAGGCAATGAGCAAGGCACAGAAAAAAGCGGTTTTTCCTTCCGCCTGCCGACGCTCGGCATTTTCGGTGAAAAAAAGAAACCGGATCAGGTGCAATTTGCGCAGGATGGCACCGGCACTACGGGGCTGGAGGAACAGCTCCGGCAAATGAACGGCAAGATCGAGGAGCTCAACTTCCAGGTGCTGCAGATGCAGGAGCAGATCCGCAAGCAGCAGGAAGACAACGAGTTCCGTTTCCAGCAGCTGGAAGGCGGCTCACAAGGCGCGCAGCAGCCACGCGAGCAGAAGAAGTCGGACGCCACCACCAACACCGACAGCAGCGTCGCCGAGGCTCCGGCGACGCATGCGCCGGCCGATGCGGGCACACCGCCCGCCGGCGGCCAGGAGGTCATCGTCGAATCACCGACAGGCGAACCCGGCGCGGTGATCCCGGGCACGCCGCCGAAGACGTTCGGCACCATCACCGTCGACAAGAACGGCAATGTGATAGACGCAGACGGCAAGACGCAGGCACATGCACCGGCGCAGAACACCGCCCCTGTCCCCGGCGACCAGGCCGCTGGCACGCAGGCCGGCAAGTCCGACGATACGGTGGTTGCGGCGCTGCCCGCCACCGACGACCCGGAGGAGCTTTACCGCAATTCCTATCAGTTCATCCTGTCGGGCGACTACGGCACTGCCGAACAGGGTTTTCGCGACCACATCGCCCGCTTCCCCAAGGACGCCAAGACGGCGGACGCGCATTACTGGCTGGGTGAGTCGCTGCTCGGCCAGCAGAAGTATCGCGACGCGGCCGAGACTTTCCTCGCCGCCAGCAAGGACTATCCGAAGGCCAAGAAGGCTCCCGACATGCTGCTGAAGCTCGGTGTGTCGCTGGTCGGATTGAACCAGCGCGACGTGGCCTGCGCCACTTTCGGCGAGATCGGCAAGCGCTATCCGAACGTTTCCGGCGCGCTCAAGGAACGCGTCAAGCAGGAGAGGGCGCTCGCGGCGTGTTAGTTTTTCTCTTGCATGTCGTTGCCCCAAGACTTGTTGCCCCAGATCCGGGGCCACTTTTGGGCGACATGCATTGACGCCCGAAACCGAGCCTGACCGTTCGGTTTTTTCGCAGTTCGACTTTACCAGCGGCGCTGTTGCGGCCGTGTCCGGCGGCAGCGACTCGACCGCCCTTCTCCTTCTCCTCAAGGATCACCTCGACCGTACCGCGCCGGCAACGAAATTGCTGGCTGTGACGATCGATCACGCTCTGCGGCCGGGCTCGGCAGCGGAAGCGCAGGCCGTGGCCAGGCTTTGCGCCGGGCGCGGCATTGCTCACCGCATCCTGGTCTGGTCCGGACGCAAGCCTTCGACCGGCCTGCCGGCTGCCGCGCGAGAGGCACGCTACCGGCTGCTGGCCGAGGCGGCGCAGGCGGAAGGTATCGGCCTTATCCTGACCGGCCACACGGCCGACGACCAGGCCGAGACGGTGCTGATGCGGCAAGCTCGCCAGGAGGGGGAGCGAGAGCCAGGGCGAGGTCTAGCCGGCATGGCACCGGCCACGCTCTATGACTGGCGGATCTGGATCGCACGGCCGCTTCTCGGCACACGGCGTGCTGCGCTGCGCGAAGTCCTGCGGCGCGCGAATGTCGGCTGGTCCGAAGACCCGACCAATGAAGACGAGGCTTTCGAGAGGCCACGTATCCGCGCAGCGCTTGCCGACCGCAATGGTGCGCGGGAAGACGCGTTGACGCTGGCCGCGCGGGCTGCGGTGGAGCGCGAGCAGCTTGGCCATCGCGCCGCCGCGCTGATCCGTGGCTTTGCCAGCAGGCCCGCAGCCGGCCTTATCCGTCTCGATCCGGGCTTTGCGACAGCCGTCGACGAGGCGGCGGCCGTCTACGCGCTGCGCGTCCTGCTGGCGACTGTCGGCGGCGTTGCCTTTCTGCCCGAGCAGGCTCGCAGCGAGGCGCTGCTCAACCGGCTGAGGCCCGGACCACCTGGCACAACCTCATTTTTCGCTACCCCGTTTTGCGCCACATTGTCGCGGACGGTGGTCGATGCGCGGCGTGCCGGCATTTTTCTGCGTCGCGAAACCCGCAACCTGCCGCCCGCTGCGCCTGCCGTGAACAATGCCCTCTGGGACGGTCGCCGGAGGATCACATTGGCGGACAGACCGGGTGAATTTTTGATCGCGCCGCTCGGCGCGGCGCGTGCCGCAAGACAGGCAATTGCCGAAAATGGCACGCCGCCGAGCCTTGTCCGCGCGGCTCTGGCGGCCGAGCCGGTGCTGTGGCGCGCAAGCGAACATCCAGGCGACAGCCCGATGTTGCCGGGAATGGCGGTATGCCCGGTCGTCGCGCCCTTTGCCCGCTTCCTGCCGTCCTTCGACCTGGCGCCGGCCGGAACTGTCGCCGCGCTGATCGGCGCGCCGCGACTTCCTGCCCCGCCTTTCGGCGGCCACACTGCCGGTTGATCATGGGCGAAAGCTTAACCGCGACATGCTGTTCTGCTTGGCAATGAAGGGCGCCATCCCTATGTTAGACCCAAGTTTCCTCTCACGACGCGTGTCCGCTGGCGGACACCAACGGGACAATTGATGAATCCGAATTATCGCAATCTCGCGCTCTGGGCGATCATAGCGGTCCTGCTCATCGCTCTCTTCAATCTGTTCCAGACGCCGCAGACGCGCGGAGCAGCGAGTGACGTCCCCTATTCGCAGTTCCTGCAGGACGTCGCGGCCGGCCGGGTCAAGACGGTGACCATCGCGGGCGCCCGCATCTCGGGCACTTATACCGACACCTCTACCGGCTTCCAGACCTATTCGCCGGGTGATCCGTCGCTGGTTTCGAGACTCCAGGACAAGAACGTCACCATCAACGCGCGCCCCGAATCCGACGGTTCCAATTCGCTGTTCAGCTATCTCATCTCCTGGCTGCCGATGATCCTCATCCTTGGCGTCTGGATATTCTTCATGCGCCAGATGCAGTCCGGCTCCGGCCGCGCCATGGGCTTCGGCAAGTCCAAGGCCAAGCTTTTGACTGAAGCGCACGGCCGCGTCACCTTCCAGGATGTCGCCGGCGTCGACGAAGCCAAGCAGGATTTGGAAGAGATTGTCGAATTCCTGCGTGATCCGCAGAAGTTCCAGCGGCTTGGCGGCAAGATTCCGCGCGGCGTGCTGCTCGTCGGCCCTCCCGGGACCGGCAAGACGCTGCTTGCCCGTTCGGTCGCCGGTGAGGCCAACGTGCCGTTCTTCACCATTTCCGGCTCGGACTTTGTCGAGATGTTCGTCGGCGTAGGCGCCAGCCGCGTCCGCGACATGTTCGACCAGGCCAAGAAGAATGCGCCCTGCATCATCTTCATCGACGAAATCGACGCGGTCGGCCGCCATCGCGGCGCCGGCCTCGGCGGCGGCAACGACGAACGCGAGCAGACGCTGAACCAGTTGCTGGTCGAAATGGACGGCTTCGAATCCAACGAAAGCATCATCCTGATCGCTGCCACCAACCGTCCAGACGTGCTCGATCCGGCGCTGCTCAGGCCCGGCCGTTTCGACCGCCAGGTGGTGGTGCCGAACCCCGACATCGTCGGCCGCGAGAAGATCCTGAAGGTGCATGTGCGCAACGTGCCGCTGGCCCCCAATGTCGACCTAAAGGTGATCGCACGCGGCACGCCGGGGTTTTCCGGCGCCGACCTGATGAACCTCGTCAACGAATCCGCCCTGATGGCGGCGCGGCGCAACAAGCGCCTTGTCACCATGGCCGAGTTCGAGGACGCCAAGGACAAGATCATGATGGGCGCCGAGCGCCGCTCGTCGGCGATGACCCAGGCCGAGAAGGAACTCACCGCCTATCACGAGGCTGGCCACGCCATCCTGGCGCTGAACGTGCCGTCGGCCGATCCGCTGCACAAGGCGACCATCATTCCGCGCGGCCGGGCGCTTGGCATGGTCATGCAGTTGCCGGAAGGCGACCGCTATTCGATGAGCTACAAATACATGATCTCGCGTCTTGCCATCATGATGGGTGGCCGCGTCGCCGAGGAGTTCAAGTTCGGCAAGGAGAACATCACCTCGGGTGCCTCCTCGGACATCGAGCAGGCAACCAAGCTGGCGCGCGCCATGGTCACACGCTGGGGTTTTTCCGACAAGCTTGGCCACGTCGCCTATGGCGACAACCAGGAGGAAGTGTTCCTCGGCCATTCGGTGGCGCGCACGCAGAACGTCTCGGAAGAGACGGCGCAGATCATCGACGCCGAAGTGCGCCGGCTGATCGACGAGGCCTATTCGACGGCCAAATCCATCCTGACCAAAAAGAAGAAGGAATGGATTGCGCTGGCGCAGGGGCTTTTGGAATATGAGACGCTGTCCGGCGACGAGATCAAGCAGCTGATCGCCGGCCACAAGCCGGCACGCGATCTCGGCGACGACACGCCGCCGAGCCGCGGCTCGGCCGTGCCGAAGTCCGGCAGCCGCCGCAAGAAGGGCCCGGAGCCCGAAGGCGGCATGGAGCCTCAGCCGTCAAGCTAGGGTCCGGCTCAGGAGACTGATTTCGAAAACGCCGCGGCTTGGACGCGGCGTTTTTGTTAGGAGGTGCCGACAGCGACAGCCGATCGCGGCCTGAAAAACTCCATCACTTCACCCAGTGCCGGGGATTTCTCCACATGGGAAATAGACGTTGAAGGTTTGCGGATGCCGTGATGAGGGCTGATCTCCCCGCAAGGGCCCGCAAGGGGGGAGATTGGCAGCGGCGCCGACAGCGCCTCGCTTGCAGCGCAGATACGGCATATCCTGGCCCTGCCTGCCACCGCCGGCAAAAAAAGCCCGCGAACCTTTGCGGTTCGCGGGCCTTGCTATCTTCGAATGTGAATGCCCGATCAGCTCTTCAGCGCGGCATTGCACAGGCTGTAGAAGCCGCCGCCCTTCTGGATCCACTTGAGGCCACCCAGCGCATCGGCCTCCTTGTTGGCGTGATATTGGTCGCGGCAGGTGTACATGCGGGCCTTGGCCGGGGTTTCGCTGCTATACTTGTCGGAGATCGCCTTCGGAAACGTCACACCCTGTGGCGCGATGAGGGTCGGCTTTTCCGGCTGGCTGGTCAGGCTTGCCTGGTCGGCTGCCGGCACGGCGTTGTCGGAAGCACTGGCACCGCACTGGCTCATGCGGAAGTCGTTCCACTTCATGCCGTTCAGTGTGTTGGCGGTCTTGGCCGCCCGATATTTGGCGCCGCACTCCGCCCTGCTGAGGCCGTTGCCTGCATTGGCAGTTGCCGCTGCCTTGGTCGTCGCTGCGGCGGCCGCATCGGTAGTTGCAGCGCTGGTGCTGTCCGCCTTGGCTGGCGTGGCATCGGTTGCGGCGGCAACGGTGCCGCATTCTGCCTTGCGGAACTGGTTCCAGTTCTGCCCGCCAAGTGTTCCCGCGTCCTTTGCCGCGTTATACTTGGTGCTGCATTCGGCCATGGTCAGCGCTTTGGCGGGTGCCGCCAGGGATAAAGTCACGACGGCAAGACCCGTCAAAGTGGCAAGTCGATGGATGAGCATGTGTCTTCTCCCTCTGGATGTTCATGTTATGTCCCAAGCAAGCAATAACACTCAACGAATGGTTGCGCCAGAGGCTAAATGGCGTGAAAGCTGTCGGAAAGTGCATTATTTTTATGAAATGGGTGCCAGCCTCCGTTCGCCGGGCGATTTACCCGCGCGCATTTGCACGGAAAACTTGTATAGGGCGGACCAGTATCAGGAACTGCCTCACATGGCGGGCCGATCGGGTCGGCCAGTGCGGCGGACCTGAATGCCCGGTCCAAAGCAACACGACGCGCGGATTCCGAATTCAATGCCTATCGACGGGCACATGAAACAATCCAGATGCGGTCAGAAGTTCCTGAACGCTGTGCTGCAACCACGGCAGGCGAAATCAAAGCACTGACGTGACACAAAACACACAAGACAACGGTTTTCTAAGGAATGGTGCCCTATAATCATGAATTGTGATGATAGGGCTCGGGCCAATGTGTGGCATGACGTGCCGGCAATGAACCATCGGGAAGCTGACTAGCATGGCAGGAAGTTATTTCGGAACGGACGGCATTCGCGGGCGCGCCAATAGATTTCCAATGACGGCGGAGATCGCCATGAGGGTCGGCATGGCCGCCGGCCTTTCGTTCCAGCGCGGCAACCATCGTCACCGCGTCGTGCTCGGCAAGGACACCAGACTTTCCGGCTACATGATCGAGAATGCGATGGTGTCGGGCCTGTGCGCCGCCGGCATGGATGTGTTCCTGCTCGGCCCGATTCCGACGCCCGCGGTCGCCATGCTGGTGCGCTCATTGCGCGCCGACATCGGCGTGATGATCTCGGCCTCGCACAATCCTTACTACGACAACGGCATCAAGCTGTTCGGTCCCGATGGCTACAAGCTCTCCGACGAGATCGAGGAGCGCATCGAGGGCATGCTCGACAAGGATATCGACCTGGCGCTCGCCGATTCGGACGGGCTCGGCCGCGCCAAGCGCGTCGACGGCGTCCATGACCGCTACATCGAATTCGCCAAGCGCACGCTGCCACGGTCGATGTCGCTGTCGGGCCTCCGCATCGTCGTCGATTGCGCCAATGGCGCTGCCTACAAGGTGGCGCCCGAGGCGCTGTGGGAACTCGGCGCCGAGGTTGTCGCCATCAATGTCGAGCCCAACGGCTTCAACATCAACAAGGAGTGCGGCTCGACCCATCCGGCCGGCCTGCAGAAGAAGGTGCACGAAGTGCGCGCCGATATCGGCATCGCGCTCGACGGCGACGCCGACCGCGTCGTCATCGTCGACGAGAACGGCGCGATCGTCGATGGCGACCAGATCATGGCGCTGATCGCCGAGTCCTGGCATCAGAGCGGACGGCTGGCCGGCGGTGGCGTCGTCTCGACGGTGATGTCCAATCTCGGCCTCGAACGCTTCCTCGGCGACATGAACCTGCAGTTGCACCGCACCAAGGTCGGCGACCGCTATGTCGTCGAGCACATGCGTGCGCACGGCCTGAATGTCGGCGGCGAACAGTCGGGCCACATCGTGCTGTCCGATTTTTCCACCACCGGCGACGGCCTCGTCTCGGCGCTCCAGGTGCTCGCCTGCATCAAGCGGCAGAACCGACCGGTCAGCGAATTGTCGAAGAAGTTCGCGCCGGTGCCGCAATTGCTGAAGAACGTTCATATTTCCGGCGGCAAGCCGCTCGAGGAAGCTTTGGTCAAGGCGGCGATCGAAGATGGACGCCACCGCCTGGGCCAGGCTGGCCGCCTCGTCATCCGGCCGTCCGGCACGGAACCGCTCATCCGCGTCATGGCGGAAGGCGACGATCAGCAACTGGTCGAGGCCGTCGTCAACGACATCGTCGAGGTCATTTCGGAAACCCGCAGCGCCGCCTGATCCCCCAGCTTTTGCCAGGTTGAAAAGCCCGCCTTCCGGCGGGCTTTTTTTTCGCGTGTTCGCACGCCAAATCATTGGCGCAAAACGCGAAAATCCCGAAAGATTTAGAGATTCATGGTTAAGCGATAGGGTTAAATGGCTTTTAACTTTTCCAATTCATTATCCACGACTGAAGCCAATCAGATTCGGACGCGTTCGCTGTGCCGAGGGTTCTCAGGGGTGACAAGCATGTTCAATACAGCAAGAATGGCCGTCTTTGCCGCGCTGCTCGCGGGCGTGGCCGGACCAGTGTTCGCCGCCGACTTCGTCGAACCGCCCGTGGTCGAGCCGGCCCCGCCGCCGCCCGTCTACGAGCAGCCGGTCGAATATGGCGGCTGGTACATTCGCGGCGACATCGACTACCACTGGTCGAAGTTCCGCGGCGCCGACTACATCACCTACGGCGACCCACCCGGCACCGGCAGCTTTGACAGCGGCAAGCTGGACGGCGCCTTCTCGGCCGGCGCCGGCGTCGGTTACCAGATCAACCGGCACTTCCGCACCGACCTGACCGCGGACTGGATGAGCAAATCCGATTTCCGCGGCTCGACCAGCGGCTTCTGCGGCGTTAATCAGACGCCCTGCACTTCGACCGACCACTCATCCTATACGGCGCTGCTGCTCCTGGCCAATGCCTATGTCGATATCGGCACCTGGCACGGCATCACGCCTTATGTCGGCGCCGGTATCGGCGGCGCCTGGGTCAAGTGGGATACACTGCACAACAACGACATCGACGGCGAGTTCGAGCATCATGGCGGCAAGGGCTGGCGCTTTGCCTATGCGGCCATGGCGGGCGCCTCCTACTGCCTGACCGATCGCGTCAAGCTCGATCTCGGCTACCGCTTCAGCCATATCGAGGGCGGCAAGATGTTCGACTACGCTTCAGACAGCAATGTCGGTCCTGGCCGTGACAAGGGCATCAATGTGCATGAAGTGCGCGGCGGCCTGCGCTACCAGTTCGGCAACTCGGACTGCGCGCAGCCGGCGCCGATCGCCTACGAACCCGAACCGGTTTACACCAAGTAATCGCTTCGAGAGCAGGTTTGCGGACCGCCCGGCAAAAGCCGGGCGGTTTTTTTCGTTGTGGCGGCAACGCGCATCAAAATCAATTCGCTAACGCCCTGTTATCCTTAACCGGCACTTAACCACTATGGTTAACAATGCCCTGAAACGGCGCTCGCGATCGCGAATGGCGCCACCTTCGGGAGCCGGGGATCATGACAGTCAAATCGCGCATAGCACTGGCGCTTGCAGCAATCGCCCTGACGCCGTTGTCGCAGGCGCTTGGCGCCGACTACGATCCGCCGATCTATGTCGACCAGGCGCCGGACTATGTGCCGGTCGAAGTCGGTTCGGGATGGTATCTGCGCGGCGATGTCTCCTATCTGGTGCAGAAGAGCTTCGACAATGAGGACTTCGCCTTCGCGCCAGCGAACTTCGACGAAGAAGAGGATCACATCTTCGCCAGCATCGGCTTCGGCTACCATTTTACCGATTATCTGCGCGCCGATCTCAATCTCGGCTATCTGCCCGGCAACGAGATCAGCGTCAGCTATGACAACGGAACGACCGTGGCATCGGCGGACCTGGAGAACTACGCGTTCTCGGGCATGCTCAACGGCTATGTCGATCTTGGCACCTATGTCGGGATCACACCCTATCTCGGCGCCGGTATCGGTATTGTCCAGACCAGGCGGCGCCTCTCGGCGGACTACTTCACAGACAACGCCAACCCCGCCGACGATTTCGTCCGCGATGACAACGAGACCCATTACTCTTTCGCCTATACGCTGAACGCCGGCCTTGCCTACCAGGTGTCCAAGAACCTTTCAGTCGATCTGGGCTATCAATATTTTTCCGCACCCGACGCCGAATATACCACCGCACAGGATTTGGATTCCTATCCGATCGACAAAGGGATCAGCAATCATCAGGTCAAGGTCGGGCTGCGCTACGATCTCTGGTAGGCACGGCGAAAGCCTCGGGGATGCCAGCGGCGGACTTCGGTCCGCCGTTCTGTTTTTGGTCTAGGATGCGACCAGTATCCCGTCAGCGACAAAAACTTTCCTCTTGACGCCGGAAGCCTGAACGCATATCGCCGTCCGTGGGCCACCCCTCCCCAACGAGGGGCCACTATCTGGAAGGATAGACCACGATGACGATCCATACGAAGCCCGGACTGCGCCCGGCAAATCCCAATTTTTCCTCAGGTCCCTGTGCAAAACGCCCCGGCTGGTCAGTCGAGGCGCTGGCCAATGCCGCGCTCGGACGCTCGCACCGCGCCAAGATCGGCAAGACCAAGCTCGAACAGGCGATCGAGCTGACGCGGGAAATTCTCCAGGTGCCGGCGGATTATCGCATCGGCATCGTGCCGGCGTCGGACACCGGCGCGGTCGAGATGGCGCTGTGGTCGCTGCTCGGCGAACGCGGCGTCGACATGGTCGCCTGGGAGAGTTTCGGTTCCGGCTGGGTCACCGACGTGGTCAAGCAGCTGAAGCTCGCCGACGTCCGCAGGATCGAAGCCGGCTACGGCGCACTGCCGGATGTGACAAAAATCGACTTCGACCGCGACGTGGTCTTCACCTGGAACGGCACGACGTCAGGCGTGCGCGTGCCGAACGGCGATTTCATCCCGGCCTCGCGCAAGGGCCTGACCATCTGCGACGCCACGTCGGCGGCCTTTGCGCAAGAGCTCGATTTTGGCAAGCTCGACGTCGTCACCTTCTCCTGGCAGAAGGTGCTGGGCGGCGAAGGTGCGCATGGCATGCTGATGCTCAGCCCGCGCGCCGTCGAGCGGCTGGAAAGCTACAAGCCGGCCTGGCCGCTGCCGAAAATCTTTCGCCTCACCTCGGGCGGCAAGCTCATCGAAGGCATTTTTAAGGGCGAAACCATCAACACGCCGTCGATGCTGTGCGTCGAGGATTATCTCGACGCACTGCGTTGGGCGAAGTCGATCGGCGGCCTCGACGCATTGATTGCCCGCGCCGACGCCAATGCCGCCATTATCGATGGTTTCGTCGGTAAATCCGCATGGCTCGGCCATCTGGCCACCGACCCGGCGACGCGATCGAACACGTCCGTCTGTTTTTCCTTCACCGACCCGGACGTCGCCGCGCTCGATGCCGACGGACAAGCGGCGTTCGCCAAGGGCATCGTCTCGGCGCTCGACAAGGAAGGCGTCGCCTACGATATCGGCGCCTATCGCGATGCGCCGCCGGGCCTGCGCATTTGGTGCGGCGCGACCGTCGAGACTTCCGACCTCGAAGCGCTGCTGCCGTGGCTCGACTGGGCCTTTGCCGCGCAAAAGGCGTCGCTCAAGGCGGCCGCCTGATCCCTCCCCTTCGAGGGGAGGGTGGCCCGAAGGGCCGGGTGGGGTCGCCTCCACCCAACTCAACGGTCCGCCGTCCAGAAGAAAAAGATTTCGGCCACGCCCGGCCGCAGCCACCCCACCCCGGCACTTCGCGCCGACCTCCCGTCAGGGGAGGGGCGCCAATCGCAAAGGATGAAGCCCATGCCCCGCGTTCTCGTCTCAGACAAACTCTCCACCACCGCCGTGCAGATCTTCAGGGATCGCGGCATCGAGGTCGACTACCTGCCCGATCTCGGCAAGGACAAGGAAAAGCTGCTCGAAGTGATCGGCCAGTATGACGGCCTCGCCATCCGTTCGGCGACCAAAGTCACCGAAAAGCTGATCGACGCCGCCACAAGGCTCAAGGTGGTCGGCCGCGCCGGCATCGGCGTCGACAATGTCGACATCCCGGCTGCGAGCCGCAAGGGCATCATCGTGATGAACACGCCCTTCGGCAATTCGATCACCACCGCCGAGCATGCCGTCGCCATGATCTTCGCGCTGGCCCGCCAGATACCGGAAGCCAATGCCTCGACCCATGCCGGCAAGTGGGAAAAGAACCGCTTCATGGGCACCGAGATCACCGGCAAGACGCTGGGCATCATCGGCTGCGGCAATATCGGCTCGATCGTCGCTACGCGCGGCGTTGGCCTGAAGATGCACGTCATCGCCTTCGATCCGTTCCTGTCGGACAGCCGCGCCGAGGAGCTCGGCGTCGAGAAGGTGGAACTCGACGAGCTGTTCGCCCGCGCCGATTTCATCACCCTGCACACGCCCTTGACCGACAAGACGCGCAACATCATCGACGCTGCGGCGATCGCCAAAATGAAGACCGGCGTGCGCATCATCAACTGCGCCCGTGGCGGGCTGATCGTCGAGGCCGACCTGATCGCGGCGTTGAAAAGCGGCAAGGTGGCAGGCGCCGGCATCGACGTGTTCGAGGTCGAGCCGGCGGAGAAAAGCGAGCTGTTCGGCATGGAGAATGTGGTGGCGACGCCGCATCTCGGCGCATCGACGATGGAGGCGCAGGAGAATGTCGCTCTGCAGGTCGCCGAGCAGATGGCCGACTACCTGATCAAGGGCGCCGTTTCCAACGCCATCAACATGCCGTCGATCACCGCCGAGGAAGCGCCGCGCCTAAAACCTTTCGTCAAGCTGGCCGAAGTGCTCGGCGCCTTTGTCGGCCAGGTCACCGAGGATCCGATCAAGGAGGTCGAGATCCTGTTCGACGGCTCGACCGCGACGATGAACACGCGCGCGCTGATCAGCGCCACACTTGCCGGGCTGATCCGGCCGCAGGTCTCCGACGTCAACATGGTTTCGGCCCCGATCATGGTTAAGGAGCGCGGCATCATCGTCGCCGAGGTCAAGCGCGACAAATCGGGCGTGTTCGACGGCTATATCAAGCTGACGGTCAAGACCGAGCACAAGACGCGTGCGATCGCCGGCACCTGCTTCTCGGACGGCAAGCCGCGCTTCATCCAGATCAAGGGCATCAACCTCGACGCCGAGGTCGGTCAGCACATGCTGTACACGACGAATGCCGACGCGCCCGGCATCATCGGCCTGCTCGGCACGGTCTGCGGCGAGAACGGCGTCAACATCGCCAACTTCCAGCTCGGCCGCAACCGGCCTGGCGGCGATGCCATCGCGCTGCTCTATCTCGATGCGCCGTTCCCGGAGAAGGTGCTGGAACAGGTGCGGGCGCACAAGTCGATCGACTCCGCCAAGCGGCTGCATTTCGACGTCGGCGTCGCCTGAATCATGCGCGAGCGCCCCGCGGGCTTTGTAAGCCCACGGGGCGTTTCGACAATGGCGTCGAAATATCGACAGAGTTCTTTCACGGCCCGTCACAGGTTCCGGCTGTCAAATCGCCATTTTACGTCCGCTGTATTCGGCCAGGCTGATGCCGCCGAGCACCAGCACGAGAGCCACGCCCTGATAGAGCTGGAATGTCTCACCGACGATCAGCACCGACAGCAGCGTGCCGAAGATCGGCACCAGGTTGATGAACAGGCCGGCCCGGTTGGCGCCGATCAGTTCGATGCCCCTGATATAAAAAATCTGTGAGACGACCGAAGCGCCGATCGCAGTGTAGAACGCTATCGCCCAGCCGCGCGCATCGGGGATGATGACCTTGCCGGCAGCCACCTCCCAGAGGAAGAAAGGCAGCGAGGTCACCAGTGCGGCAATCGACAGCGCCAGCATCAGGCTTTGCCAGCGTATGGCCGGCTTCAGCCGCAACCCGACCGAGTAGAAGCTGTAGCAAAGCACCGCGATCAGCATGATGGCGTCGCCGAAGTTGAGATCCAGCTTGAGGAGCTGGCGCAGATCGCCGTGGCTGGCGGTCAGGGCGACGCCGATGATCGTCAGCACGACACCGGCGATCTGCACCCGGTTCACACGCAGGCGAAACAGCACGAAATTGGCGAGGATGATGACGACCGGGATTGCCGCCTGCTCGATCGAGACGTTGATCGCCGTCGTGTAGTTGAGCGCCGTGTAGAAGATCGCGTTGAAAAAGGTGAAGCCGCAAGCGCCGAGCCCGCCAAGCAGTAACCAATGCCTGCACACCACCGGCCAGTCCTCGCGCAGCGTTCGCCAGCCGATCGGCAGCATGATCAGAACGGCCAGGACCCAGCGCAGGAAGACCAGCGTCATCGGCGAAATATGGTCGACTGCCAGCTTGCCGGCCACGGAGTTGCCGCCCCACAGCAAGGTGGTGAACAGCAGGAACAGATAGGCGGTTCGATGCATCGCGAAATTCCAGCCGGGGTGGGCAGGGTCATTGCCGACCTATTGTGGTAGTTCGCCCAAGTAAATGATGTCAAACGCGAAAATTGTTGTGCCTGAGGGCGCTTTCGGCGGCAAAGAATGGTCGCGCTCGCCGGGTGTTGACGTTATAGAACGACGTACGTCCACTTGGACGCACAAAGTACGCGTCTCGAGGCTTTGAACGTTCGCGTCGTGCTATCCGAAAATCGATTCCGATTTTCTGGCCGATGCGATAGAAGCCTGTCGTTTCGAACCATTCAAGCCGCTCCGAGCGGCGCCTCAAGGGAAAAGAAACATGGCCAATGTGGTGGTCGTCGGCTCGCAATGGGGCGACGAGGGCAAAGGCAAGATCGTTGACTGGCTGTCGGAACGCGCTGACGTCGTCGTGCGCTTCCAGGGCGGCCACAATGCCGGCCATACGCTGGTCGTCGACGGCAAGGTCTACAAGCTGTCGCTGCTGCCGTCCGGCGTGGTGCGACAAGGCAAGCTGTCCATCATCGGCAATGGCGTCGTCTTCGACCCGCATGCCTTCGTCGCGGAAGTGGCGAAATTGAAGGCGCAAGGCGTCGAGGTGACGCCGGAGCGCCTGAAAATAGCCGAAAACACCGCGCTTATCCTGTCCTTGCACCGGGAGCTGGACGGATTCCGCGAAGACGCCGCCTCCAATTCGGGAACGAAAATCGGCACGACCCGTCGCGGCATCGGCCCCGCTTATGAGGATAAGGTGGGCCGGCGCGCAGTCAGGGTGATGGATTTGGCGGATTTGGAAACGCTGCCCTTGAAGGTCGACAGGCTGCTGACGCATCACAATGCGCTGCGCCGCGGGCTCGGCCACGCCGAAGTCACGCATGACGCAATCATGAGCGAGTTGATTTCGGTCGCCGACGAGATACTGCCCTATATGGACCGCGTCTGGAAGATCCTCGACGACAAGCGCCGCGCCGGCGAACGCATCCTGTTCGAGGGTGCGCAGGGCACGCTGCTCGACATCGACCACGGCACCTATCCGTTCGTCACCTCGTCCAACACGGTGGCCGGTCAAGCGGCCGCTGGATCCGGCGTCGGCCCGGGTGCCATCGGTTATGTGCTCGGCATCACCAAGGCCTATACGACGCGTGTCGGCGAAGGTCCGTTCCCGACCGAACAGAAGAACGAGATCGGCGAGTTCCTGGGCACGCGCGGCCACGAGTTCGGCGTCGTCACCGGCCGCAAGCGCCGCTGCGGCTGGTTCGATGCCGTGCTGGTTCGCCAAGCCGTTGCCGTAAACGGCATCAAGGGCATCGCCCTGACCAAGCTCGACGTGCTCGACGGGCTGGACGAGATCAAGGTCTGCACTGGGTACCGCCTCGATGGCGAGGCGATCGACTATCTGCCGGCCAGCCAGGGTGCGCAGGCGCGCGTCGAACCGGTCTACGAGACGCTGGAGGGCTGGAAAGGCACCAGCGCCGGCGCCAGAAGCTGGAACGATCTGCCGGCCCAGGCAGTCAAATATGTCCGTCACATCGAGGAACTGATCGGCGCGCCGGTCGCACTCCTTTCCACCAGCCCTGAACGGGACGACACAATACTTGTGACCGATCCGTTTCAAGACTAGATTCCAAGCTGTTCCGGGCATCGCGGCCGTTTTGCGGGGGCCGGCCCAGAAACGAAATGCAGGTCGACTGAAGCATGGCAGATTTTGTTGGTGCTCTGAAAAAGACACTCGACGGCCTTGGCAATCCGACGCCGGAGATACGCGCCAGGGTCTATGACAAGGCCCGTTCGACAATCGCGGACAAGCTTGCGAAGAACATACCGCCGCTGGCGCCGTCGGTCGTTGCCCAGCATAAGCGCACTCTGGAAGATGCCATCGCCATCGTCGAGCGGGGCTACGCCAAGCCTGCGCCGGTATCCGATCCGCTGTCGGAGCTGGAGGACATCTTCTCCTCCATCGACCGCAACAAGAACCAACCCAGCCATGTCCGACAGCCGGCAAAGGCCGAGCCGGCATGGCAGCCGGCCAAGACCGAGCCGGAATGGCAGCCGGCACCTGCCGCCAAAGCCTCGCTGAATTGGCAAAAACCGCCTCCAGAGGGCACCGATGCGGAGCCTTCGGACGCGGATCTTCCAGCGGCGTACGAGAACAGCGATAGCTTTAGAGACGATGTCTTCCCCAACGACGAGGAGCCGGCGCCGGACACTTTTCAGCGTCAGCATCCTGCCGAGCGCAGGCGCAGCTATGGCGGGCTGATCGCCGCTGTCATCGCTTTGCTCGTCATCGCGGGCGGCGGCTACGGCATCTGGCTGAACAAGGACGCGTTCAGCAACATGCTGGGTCTCAACAGCACGACGGTCGCAACCGTAGAACCGCTGGTGAAGCCGAGCCCGGCCGAGCGGCCGGCTGCCGATGCTGCGGCAAGGGCCCCGGCCGCAGCGGCTCCAGCCGATGCCGAGGGCACAAAGTTCACCCAGCGGCTGACACCGGAGGGCGGTGAGGTCGATCCCGGCCCCGCTTCAGGACAAGGCGGCATCGGAGAGGGCGAATCCGTCGCAGCACTGACCACGCCGCCGCCGGCCGCACCTGCGCCTGCAGCGCCGGCCGGTGATCCGCCAGCCACGACTGTGCCCGCAACGCCGGGTGCGGCCCCCGCAACACCGCCTGCCGACGGCGCGCCGCCGGCGCCGGCGGCGCCGACCGATAGCGCAGCCGCGCCGGCCCTGGGTGCCGCGCCGGGTGCTGCACCGACAGCCGCGCCTGCGGAAACCGCGCTGGCGGTCGGCCAGAAGGCGATCTTCTACGAGGAGCGCACCAGCACCGCGCAAGGCTCGGCCGAGCCCGGCAGCATCGTCTGGTCGCTGGTGCAGGAATCGCCCGGCGGCAATCTGCCGCCCGAGCCGGCAATCCGCGCCGAGGCGAGCATTCCGGGTAAGGACGTGCAGTTGCGCATGACCATCCGCCGCAACACCGACCAGACGCTGCCGGCCAGCCACATCATCGAGATGATTTTCCTGACGCCCGATGGTTTCGACGGCGGCGGTGTCGACAACATCCTGCGCGTCGCCATGAAGGGCTCTGAACAGGATGCCGGCAGTCCGCTGATCGGCATCCCGGCCAAGATCGCCGACGGCTTCTTCCTGGTCGCTCTCAACGACACAAAGGCGGACGAAGACGCCAATCTGACCCTGCTCCGGGGCCAGAAATGGATCGACGTGCCGGTCGTCTACAAGACCGGTCGGCGGGCGCTGCTCACCATGGAAAAGGGCATTCCCGGCGAGAAGGTGTTCGATGAGGCGCTGAAGGCCTGGCAAACAAAAGAGGCGGGCTGAGGCCGACTCACCGGCCTCCCTTCGGCTCAGAAGCCCTGGAACAGCATGTCGAGCGCGGCCACGATGTCGTCGTGATGCCTGGAGATATTCAGTCGACTTTCGCCCAATTCCTTGGCCGGAACCGTGGCGATCAGATGGGTGGCCACAACCAATTTTCGCCCATTGATCTCGACGAGGGGATGTAGCTTTCGCATCGGCGGCGGCGTCATTGTTGTCGGAAGCAGCGGGATCACCACCCGTGTTTTAAAATCGTCGAGCAGGTCGGATTGGACGTCCAGCAAATAGCTGCCTTCGACCCGACCCGCGAAGACATCATAGCGCGCCATCAGAACTGCCGATGTTCTTCCAACGGAATACCGTGCTTTTCGACGTATTCGTTCCACGCTTCCATTGTGGCGCGATTCTCAAGTTTCCATAGTCGGGCTTTTTCTGCAGCCACCGCCTCTGCGATACCGGCTTCGGCGGCGCGCGAGACATTCACATCGAGTCCCTTGGCTTCCTTCATGAGCTTTGAGTCGATCGACAGATTTGCCGGCTGACGAACCGCATTCATAGCTATCTTTCGCATGATGACCTCCGCAGAATGCGCATAATGTATGCGCATTGTCGTGTTGGAGCAACGGCGAAGCGTCTACCCCTCCATCTCCTCGCGCAGCATTTCAAGTTCCAGCCATTCCTCCTCGAGCGCTGCCAGCGTGGCGCGCTCCTTGTCGAGCGCGGCGATGGTCTTCTGGAATGAGGCCGGGTCGCGCTCGTAATAGGCCGGGTCGGCGATATTGTCCTCCAGCCGTGATATCGAGGCGGTCACCGCGTCGATCTTCTTGGGCAGCGATTCCAGCGCGAATTTCTGCTTGAACGACAGTTTTTTCGCCGGGCCCTTCGGCGCAGTTGCCTCGGTCCTGGCTGCCGCCGCCACTTCACTCGTCTCGGCCTTCGGCCGTGCCTTGCGGTCGTCCAGCCTGGTGCCGCCGCGCTGCGCCAGCATGTCTGAATAGCCGCCGGCATATTCGATCCAGCGGCCACCGCCTTCCGGCGCGATCAGGCTGGTCACCGTGCGGTCGAGGAAATCGCGGTCGTGGCTGACCAGGATGACGGTGCCGGCAAAACCGGCGACCAGTTCCTGCAGCAGTTCCAGCGTCTCCATGTCGAGATCGTTGGTCGGCTCGTCGAGCACCAAAAGATTTGCCGGCCGCGCCAGCACACGGGCGAGTAGCAGCCGCGCCCGCTCGCCGCCCGAAAGCTCGCGCACCGGCGTGCGCGCCTGTTCCGGCTTGAACAGGAAGTCCTTCATGTAGGAGACGACGTGGCGCTGCTCGCCGTTGATGACAAGGTTCTCGCCGCGGCCGTCGGTGAGATACTGCGCCAGCGTCTCTTGCGGGTCGACCGCCTCGCGTTTCTGGTCGAGCGTGGCGATCTCCAGATTGGTGCCGAGTCGCACCGTGCCTGAGTCCGGCTTCAATTCGCCGGTCAGCATCTTCAGCAGCGTCGTCTTGCCGGCGCCGTTCGGGCCGACCAGGCCAACGCGGTCACCGCGCTGGATGCGGGTTGAGAAACCCCTGACCACAGTGAGGTCGCCAAAGCTCTTCTCGATGTTCCTGGCTTCGATCACCAGCTTGCCGGATTCGGCGGCGTCGCTGGCCACCATGGTCGCCGCACCCTCGGCGCCGCGATGGCCGCGAAAGCGCTGGCGCATGGTCTGCAATTCGCCGAGCCGGCGCATGTTGCGCTTGCGCCTTGCCGTCACGCCATAGCGCAACCAGTGCTCCTCGCGCACGATCTGGCGGCCAAGCTTGTGCTGCTCGCGCTCTTCCTCTTCCAGAACGGTGTCGCGCCATTCCTCGAAATGGCCAAAGCCCTTGTCCAGCCTGCGGGTCTGGCCGCGATCGAGCCAGACGGTGGCGCGCGACACGCGCTCGAGGAAGCGGCGGTCGTGCGAGATGACGATCAGCGCCGAAGAGGTGCGGGCAAGCTCCTCCTCCAGCCATTCGATGACCGACAGGTCGAGATGGTTGGTCGGCTCATCGAGGAGGAGAATGTCGGGCTCCGGCGCCATGACGCGGGCCAGGGCAGCACGGCGGGCTTCGCCGCCGGAGAGATCGTTCGGCCGTTCCTCGCCGGACAGGCCGAGATGCTCCATCAGATAGGTGGCGCGGTAGGGATCGTCGGCGGGTCCGAGCCCCGCCTCGACATAGGCGCGGACGCTGGCGAAACCATCCATGTCGGGCATTTGCGGCAGGTAGCGCACTGTTGCCGAAGGCTGGCGGAACACCTCGCCATCCTGCGGCTCGATCAATCCCGCAGCGATCTTCAGCAACGTCGACTTGCCCGAGCCGTTGCGGCCGACCAGAGCGATCTTGTCGCCCGCCGACGCCGTCAGTTCCGTCCCGTCGAGCAGCGGCGTGCCACCGAAGGTCAGTTTTATCCCGTCGAGATTGAGAAGCGGCGGCGCCATGTCAGCTTTCAGGTAGAGGAAATGGATGGGCGAGCAACAGCGCGCGGCCGCTGCCCAGCGCGACTTCGAGCCGGCCCTTGACCTCGTTGGAAATGGTCAACGACGAGCCGAACGCCACCTCGACATGGTTCAGCGGCCATTTGGCGCCGGTCACGGTCAGACCGGCAAGGTCGGAGAAGCCGAGAATCGAAAACAGCGTGCCGTCGGCGTAGTCGAAGCCGGCCTTTCCGGGAAGCAAGGGCACGCCTTCCTGTGCGCCACTGGTCAAAAGCACCTTTGTCCCTGCCTCGGCCAGCCGGACGCCGAGCGCCAGATGCAGGAAGGCGTGGTCGGTGCGCTTGCCGCCGAACGCGCCGGCGAGCACGAGGCTGGTCGCGCCGCGTTCGAGCGCGGCGGCGATAGCCAGTTCGCCGTCGGTCTTGTCCTTTTCTTCCGGAAACACTTGGCGCGGCACGGCGGCGAGCTCGTTCGGCAAATCCGCCGGCACCGAATCGAAGTCGCCGACCCAGAGTTCCGGGGTCAGGCGCAGAGTCCGGGCATGGCTGATGCCGGCGTCGGCGGCGATGACACGCGTGCCTTCGACCTGGCGGTCGAGCAGCGGCGTGCGGATAAGGTCGCCGCCAAGCAGGATGGTGAATTTGCTCATATGCGTGGCCCTTACCAGCCCTGCTTGCGAAACGGAAGGCCGCGGTCTGGATGCCCGGCAAACTTCCGCTTGCGCCGCAGATGGGCCGGGCCTATGTGTCGAAGCGCTCTAACGGGGTGCTGGACGCGATCTTCGCGGACCGGCTGAGAGGCAACCTGCCAACCCGCTGAACCTGATCCGGTTTGTACCGGCGGAGGGATTAGACGTTTCGGACAACCCGACGCCTCAATTCCCTTCAACGCCAACGAAGGAGGCGCCGATGCGCACGTTTTTATACACACTTGTTTCGGCAGTGCTGCTCGCGGCGACCGTTCTCGCCGGCACCGGGCCGGCATCCGCGCAGGAAAAACTCACCGTCTATACCTATGAGAGCTTCACCGCCGAATGGGGTCCAGGCCCGGCGGTCAAGAAGGCGTTCGAGGCCGAATGCGGCTGTATTCTCGAATTCGTCGCGGTCGCCGACGGCGTCGCCCTGCTCAACCGCGTCAGGCTGGAAGGGGCCGCGACCAAAGCCGACATCGTGCTCGGCCTCGACACCAATCTGACGGCGGAAGCCAAGGCCACCGGCCTGTTTTCGCCGCATGGTGCCGTCATCGACGTCAAGGTGCCGGGCGGCTGGAGCGACGATATTTTCGTGCCGTTCGACTATGGTTATTTCGCCGTCGTCTACGACACCGAAAAGCTGAAGACGCCGCCGAAGAGCCTGAAGGAATTGGTCGAGGGCAATGCCGATGAAAAGATCGTCATTCAGGATCCGCGCACCTCGACGCCCGGTCTCGGCCTGCTGTTGTGGGTGAAGTCGGTTTATGGCGACAAGGCGCCCGAAGCCTGGGCCAAGCTTAAGGCAAAGGTGCTCACCGTGACGCCGGGCTGGAGCGAGGCCTACGGCCTGTTCACCAAGGGCGAGGCGCCGATGGTGCTGTCCTATACCACGTCGCCGGCCTATCACATGGTCGCCGAAAACACCCAACGCTATCAGGCAGCGTCCTTCGACGAGGGCGCGTATCTGCAGATCGAGGTTGCCGGCATCACCAAATCAGGTGCGAAGAACCCGTTGGCGAAACAGTTCCTGACTTTCATGACCGGGCCGAAATTCCAGGATGTCATTCCCGAGACCAACTGGATGTTCCCTGCCGGCAAGACCGAGAAGCCGCTCAATCCGGCTTTCGACAAGCTCGTCAAGCCGACCAAGACGTTGCTGTTAAGCCCCGAAGAGGTCGCCGCCAACCGCAAGGCCTGGGTCGACGAATGGCTGTCGGTGATGAGCAAGTAGCTTGTGATTGAGAGATGATCACTCTACGGCGCCCGGGAACTCGGCCTCAGCCATATTTTCTGCTTCGACGATCGTTGAACTAGGCAGGGCGGCATGCGTACCGGATATCCTGCCGACCCCCGCGTCACCGCCGGCACAATTGCGCTTGCCGCTGTTGCGCTGCTGATCGGCGGCGCGTTCGCCGGGCTCATCGTCGAAGGCGCACGCGATCCGTCTGGCGCCGCGTCGGCCTTCGATTCCTACCTCTTCCGCGTCGCCCGATTCACGCTGTGGCAGGCATTGCTGTCGACGCTGCTCTCCGTCGTGCCGGCGCTGTTCGTGGCGCGGGCGCTGTCGCGGCATCCGCGCTTCTTCGGTCGCGGCCTGATCCTGCAGCTCTTCGCTGTGCCGCTCGCGCTGCCGGCCATCGTCGCAGCACTCGGGATTCTGGCACTCTATGGCCGTGCCGGCTATTTCGCCGGCGTGCTCAGCGCGATCGGCGGTCAGGGCTGGCCGGGCATATACGGCCTGTCCGGCATACTCGTCGCCCATGTCTTCTTCAATCTGCCGCTGGCCGCGCGGCTGTTCCTCGAAGCGCTTGCGACAGTGCCGGCCGACCAGTGGCGGCTGGCGAGCCAGCTCGGCATCGGCGCCAGGCCCGCCTTCCGGCTGATCGAATGGCCGACGCTGCGCGCGGCGCTGCCGGGCGTCGCCGGGCTTGTCTTCATGCTCTGCATCACATCCTTTACTATCGTGCTCACGCTGGGCGGCGGGCCGCGTGCGACGACGCTGGAGGTCGCCATCTACCAGGCGCTGCGTTTCGATTTCGATCCTGCCCGCGCGGTGACGCTGACACTGCTGCAGATCGCGCTGACCTTCGTCGTCGTGCTGGCATTGATGCGGCTCGGCTTCAACACCGTCGGCGACGCCAACCTGCCGGTGGCTTCGCGCCGCTATCTTTCGGCCGGCGCCGCTGAGACCGTGCTGAACGCAGCATTGATCATTCTCGCTTTGCTGTTTGTCGCCGGGCCGATGGCGGCCACGGTCACGTCAGGCCTTGGCGCCGATCTCGGCCGGCTGGCCGGCGAGAGCGCGGTGCGGCAAGCGGCGCTGACCAGCGCCGTGCTCGCCTTGCTGGCGGCGCTGCTTTCAGTGGCGCTGTCGCTGTCGCTGGTCATGGCACGACGGGCGCTGGCCTTGAGGCGTCGCGTCGGCGCCAGGACGCTGCTCGAATACGCCACCGATACCGGCGCCGGCTTCGTCCTCGTCGTGCCGCCCGTCGTCATCGGCGCCGGCTGGTTCCTGCTGCTGCGTTCCGTCAGCGACGTCTTTGCCATTGCCCCTGTCATGGTCGTCGCCGTCAATGCGGTGATGGCGATGCCGTTTGCCATCCGCGCCATTCGCCCCGGCTATGATGCGGCGAGTGAACGTCACGAACGGCTCTGTCTGCTGCTTGGCATTTCGGGCTGGAGCCGTTTCCGGCTGGTCGACTGGCCGTCGCTGCGGCGGCCGCTCGCCACCGGCTTCGCGTTCGCGATGGCTTTGTCGCTCGGCGATCTCGGCGTCATTGCCCTGTTTGGCAGCGACTCCCTGCAGACGCTGCCTTATCTCTTGCTGGCCCGCATGGGCAGCTACCGCACGATGGACGCGGCCGGCCTGGCATTGCTGCTCGGCCTGGTCTGTCTCGCGCTTGTCCTGGCCGCGGACTGGCTGGGACGGGGAGAAAGATCATGATGCTCAACAGCGAAAACGGTACGGCTGTGCGGCTGGAAAAGGCCTCGTTCAGCTATGGCGAAGCGCCGTTTTTATTCGATGTCGAGTTCGCCGCCTCGAAGATCACCGCCATCATGGGGCCGAGCGGCTCGGGAAAATCGACGCTGCTCAACCTGGTGGCCGGCTTCGAGACGCCGCAATCGGGCCGCGTGCTGATCGGTGGCGGCGACGTCGGCGGCAAACCACCTTCGGCGCGGCCAGTGTCGATGGTGTTCCAGGAAAACAATCTCTTCGCCCATCTTTCGGTCGAACGAAATGTCGGCCTTGGCCGCTCGCCGTCGCTCAAGCTGACCGAGGCCGACCACGCTGCAATCGCCGGGGCGTTCAAGCGCGTCGGCCTTGCCGGCAAGCAGCAGCGCCTGCCGCGCGAACTCTCCGGCGGCGAGCGGCAGCGCGTCGCGCTCGCCCGCGTCCTGGTGCGCGACCGGCCGGTGCTCTTGCTCGACGAACCGTTCGCCTCGCTCGGACCGGCCTTGCGCGACGACATGCTCAATCTGGTAGCCGACCTCCAAGCGGAGCGGCGCATGACGGTGCTGTTCGTCACCCATCAGCCGGAGGACGCCCACCGTATCGGCCAGGACATGGTGTTCCTGGACAATGGCACGGTTGCCGCAACCGGGACTGTCGCCGATTTTTTTACCAAGGCTGGACCGGAAGCCTTCCGGCGCTATATCGGTGCAGGTCCGTTTGGCGCAGGATCACGAGATGTTGCCCGGAAGCGGACATAATTTACGGCCAAACCGGCTTCAGGCGATGTGGCGTTTGCTTGCCATGGTCAAAGTAGTGTGGCTAGGTCCTCCGATACTGGTCCGGCATAGGTTGTGATTTGCCACTACGGTGCCATCCGCGCTCGTGGGCTCGAAGGACGCTGTGGCAGTTGATTTTGCGCATGATCTGAAAATCGATGCCCGATTTTCGGGCCATGTGCTGAGAGCCGAAAGGAAGCTGTTCTGCCGACCGGCACAGACAAAGTGAGAAGGAAACCGCTGGCGCGCTTCCTGGCGCTGGCCGGCTTTGCCATGGCGTTGGCAAGCTGCCAGATGTTCACGCCTCCGGACGTTCAGGAATCCGGCTTCCAGCCTTCCAGCAAACCGGTCACCGTCGACAATGTTGCCGCCAACAGCAAGGTCGCCGAAATGGCCAAGGCGCAGCATCCGCGCATCCTCGCGACCTATGGCGGCGAATATTCCGATCCCAAGCTCGAGCGCATGGTCGCCAAAGTCGTCGGCAGCCTGACGGTGGTTTCGGCCAACCCGAGCCAGACCTACCGCATCACGATCCTCAATTCGCCCAACGTCAACGCTTTCGCATTGCCTGGCGGCTATCTCTACATCACGCGCGGCCTGTTGGCGCTGGCCAACGATTCGGCCGAGCTCGCCGCGGTCATCGCGCATGAGATGGGCCATGTCACTGCAAACCACGGCTTGCAGCGCCAGCAGCTCGAGGCCGAGGAAGGCTTTGCGACAAAAGTCGTCTCGGATGTGCTCGGCGACAGCCCGACCGCCAAGGCGGCACTGATCCGCGGCAAGCTGCGGCTTGCCCAGTTCTCGCGCAATCAGGAGCTGGAGGCCGACGGCATCGGCATCAAGTCGATCGGCGAGGCGGGCTTCGATCCGTTTGCCGCCGGCCGCTTCCTGCAGTCCATGTCGGCCTACACCGATTTCCGCTCGATCAGCGGCGCCACCGATGCCAGCCTCGACTTCCTGGCAACGCACCCGAACACGCCGCAACGCATCGATCTGGCGCAGCGCCATGCCCGCCAGTTCGGCGCGCCCGGCGTCGGCACGCGCGACCGCGACGCCTTCCTCGCCGGCATAGACGGGCTGCTCTACGGCGATACGCCGGAGGAAGGCTATGTGCGTGGCGAAACCTTCCTGCATCCGGGGCTCGGCGTGTCGTTCTCGGTGCCCGACGGCTTCATCATCGACAACTCGGCCGCGGCGGTGACGGCAACCGGGCCGGGCGACATAGCGATCCGCTTCGACGGCGTCTCGATCGACAGGAACCGATCGCTGACCGACTACCTCCGCAGCGGCTGGGTGGCCGGTCTCGACGAAAGCAGCGTGCGCCAGGAAACAATCAACGGCAACGAGGCGGCGACGGCGCATGCCAGCGCCGAGGGCTGGCAGTTCGGCATCGCGGTGATCCGCGCCGGCGGCCAGGTCTACCGGCTGCTGACGGCAGCCCCCTCCGCCAGCACCTCGCTGGACGCGGTGGCGCGCTCGGTCAGCGGCTCGTTCCGGATCTTGAGCGCGGCCGAAAAAGCAGAGCTGAAGCCGCTGCATATCCGCGTCGTCACGGTCCGTCCCGGACAGACCATGGGTTCGCTCGCGGCGCAGATGGTCGGCGTCGACCGCAAGCTCGACCTGTTCAGGGTGCTCAATGCAATGTCGCCCGGCGCAGCCGTTTCGGCCGGCGACAAGGTCAAGATCATCACCGACAGATAGGGTGTGTCGATATTCAGGTGATGCCGGCCCGCAAACGGCAATTTCCTGCGCTTCCGACCTTCGCCGGCCGGAGCACTCATGAGCGGTCGCGGCAGTTAAGGCTCCGGCCGGCGTAGGCCGGTGCTCACGTACTTTATGTACGCTCCGCTCCGGTTCTCGGAAACCACCTGGTTTGGTCGCTTCGCGCCCGTCTTCGACTCCGACTCGTCCTGACTTGAATCTCAACACACCCTAGGCGGCGGTCGCCAGAAACTCGGGGTTTTGCTTCACCAGCGCTATCTTGAGCTTTTCCATGGCGCGTGCCTCGATCTGGCGGACGCGTTCCTTGGAGATGCCAAGCGCCTCGCCGAGGGCTTCGAGCGTCGCGCCCTCGTCGCTCAGCCGGCGTTCCTCGATGATCCTGAGCTCGCGGGCATTGAGCGCGCCGAGCGCGGTTTTCAGCCAGATAGAGCGGCGTTCGACATCGATCGTGTCGCCCACGACTTCGTCCGGCAAAGGATCGTCCGAAACCAGGAAATCCATTCGCTCGGTGGCGCCCGCATCGTCGGCGAGCGGCTGGTTGAGCGAACTGTCCGGGGCCGAAAGGCGCGAGTCCATCATCGCCACATCCGCCTCGGAGACGCCGAGCGCCACCGACACCTCGCGGTAGAGCGAGGTGTTCGAGATCGGCTCGGCACCGTTCGCCAAGCGGGCGCGCAGGCGCCGCAAATTGAAGAACAGCGCCTTTTGCGCCGAACTGGTGCCGCCGCGCACGATCGACCAGTTGCGCAGGATATAGTCCTGCATCGAGGCACGGATCCACCATGTCGCATAGGTCGAAAACCGCACCTCGCGCTCCGGTTCGAAACGGGCCGCTGCCTCCAGCAGGCCGACATGGCCTTCCTGCACCAGGTCGCCCAGGGGCAGGCCATAGTGGCGGAACTTCGAGGCCATGGAAATAACCAGCCGCATATGCGCCATGGCGATTTGGTGCAGTGCCTGCTGGTCGTTGTTTTCCTTCCAGCGCAGCGCGAGAACATGCTCCTCGTCGCGCTCGAGATAGGGGGCTTTCATCGCCGCGCGGACCATGGTTCGCCCTGCCGTATCTTCCATCATGCCACGCTCCCTGTTCCGGGCGTTGCGGTGCGATCGCTCGCCCCTGAGCTGGCATCGTGGTTGAATTGGCGACGCCGCGCCCTACAACAGCCAACAAACGTGCCACCCGCGCGAATGGTTCCGCCGCTGATGTCGCGTGGATTGCACTGTTCGAAAGCTCGATGCGGCGGTCGCTCCTCGGCCGGTTGGCGTGAGTCGATGTGGTTTTGAGAATTGGATTTCGAAAGTGTCTCATTTTTGAAATCTGGTTCCTTATTTCGCCAGGCTGCATCTGTCAGGTTTCCGGCGCTCACAAATGCGCCGGACGCCGGCCCCGGACGCCGGCCAATGACGGGATCACAGAAAAATGAAATGGCTCAAATCGCTTATCGTCGCCGCAACACTGCAGGTACTGGCAGGCACATCAGGCCATGCCGGCGCCAATCTCGATCAGATCAAGCAGGCCGGTGTCTTCAAGGTCGGCACGGAAGGTACCTATGCCCCCTTCACCTATCATGATGCCTCGGGCGCACTGGTCGGCTTCGACGTCGAGATTGCCAAGGCGATCGCCGAGCGACTCGGCGTCAAGGCCGAATTCCTCGAAGGCAAATGGGATGGGCTGATCGCCGGCCTCGACGCCGAGCGCTATGACGCTGTTATCAACCAGGTCGGCATCACCGAGGAGCGCAAGGCCAAGTATGATTTCTCCGATCCCTATATTGCTTCCAAGGCGGTGCTGATCGTGCGCGGCGACAATACCGACATCAAGAGCTTTGCCGACCTGAAGGGCAAGAAGGCGGCGCAGTCGCTGACCTCGAATTTCGGCAAGCTCGCCGAAGCGAACGGCGCCGAACTCGTCGGTACCGATGGTTTCGACCAATCGATCCAGCTGCTTCTTACCGGCCGCGCCGATGCCACCATCAACGACAGCCTGTCCTTCCTCGATTTCAAGAAGCACAAGCCCGACGCCAACGTGAAGATCGCCGCGCAGGAAGAAAATGCCGACTATTCCGGCGTCCTCGTGCGCAAGGGCGATCCGGAACTGGTCGCCGCCATCAATCGGGCGCTGGCCGATATCAAGTCCGACGGCACCTACCAGAAGATCGCCGACACTTACTTCGGCCAGGACGTTTCGAAGTAAGCGCATTTCACGGAGCGGGCCGGTTGCCGGCCCGCATGGCAAAGTATCGCGGCGAGCCGTCTTTGACGGCCGCCGCTTTTGGCGTGATATGACGACACTATGGTCGCGCCTCGATGCTGCCGGGCCGATTTTTGGGCGGCAATCTCGCAAGGAGAGTTTTCGTGCCGCACTGGCTGCAATTGATGCTGGATTCGTTGCCCACGCTGCTATGGGCCGCGCTGATCTTCACCGTGCCGCTAACGCTGCTGTCGTTCGCATTCGGTCTCTTCGTAGGACTGGTCGCAGCGCTCGTCCGGCTGTTCGGCCCGAAGCCGCTGGTCGCCGTGGTCCGCTTCTATGTCTGGATCTTCCGTGGCACGCCGCTTCTGGTGCAGCTCTTCCTGATCTTCTACGGCCTGCCCTCGGTCGGCATCCTGCTCGACGCCTTTTCAGCCGCGTTGATCGGCTTCACACTCAATATCGGCGCCTATACGTCGGAGATCATCCGCGCCGTCATAGGCTCGGTGCCGAAGGGGCAGTGGGAGGCGGCCTATTCGATCGGCATGACCTGGGGCCAGGCGATGCGACGCACTATCCTTCCACAAGCGGGCCGCGTCGCGGTGCCGCCGCTGTCCAACACCTTCATCTCGCTGGTCAAGGATACATCGCTGGCCGCCGCCATCACGGTGCCGGAGATGTTCCAGGCGGCGCAGCGCATCGTTGCCACCACCTACGAGCCGCTGATCCTCTATGTCGAGGCGGCGGCTCTCTACCTGGCGCTGAGCTCGGTGCTGTCGGCGTTGCAGACGCGCCTGGAAAAGCGGCTCAACCGCTATGGCGGCTTCCTCGAGGCGCGCCCATGATCGGCCTCACCGACATCGAGAAGCGCTTTGGTGACAATCTCGTGCTGAAGGGCGTGACCGTCACCATCGAGGAAGGCAGCGTCACCGCCCTTGTCGGCCCCTCGGGCGGTGGGAAAAGCACGCTTCTGCGCTGCATCAACCTGCTCGAGATCCCGACCTCGGGCACGGTGCGCATCGGCGACGACGTGCTCGAATTCCATCCCGGCCGCAAGGTTCCCGGCAGGGCCATCCAGCGCCTGCGGCTTCAGACCGGCATGGTGTTCCAGAATTTCCAGCTGTTTCCGCACCGCACGGCGATCGAAAACGTCATGGAGGGGCTGGTGACGGTGTTGAAATGGCCGGCCGGGCGAGCGCGCGAGCGGGCGCTCGCCCTGCTCGAAAAGGTTGGAATGGCGCACAAGGCCGACGCCTGGCCGGCGACGTTGTCAGGCGGCCAGCAGCAACGCGTGGCGATCGCCCGGGCGCTGGCGCCATCGCCGAAAGTGCTGCTGTGCGACGAGCCGACTTCGGCGCTCGATCCGGAACTGGCGCAGGAGGTGGTCGACGTGCTCGGCCAGCTCGCCAGCGAGGGCACCACCATGGTGATGGCGACGCATGATTTGCGCCTCGCCTCCAAAATCGCGCAGGAGGTGGTGTTCCTCGACGCCGGCAGCGTCGTCGAGAAAGGCCCCGCCGCGGTTTTGTTCAGCAATCCGGAGCGCCAGCGAACCAAGCGGTTCATCGCGACGCTGAAGCAGGAGGCGGAGAAGGAAGGCGGCGGCGAGGGTTAATGCATGTCGCCCAAAACGGCGTAGCGGTTTTGGGGTGACCATCACAAACAACAAAAAAACCCGGCGCGAGGCCGGGTTTTTCCAAATTCGAAGGCGAGAAGCGCTCAGGCTGCTTCTTCCTGCTCGGCTTCTTCGTTGTCGGCCTTGGCGCCGCGCTTCGGACCCTTGTTGAGGTTCACCTCGATGAGGCGCACCGCTTCGGTTTCCGACATGCGGTTGACGGCCGCGATCTCGCGCGCCATGCGGTCGAGTGCCGCCTCATAAAGCTGGCGTTCGGAATAGGACTGCTCCGGCTGATTGTCGGCGCGGTAGAGGTCGCGCACAACTTCCGAGATCGAGATCAGGTCGCCGGAATTGATCTTCGCATCATATTCCTGGGCGCGGCGCGACCACATGGTGCGCTTGACGCGGGCGCGGCCCTGCACGACCTTCAGCGCGCGATCGACGTAATCCTCTTCCGACAGCTTGCGCATGCCGATGGAGGTCGCCTTGGCGACCGGGACCTTCAGACGCATCTTGTCCTTCTGGAAGTCGATGACGAACAGTTCCAGCTTGTGGCCCGCAACTTCCTGCTCGTCGATCGAGACGATCTGGCCAACGCCATGCGCCGGATAGACGATGTACTCGCCGGTCTTAAAACCGTGACGCGCTGCGCTGGACTTCTTCTGCGGGGTGATTGTTGCCATTACGCCATGAACTCCTTGGTGTGGAACCGGCATTCTGCCGGTCGAACTCGCGCGATCGGGTACCGATCGTTAGCCGCACAACTACAAACCCACCGGAAAAGCCGAGGGCGGCAAATCGCATAGTCGCGACTGCCTGCCCCAGATCACTCTGGTCCGGATTGAAAAATTCACCTTTCAGTGATTTGGGGCGTTTGCGCCATAAATCGACGTTGTGTCACCGGCATGTCTGGTTCGTGTAGCACAAAAAGTCGGAAGAATCAAGGTTTTGCTGCACGCGCGAAGGTCAAGCGCGATCTCCGCCTGTCAAGGCAGTTAACGTGCGGTGCCTGTCAGCACGCGTGACGCCGATCAAACCGGCGTCGCCATTACGGTGCCACGCGCCCGTTTTGGACGCGCAAGGACGCTGTGACACTTTGATCTGGCGCATAGTCCTTCCGAAAATCGATTTCGATTTTCGCGGTCGAGCGCTAGTCACCCTGGCCGGGCTCGGGGGAAAAATATTTTTCGAACTTGCCGGCCTCGCCATCGAAGGACTTGGCGTCGGCCGGAGGCTCCTTCTTGGCGGTGATATTGGGCCATTTATCGGCGTATTCGGTGTTGATCTGCAGCCATTTGTCGAGCCCTGGCTCGGTGTCCGGCTTGATCGCGTCGGCCGGGCATTCCGGTTCACAGACGCCACAGTCGATGCACTCGTCGGGATGAATGACGAGCATGTTCTCGCCCTCATAAAAACAGTCGACCGGACAGACCTCGATGCAGTCCATGTATTTGCATTTTATGCAATTATCGGTCACGACATAGGTCATCGGTCGGCTCCGGGACGTCCCGTTTTTATCAGGGCGACGTGGCGTCCAATCGGACGCATAAGGTACGCTCTAACACTTTGAATCCACGCATCGTGCTCTTGGAAAATCGATATCGATTTGTGGGCCGATGCGGTAGGCTTTCTTGGTGAGGTAACGTCTTTGCCTGCCGCTTGCAAGGGCAGCCATTGCGCGTGATGCCGGTGTTTCCGGAATGGATTTCCTGCCGGGGATGCGACGAAAGCCGGTTATGCGTCAGTCGTCGCCGAACAACCGGTCGGTCTCCCGGCGTTCCTTCTTGGTCGGGCGGCCGCTGCCGGCATCACGCAGCGCGGGGATCGCATCGCGAACGGCCTCGCCCTTTGGTGCCGGCGGCGGCGAGATATCCTCGTAGAGCAAGCGCGCTTCCTCGGCGGGACCGCGCCGGCTGCCGGTGCCGAGCACCTTCCAGACGAAGATGCGCCGCTCGAGAGTGATGGTCAGGACGTCGCCGAGGCGGACCAGATCGGAGGCCTGCGCTGCTTTGTCGCGATTGATGCGAACGCGTCCGGCCACCACCAGCTTCGCCGCCAGCGAGCGCGATTTCACCGCACGCGAAAAGAACAGCCATTTGTCGATGCGCTGGCGGGCATCAGTGACCATCGGAGCGAACGAACTTACTTCTTCAGCTGGTCGCGCAACGCGGCGAGCTTGGCGAAGGGGGAATCCGGGTCGAAGCGCACCGGACGCTCCTCGCGAGGCTTCGGCTGGAACGCGGACTTTCCACCAGGCGCGCCGCCCTTGCCGTCCGGCCTGCCGCCTTTCCAGTCGGGCCGGCTTTCGCGACGATCGGGGCGCTCGCCCTGCGGCTTGCCGTCGCGCCGTTCGCCTGGCTCGCCCTGGGGCTTGGGCTTGAACTTGCTGCGGTCGAAGCGCGGCTTGCCGGCGCCGTCGCCGTCGCGGCGTCCTTCACGGGCGGGCCGGCCGCCCGGTGCGCCGGCCTGCTGCCCGGCCTCTGCCGGCGCGTTGCTGCGGCCATCGCGCGCGGCTTGTGGGCTGCGCGGGCGATTGTCCCTGTCACGGGGCCGGTTGTCGTGGTGGCGGTGGCGTGGGCGCTGGTCGAAGCGGCCCTGCCGCCACAACAGGATGGGTTTTGGTTCCTCTGCCTCTTTCTCGGCCTCTGGAGCAGCCTCGCCGGTGGCGGCTTCCGCCGCCGCGGCAGGTTCGGCCGAGACTGCTGCCGTTGCGGGCGAGGCTTCGGAAGCCGGCTCCGCCGGTGCGACCTCAAGCACGGCGGTTTCGGGTGCTGCCTCTCGAGCTGCGGCTTCAGCTGCAGGCAGTCCCTCTACCGTGACCTCAGGCGGACTTTGCAGCTGAGCTTCTGCGACAGGTTCCGCTTCGGCAGCGGGTTCCGCGAGAGCCTCCGCCGTGGCTTCTGCCACTGCATCCGGCTCTGCACTGTCGGCCGGCGCCTCGGCGGCTGCGTCGGCAATCGCGGTTTCCGCTGCCTTGGCCTGCTCGGCTTGTGCCTCCGCCGCCTGCTTGGCCGCGGCGGCTTCGCGCGCGGCATTGTCCTGTGCCTCGAGCCGTGCCTTCACCTCGACAGCCGGCTTCGGCTCGGCCCGGTAGCCGAGGCCTTTCAGAATCTCTTCCATGTCGTCGGCCGTGGCGCCGAGAATCGACATCATCGGCGGCGTCACCATGAAGGACTGACCGTCATAGGCGCCGTCGGGGCGCTGGCCAAGGCCCGGCTTCCAGTTGGTTGCGGGCCGGATCAGGTCGGCCAGCCGTTCGAGGATGTCGACGCGCACCGCACGACGGCCGAGATTGCGGTAGCCGGCCAGCTTGTAGAAGGTCTTGTCGAAGGTGGGATCGATGACCACCGAGGTGCGGCCGGAGGCCAGCGCGTGAACCACGTCGCCAAAGCCAGGCTTGTCCTTGCCGTCGTTCTGCAGCGCCCACAACAGCGTCACCAGTCCGGCCGGGGCCGGCTTGATCAGCGCGGGCACGAAGACATGGTAGGCGCCGAAGCGCACGCCGAGCCGGCGCAGGGCGGCGCGGCCTTCCTGGTCGAGCGACTTCATCTCCTCGGCGATGTCGCGGCGGTTGATGAGGCCGAAATTCTCGACGAGCTGGAAGGCGATGCCGCGGCCGATGCCGGTGATCTGCTCGGCGTTCTTGAGGTCGACCAGCGGCTTCAGCAGCGACTCGATCTGGAAATTGACGAAGCGCTCGGCGCGCGCCGCGACCTTGTCGCGGGCGGGACCGGTGAGCTGCTCGTCGGCCAGCAGCACCAGGCGTGGCTTCAACGGCTCGTCGCCTGCGATCAGCGTGCCGATCGGCGCGCCGATCCAGCGCAGCGTGCCGTCGGAGCCGAGCGCGATGTCGCCATTGGCCGAGGCGCCGAAGCGTTCGGCCCGCGCCTCGAATTCGGCTGCAAGCGCCTTCTGGGCCGCTGTGCGCACCGCCTTGGCGTCCTCGCCGCCGGCGCTCTGGTCGGCGGTGAAGCGGAACCCCTGCAACTCGCCGACATGGTGGCCTTCGACGAGGACGGTTCCGGTTGGGCTGATTTCGGCTTCAGGCATGGTATTTTCTCTAAGGCGCCGCATGAGGACGGAAGTCCTGCGGTCTACGAAGCGTTTCGTCAACCGCTCATGCAGCGCATCCGACAATCTGTCTTCGATTTCGCGCGTCTTTTCCTGCCAGTGTGCCTGATCGGCCAGCCAGCCGGGCCGGTTGGAAACGAAAGTCCAAGTGCGGATCTGGGCGATCCGGTGCGACAGCGTGTCGATGTCGCCCTCGGTGGTGTCGGCGCGGCGCACCTGCTCGGCCATGTAATTCTCGTCGACATGGCCATGCCTGGCAAGGTCCATGTAGATCGAGGCGATCAGGTCGGCATGCTGAGCCGGGGCGATCTTCCTGTAATCGGGAAGGGCGCAGGCCTCCCACAACAGCGCCACGCGCCTGGCGTCGGTGGCAAGCGCCCGGATGTCCTCGTCGCGGGACAGATGTTCGAGCGCCTGCGCATCGACCGCCGGCAGCGCGCGCGTCAGGCCTTCAACCGGCGCGTTGGTCTCGATCGAGCGCTTCAGAGCGTCGAGGTTGGCGAAATCGAAACGCGCGGTGCGCCATTGCAGCACCTTCACGGGGTCGAAATCATGCGCTTCGATCTTCTTGACCAGTTCCTCGTCCAGTGGATCGACCTGGCCGGTGACGCCAAAAGTTCCGTCGCGCAAGTGCCGGCCGGCGCGGCCGGCGATCTGGCCGAGCTCGGCCGCCGTCAGGTTGCGATACTGGTAGCCGTCGAACTTGCGGTTCTGGGCGAAGGCGACATGATCGAGATCGAGGTTGAGGCCCATGCCGATCGCATCGGTGGCAATCAGATAATCGACATCACCCGACTGGAACAGCTCCACCTGCGCGTTGCGGGTGCGCGGCGATAGCGCGCCAAGCACGACTGCCGCACCGCCCTGCTGGCGGCGGATCAGTTCGGCGATGGCATAGACCTCGTCGGCGGAGAAGGCGACGATCGCCGTACGTCGCGGCAGGCGGGTCAGCTTCTTCGAGCCGGCATAGGCGAGATGCGACAGCCGCGGCCGCGTCACCACCGACACCCCCTTCAGCAGACGCTGGAGGATGCCGTGCATGGTCGCTGCGCCGAGCAGCAGCGTCTCCTGGCGGCCGCGCAGATGCAGGATGCGGTCGGTGAAGATGTGGCCGCGCTCGAGATCGCCGGCCAGCTGGACCTCGTCGACGGCGACGAAGGCGGCGTCGGTCTCGCGCGGCATGGCTTCCACGGTGCAGACCGAATATCTGGCGCCGTCGGGCTGGATCTTCTCCTCACCGGTGATGAGCGCCACCTTGTGAGCGCCGACCTTCTCGCAGACGCGTGAATAGACCTCGCGGGCGAGCAGCCTGAGCGGCAGGCCGATAATGCCGCTTTCATGCGCCACCATGCGCTCGATGGCGAGATGGGTCTTGCCGGTGTTGGTCGGCCCGAGCACAGCGGTCACGTCGCGGCCTGACAGGATCAGTGGCTCAGTGTGTTTCGGCTGGATGTTCATCGACCTGGAAATTAAGGCTCTCTGCCTCGCGTTGTCGGGAGCGCGCCCCGTGGTGGCGCGGGTGACAGCCGACACATAGGGATTTCGGGCGCGAAGCGAAAGCAGAATATTCCGATGGCACCTCGAAGCCTTCCGTCGGCGTCGACAATCCGTTTCGCCGTTTCGATTTAACAGTTGGAACGAGTCTGGAACGAATCGGCTACGAATCGCTGACTCGCGCAGATTCAGGTTTTGTTCACGGCTACATCTGGATTTTTCGCCGACGAGTCTCACCACATGCTGAATCGCCGAACTGGCCCGTTTCATGCAGGGCTGACGTCGCCGTTAACCTTTGCGGCTGAACGATCGACGCAGGTCGGCGGGCGTCATCCAACATTCTGAAATTATTAATTCTTTCCTAACGCGCCTTAACGATTTGGGGATGTTTTCAGCCTTTGTCGTTAACGGTGCGCTCAAAGCCGGAACGAAACGGCTACGAATCGGCGCTGGCGCATGTTTCCCGGTTTGTTCACCCCAATATGTTGTGTCGTGAACAGGTTTTCCACCGAGTATCCACACGCCGTGAACAGGGTTTTGCACAGGCTGCACGGCCGCCGCTAATTTTTGCGTGCCGCTTCGGCACAAATCGGCGTCACGTCCATCGGTCGGCGCAGTCGCTGCACGAGGACCAGACTGCCAGCCCGGCTTATTCAAGGCGCATCTTCTCCCACGGCATAGCGCTGCAAAGTAGGGCCGACGTCCTGGATAATTTCGTCGTGCGACAGGGCGACGACGGGCGGAAGCCGCAGCAGGTATCGGCACATCGCCAGACCCAGCAACTGGCTCGAAACGAGCCCGGCCCGTCGACCCGCATCGGCGGGGTCAGCGACCGCCGCAATCACCGGCCTCACCTGGTTGCCAAATACGTCGCGCAATTTTTCCGCGGCGAATTCGTTCGACGTCGCCGAACGCAGCAGAATTGCCATGCCAGGGCCGCTGGCCGGGCCCTCCCAGACTTCAAGAAAACGCCTGATCAGCGTTTCGCCGATGGCGTTTCGGTCGATCACCCGCAGTGCCGGCAATTGCAGGTCGACGACCGCCGCCCTGGCGAACAGCTCGTCCTTGCTGCGGAAATAGCGGATCACCATGGCCGGATCGATCGAGGCATGCGCCGCGACGTCACGGATCGAGGCGCCCTCATAGCCGTGCTCGGCGAACAGGAGCTTCGCGGCCTCCAGGATTTTGGCGCGCGTGCGGTCCGACTTGCCGGGTTTTTTCGGCTGATTCTCGGTCATGAAATGCTTATGCCAACAGCCGTTGACAAATGCAATGGCTTCGACTATAAAGTCAACGATCGTTGATAAATGGAGAGAGAAATGTTGCCCGAAACCACCGAAGTCCTGATCGTTGGCGCCGGTCCGACCGGCATGGCGCTGTCCATCGTGCTGCACCAGGCCGGTGTCGATCATGTCCTGATCGATAGACTGGCGCAGGGCCTCCAGACCTCGCGGGCTGGCGTCATCCACGCGCAGACGTTGGAAACGCTGGAGCCTCTCGGCGTCGCGCAGCGGCTGAGCGAACTTGCCCTGAAGCTGCAGAATTTCACCATCCGCGACCGCAACCGGGGGCTGCTCAAGCTCGATTTCAGCAAGCTTCCTTCGAGGCATCCCTATCTGATGATGCTGCCTCAAAACCTGACCGAGCAGGTGTTCGCCGAACGGATCGCAGCCCTGGGCGGCGTGATTCATCGCTCGGTCGAGGCCAAGGCAGTCGTTCAGGACGCTGACGGCGCACACGTGACGGTGATCGAGAACGGCCGCGAGAAACTGATATCGGCACGCTACGTCGTTGGTGCCGACGGCATGCACAGCCTGGTGCGCAGGTCGACCGGCATCGAGTTCGACGGCGCGGCCTATGACGCTTCGTTCGTACTCGCCGATGTTCGTCTCGACTGGCCGGTTGGGCCGACGGAAGTGTCGCTGTTCTTTGCACCGGCCGGGCTGGTGGTGGTGGCGCCGCTCCCGGACGGTTCGTACCGGGTCGTCGCGACAATGGATGACGCACCGGAAAACCCCGCGGTCACCGACATCCAGGCGCTGCTCGACAGCCGTGGTCCGACCAAGAAAAGAACCCGGGTGCTCGACCTGGCGTGGAGCTCGCGTTTTCGCGTGCATCACCGCCTGGTCCGCTCGTACCGCAAGGACCGGCTGTTCCTTATCGGCGATGCCGCGCACGTGCACAGCCCGGCGGGAGGGCAAGGCATGAACACCGGCATCATCGACGCGGTCGTGCTTGGCCAGTTGCTTGGCGACGTGGTGAACGGCGTGCGCCCGGAAACCGCGCTCGACCTCTACGAAACGCTGCGCCGCCCGGCGGCCCAGGAGGTGCTTGAACTGGCGGGCATGATGACGGAGATGGCGCTTTCCCGCAATTCGGTGAAGCGGTTCGTCCGCAATCTCGTGCTTTCGGCGCTGAATCTCACTCCATTTCTGAAGCGTCGCATCGCCTTGAAACTGTCGGGCCTCAGCCGGGCGTCGCTTGCCCGCCTGCCGGCACCTTCGCGCCAGCCGGGTCCAGTCGCCCAGACCAAGCCGGCAGCCGAACCAGGGCTGAAGCGTGTCGCCTGACAGCCGGAGTAATCCGGATCCCGGCCTCGAACTCGGCCGTGTGGGCGGTTAGATCGACCCGTGCAACAGTCACCGGCAACAGGCCGACGCCTCAGGTGACATGACGCCTCAGGTGATATACTGGCCGCCATTGGCTGATATGGTCGAGCCGGTGATGAAACCGGCATCGTCGGAAGCCAGGAAGACGACGCAGCGTGCGATCTCTTCCGGCTCGCCGAGGCGGCCGACCGGGATCTGCGGGATGACGCGCTCATTGAGCACCTTCTCGTCCATCGCCTTGACCATTTCGGTGGCGATGTAGCCGGGGCAGATGACATTGACGGTGATGCCGACCCGCGCCCCTTCTTGGGCGAGCGCCTTGGTGAAGCCGATATCGCCGGCCTTCGACGCCGAATAATTGACCTGGCCGGTCTGGCCCTTCTGGCCATTGATCGAGGAGATGGTGATGACGCGGCCGAACTTGCGGTCGCGCATGCCGACCCACAGCGGGTGCGTCATGTTGAATGCGCCGGAAAGATTGGTGTCGACGACCTCTTTCCATTGTTCGCGCGTCATCTTGTGGAACATGGCGTCGCGGGTGATGCCGGCATTGTTGACCAGAACGGAAACCGGGCCGAGATCGGCCTCGACCTGCTTGATGCCGGCGGCGCAGGCATCGTAGTCGGCGACCGACCATTTGTAGACCGGAATGCCGGTCATCGCGTTGAATTTCTGCGCCGCTTCGTCATTGCCGGCGTAGTTCGCGGCGACATGATAGCCGGCGTTTTTCAGGCCGATCGAAATCGCGGCGCCAATACCGCGCGACCCACCGGTGACGAGTGCTACCTTTGTCATAATATCCTCCCTTTATCTCGATCGGCGGGGGCGAACGGGAACGCTCTAACGGCGGAGCTTGTTCGCCGCCGACTGTTTCACGGCTTGCTCGCGCCGTCTTCACGGCGCTTTGCAGATGACTTCACAGCGCTTCCACGCACATGGCGACCCCCATGCCGCCGCCGATGCACAGCGTGGCGAGACCTTTCCTGGCACTTCTGCGGCGCATCTCGTAAACCAGCGTGTTGAAGATGCGGGCGCCGGAGGCGCCGATCGGATGGCCGATGGCGATGGCGCCGCCATTGACATTGACGATCGACGGATCCCAGCCCATGTCCTTGTTGACGGCGCAGGCCTGGGCGGCGAAGGCTTCGTTGGCCTCGACCAGGTCGAGGTCGCCGACCGACCAGCCGGCCTTGGCCAGCGCCTTGCGCGAGGCGGGAATGGGCCCGGTGCCCATGATCTGCGGATCGACACCCGCGGTCGCCCAGGACACGATGCGCGCCAGCGGCGTGATGCCGCGCTTTGCGGCTTCCGCTTCGGTCATCAGCAGCACGGCGGCGGCGCCGTCATTGATGCCGGAGGCATTGGCGGCGGTCACCGTGCCGTCCTTGTCGAAGGCCGGTCTCAGCTTGGTCATCGCCTCGATCGTGGCGCCGTGGCGGATATATTCGTCCTGGTCGACAATGGTGTCGCCCTTCTTGCCCTTGACGGTGAAGGCCACGATCTCGTCCTTGAATTTGCCGGCCTTCTGCGCGGCCTCTGCCTTGTTCTGGGAGGCCAATGCGAGCTGGTCCTGGTCCTCGCGGGTAATCTGGAACTGGCGAGCGACGTTTTCGGCCGTGTTGCCCATGTGGTAGCCATTGAAGGCATCCCACAGCCCATCCTTGATCATGATGTCGATCATCTTGTAGTCGCCCATCTTGACGCCGGCACGCAGGTGTTGAGCGTGCGGGGCCAGCGACATCGATTCCTGCCCGCCGGCGACGATCACCTTGGCATCGCCTGTCGCGATCTGCTGCATACCGAGAGCAATAGCGCGCAGACCTGAGCCGCAAACCTGGTTGAGGCCCCAGGCGGTGGTTTCCTTCGGCAGGCCGGCTTCGATAGATGCCTGGCGGGCGGGGTTCTGGCCCTGAGCCGCGGTCAGCACCTGGCCGAGGATGACCTCGTCGACTTCCGCCGGCTCGACACCGGTACGGGACAGCAACTCCTTGATGACGACGGCACCAAGCTCATGCGCCGGCGTGGCGGCGAAGGCGCCGTTGAAGGAACCGACGGGCGTGCGCGCCACACTGGCGACAACGATGGCAGCGGACATGTTCTTCTCCACACTTCGAGGTATCGAGGTTTTGGTATCGCAGTTTGTATCGTCAGGGCTTTTCTTGCCCTTTCAATGATCCAAGTCAAACCGGAAATGGGCATACCGGCCATGCGCCGCAAGCAGGTTGCGCATCGTGGTGGATACAGCCGGCCCATTGCTGCGCAGCATTTTTAGCCCGCCGTGCAGCATTATTTGATGCCGCACTGCACAAACCGCTTGGAATTGTGACGCTTTTGCGCATATCCTTGAAAAGGCGCAATCGTTACCGGCAGCTTACCTCAAGTGCGCCGGTGTCCCGGGAGGATGCTGATGGCCGCGAAAGACGAACCGATTATCATCAAGAAATATGCCAATCGCCGCCTCTACAACACCGGCACCAGCACCTATGTGACGCTCGAGGACCTTGCCGAAATGGTCAAGAAGGGCGTGGAGTTCACCGTCCAGGACGCCAAGACCGGCGACGACATCACCCATCCGGTGCTGACCCAGATCATCTTTGAACTGGAGAACAAGGAAGGGCAGAACATGCTGCCGATTCCGTTCCTGCGCCAGTTGATCGCTTTTTACGGCGACCAGATGCAGATGATCGTGCCGAGCTTCCTCGAACAGTCGATGATCGCCTTCTCAAAGGAGCAGGAACGCTTCCGCGAGCAGATGAAGGGTGCGTTGGGCAAGTCGCCGCTGGACATGATGAAGATCGCCACGCCGATCAAGGCGCTGGAAGAGCAGACGCGCCGCAATATGGAGATGTTCCAGAACGCCATGCGCCTGTTCACGCCCTTCCCACCCGCAGGCTCGAATGGCACTTCCGCAGCGCCGGCGGAGCCGGCCAGGAAAGAGACGTCGGAAAAGCCCGACGACCTTCAGGAACTGAAGGAACAGATCGCCGCCATGCAGCGCAAGCTCGACACGATGTCGTGATCGCCGGCCGGACCAAGCCCGGCCGAAATCTCTCATCAGCAGGCCGTATCAGAAATCTCCGCCCGAATGAGGCTGAGTCCCGCCCGACCCGCGTTATTTCGTCGTCACCGTCACCAGAGCCGTAACGGGTTTGCCGTCGACGAGAATGGGCTTGTGATGATCATCGGCAAGTAGGACGCCGATCACATGCTTGCCGGCGGCATCCGGGCAATGGCCGAAACGAGCCTTGACAAGATCGCCGCCAAAGTCGCTGTTCATGCTGTTGTACGGCTTGCCGGGGATGTTGCAGGTATCTCCGGCGGGATCGATCTTCATATGCAAATGGCCGCATTGGCTGACGCCGTCGCATTCACCCGCTGGCAGAAGCGTGAAGTTGCTGCTGACGACGACGCCTATCGCCTTCTCTGGGTCATTGCCGAGTTCGATGACCGAACCGGCCGCCGGCCAGGCGATTTGCAGGGTTGGCCGATCTTCGGCCTGGGCAGACCCGAGCGACAGTAAAGAGAAAGCAAGGGCAGTCGTTGCGATGATGCGAAGCATGGTAACCTCCATTGATGTTGTAATCACTGATTACATATGAAACGCCTGGACGCAAGAAAATAATCAGTGATTACATGTCGGCGTCGTGCTATTAGCAGGCATGACCAGCCCCACGGATTCCGGCGAAGCCGCCAACCCCAAGCGCTATCATCACGGCAATCTGGTCGAGGCCTTGATCGCTGCCACCGTAGAGATCATCGAAGAGCGCGGAGCAGAGCATGTCTCGGTGCGCGAGGCGGCAAAACGTGCCGGCGTTTCGCCCGGCGCGCCATTCCGGCATTTCCGCTCGAAATCAGCACTGCTGACCGCCGTCGCCGAACAGGCGATGAACCGGCTGACCGAGGCCGTTGCCGATGCACAGTCCAAAGTCGACAGCGCAGATCCCATTGTGGCCTTCGAAGCGATCGGGCAAGGCTATCTGGAGTGGGCGATCAGCAATCCCACGCATTTCCAGATCATCAGTTCTCGGACGCTGATCGATTTCGACGCGTCGGACAGTCTTCGTGATCAGAATGAAGCCGTTCGCCGGAAAATGATCGCCCTGCTGACCCAAGCGCAACAACAAGGTCGGCTTGCCCCGGACACCGACTTCGATCATCTGGTGCTTGCCGCCCGCGCATTCGTCTACGGCCTGGCACGCATGGCGATCGATGGTCATTTCCCGGAATGGCATCCGTCCGAGCCGCCATCGCTCGCCGTACGGAAAGCTCTGCGTCTTTTCATCAGCCAGATGACAAATCCCGAAACGCAATCTCACGAGCGCCCTGAAGTGGCTTCCGGGGATCGCTGACAAAACTGTCTTCGCACTGCAAAACCTGTCTTCGCACTGGTGTCAGGCGCACAGCTTCGAGTGAGTCTTTCATGACAAAAATTTCATGTCATCGCCACTGAGTGCCGCTGTTTTTGCGCCACACGAGACATATATGCTGCACTGCAATATGGTCCGTTAGCGCCGTAATGAAGGATTTCGCCTTGTCCAGCAGAAAAACCGCCATCGTCACCGGTTCCACCTCGGGCATCGGCCTGGCAATCGCCCATGCCCTCGCGGCCGATGGCTGCAACATTGTCGTCAATTCCTTTTCAGACACGGCCGACGACCAGGCCGTCACCGATGCGATCGCCAAGCATCACGGCGTGAAGACTGTCTACATCAAGGCAGATATGTCGAAGCCGGCCGAATGCCGGGCGCTGGTCGCAAAGGCAGCCGAGAGCTTCGGCTCGGTCGACATCCTGGTCAACAATGCCGGCATCCAGCATGTCGCGCCGGTGGAAGAATTTCCCGTCGAGAAGTGGGACGCCATCATCGCCATCAATTTGTCGTCGGCCTTTCACACCATCGCCGCCGCCATCCCGCTGATGAGAGAAGCCGGCGGCGGCAGGATCGTCAACATCGCCTCGGCCCATGGGCTGGTCGCCTCGCCGTTCAAATCGGCCTATGTCGCGGCCAAGCACGGCATCATGGGACTGACCAAGACGGTCGCTTTGGAACTGGCGCGCGACAAGATCACCTGCAACGCCATCTGTCCCGGCTATGTGCTGACGCCGCTGGTCGAGGCGCAGATCCCCGACCAGATGAAGGCGAACAAGATGGACCGCGACACGGTGATCCGCGAGGTCATGCTCGACAGGCAGCCGACCAAGGAATTCGTCACGGTCGAGCAAGTTGCCGCTGCCGCGGTGTTCCTGTGCTCGGATGCGGCAGCGCAGATCAACGGCACGCAAATCTCGGTCGACGGCGGCTGGACCGCGCAGTGATCCATCCAATGGCTCTCTACAGATCAAGGACAACGCCATGACGACAAACGGCAAGGCGGAGGAGCCCAAGAAGATCAACGTCGCGCTGCAGGGCGGCGGCTCGCACGGCGCCTTTTCCTGGGGCGTGCTCGACCAGCTGCTGGAGGACGGACGGCTCGACATCGCGGCGGTTTCGGGCACCAGCGCCGGCGCCATGAACGCGGTGGCGCTGGCCGACGGCTTCGTCCGCGGCGGCGTCGAGGGCGCGCGGCAGAAGCTCGACGATTTCTGGCGCGCGGTGGCGCGGAAGGGCCGGTTCAGCCCGGTGCAGCGCATGCCGTGGGACGTCGCCTGGGGCAACTGGTCGATCGAGAACACGCCGGGCTATCTGTTTTTCGACACGATGTCGCGGGTGTTTTCGCCCTATGTCGCCAACCCGCTCGGCCTCAACCCGCTGCGCGACGTGATCGAACAGGAGATCGATTTCGGCAATGTGCGCGCCTGCAAGTCGATGGAGCTGTTCATCTCCGCGACCAATGTCGAGACCGGGCAGTTACGCGTCTTTTCCGATGGCGAGATCGATCTCGACACGGTGATGGCGTCGGCTTGCCTGCCGCAGCTGTTCCGCGCCGTCGAGATCAAGGGCGTGCCCTACTGGGATGGCGGCTATGGCGGCAATCCGGCGCTGTTCCCGTTCTTCAAGACGACTGCCACCGAGGACGTGCTTTTGGTGCAGATCAATCCGGTGGTCCGCGAGGGGACGCCGAAGAGCGCCAACGAAATCCAGAATCGCATCGACGAGATCACCTTCAACGCCGGACTCTTGCGCGAATTCCGCTCGATCGCCTTCATCAAGGAACTGATTGCAGCCGGCCGGCTGCCGCATGGCGAATACCGCGACATCCGCATGCACCGCATCGATGCCGACGAGGCATTCAAAGACCTGTCGGCATCGTCCAAGGTCAATGCCGAATGGGCGTTCCTGACCTATCTGCGCGACCTTGGCCGCACCGCCGCCAGCGATTGGCTGGAGGAGAATTACGACGCCGTCGGCAAGCGGCCGACGCTTGATCTCTCAGGCGAGCTCGACGACGGCTTCAAGCCGATGCGTGGTCCGGCACCGGGGCGGCGGGTCAAGGAGTTCCTCGCAGCACGCAAGAAGCCCGAGGCAGCGCGTCGCCGAGCCTGAGGCGTTTTGTTGTCAGTTTTTTTGCAAGGCTAGATCAATCACCTTGATCAGCGCGGCCGCAGCCTGCCGCTGCTCGTCCGGATCGCTGATGCGCATCTTCATGCCTTCCAGCCCGTCGAGCAGCATGTCGGCCAGCAATTTTGCCGACAAGCCCTTGGCGGTGAGATCGACGCCATTGCGTCCGGCTTCGCTCTGGATCGCTGCGGCGATATGCTCGGCAAACCGGCTGCGCCAGCAGCCGATCAGGTCGGCGAGACTCGACTTCATGTCAAGGAGTTCGGCGCCATGCGGCGAGGCGTGGACGGTGCGCGTCATCGAGATCAGCGCTTCGTCGATGGCCCGCATCGTGCGCTCGGCAAATGGTTCTTTGCCGGCGAGTGCCGTTTTCGCCTGCTCGAGCGAGCGGGAGAGCAGCATCAAGGCAATGGCGCGATAAATATCGGTCTTGTTCTTGAACTGGAGATAAAGCGCCGGCCGCGACATGTCGGCGGCACGCGCGATGTCGTCCATGGTGGTGCGGGCGAAACCATAGGCCAGAAACACCTTCATCGCGCTGTCCAGAATGCGGGCGCGCTTGGGGTCGGTGGCGATGTCCTCGATCTCGATCATGGCGCGACTTTATCCTGCAAAAGCTCTATTGACAAAATGACGTAATTTGTCAAGATGTATACGGGCGAAATGGCCGACCGGCCTTTTGCCCGGGCTGTGGACGACAACAAAAGGTATCCCCATGCGCCTCACCGTCGACGGGCAGGCATTCGACGTCAATGCCGATCCCGAAATGCCGCTGCTGTGGGCGCTGCGCGATCTCATGGGCAAGACCGGGCCGAAGTTTGGCTGCGGCATCGCCGCCTGCGGCGCCTGCACGGTGCATGTCGACGGCCAGCCGGTGCGCTCCTGTTCATTGCCGGTCGGTGAGGTCACCGGCGCGGTCACCACGATCGAAGGCATCGGCACCGAAGGCGGACTGCATCCGGTACAGCAGGCATGGCTGGAAGAGCAGGTCGCCCAGTGCGGCTACTGCCAGGCCGGCCAGATCATGAGCGCGGTGGCGCTGCTCGACCAGGTTGACGACCCGACCGATGCCGATATCGACGATGCCATGGGCGGCAATCTCTGCCGCTGCGGCACCTACCCGAAGATCCGTGCGGCGATCAGACGAGCGGTCGTCCTCAAGACGGCGGGGATCTGACCATGGCCAGTGTCGGAAAGATCGCTCGCCGCACGTTTCTCATCGGCACCGCTGCCATCGCGGGCGGCGTCGCCGTCGGTTATTATTACTACCGCAAGCCCTACCCGAATCCGCTGGAAGGCGACCTCGCGGCCGATGAAGCGACCTTCAACCCCTATGTGAAGATCGGCGCCGACAACACCATCACCATCGTCGCGCCGCGCGCCGAGATGGGCCAAGGCATCTCGACGACGCTTGCTGCCATGGTTGCCGAAGAGCTCGATGTCGGGCTCGACCAGATCAAGGTCGAGCACGGCCCGGCCTCCTACGCCTATTTCAATGCGGCGATCCTGGAAGAGGGCGGTCCGTTCGCCTTCTTCGACGAAAGCATGACCGCGGAAATAGTGCGCGCCGGCATGGGCGTGGTCGGAAAATTCCTCGCCCTGCAAGGCACCGGCGGTTCGACATCGACGCTCGATGGTTTCGGCAAGATGCGGCAGGCAGGCGCCGCCGCGCGGCAGGTGCTAATTGCAGCGGCCGCGCAAAAGCTCGGTATAGCTGCCGCCGATCTGGAAACGGCCAACGGCTCGATCCTGCACAAGGCATCGGGCAAGTCGCTGACCTATGGCGCGGTCGCCGCGACCGCTGCGACGATGGCGCCGCCCGCGGAAACCAGGCTCAAAGACAAAGCCGACTGGAAGCTGCTCGGCAAACCGCAAAAACGCATCGACATGCTGGCCAAGGTCACCGGTGCGCCGATCTTCGGCATCGACGTGACGCTGCCGGAGATGCTGTACGGCACGGTCAAGATGAGCCCGCGCTTCTGGGCCAAGCCGGTCAAGGCGGATTTCTCCAACGCCGAGAAAATGCCTGGCGTGATCAAGATCGTGCCGATCGACACGAATTACGGCCACGGCTTCGGCATCATCGCCGAAAACACCTGGGCGGCGTTCAAGGCGGCGGAGGCGATCGATGCCGAATGGGCCGATCCCGAATATCCGCTGGACAGCGCCGGCATTTCCGAGGTGCTGAAGCAGGCGCTCGGCACAAAAGGGTCGGTGATGCGCGACGATGGTGATGTCGATACCGCCTTCGCCGACGCGCCGCGCGAAAGGATCGTCGAGGCCGACTATGCCGTGCCTTATCTGGCACATGCGACGATGGAGCCGATGAACGCCACGGCGCGGCTGAAGGACGGCGTCCTCGACGTCTGGTGCGGCAACCAGGCGCCGACCTTGGTGAGGCAGCTTTGCGCGAATGCTGTCGGCATTGAGAAGGACAAGGTCAGCGTCCACACCACCTTCATGGGCGGCGGCTTCGGCCGACGTATCGAGATGGATTATGCGCTCTGTGCCGCGCTGATGGCGAAAGAAACGGCAGGCCGGCCAATCAAGGTGATTTGGACGCGCGAGGAGGACATGCGCCACGACGCCTACCGGCCGGCTTCGGTCGGCAAATTCCAGGCGCGGCTTGGCAACGACGGCATACCGGTCGCCGTCGACATGACAATCGCCTCGCCATCGGTGATAGCCAGCACCTTGCGCCGGCTGTTTCCCTCGATCTCGCCGCTTGGCCCCGACAAGTCCATTGTCGATGGGGCCTACGACCAGCCCTACACCATCCCGAATTACCGGGTCAGCGGCATTGCTGCGCCCGCCTCCATCCCGGTCGGCTTCTGGCGATCGGTCGGCTGCTCGATCAACGGCTTCTTTCATGAGGGCTTCATGGACGAGATCGCCACCGCCGGGAAAACCGATCCGGTCGAACTGCGCAAGACGCTGATGGCAGCCTATCCGGCAGCGGTGAAGGTGGTCGAGAAGGTCGCCGAAATGGCGAAGTGGGGCGAGGCGCTGTCCGCCGGCAAGGCCAAGGGCATGGCGTTCACGCTGTCCTTCGGCAGTTGGGTCGGCGAGATCGTCCAGGTCGCCGACACGCCGTCCGGGATCCGCATCGAGAAGATGTGGATCGCCGCCGATGTCGGCACCGCGCTCGATCCTGATATCATCGAGGCGCAACTCATCTCCGCCGCCATCTACGGCCTGTCGGCAGCGATGGGTCAGGAGATTACTTTCGCCGCCGGCATGGTCGAGCAGTCGAATTTTCATGACTACGACGCCATGCGCATCTCCCAGTGTCCGGCGTTCGAAGTCGCCATCCTGGAGAATTTTCACAAGATGGGCGGCGTTGGCGAAGTCGGCACGCCGCCGGCGGCACCGGCACTCGCCAACGCCATCTTCGCACTGACCGGCAAGCGCATCCGGACACTGCCATTGTCGAAGGAGGTGACCTTTGCATGAAATATTCCCATCATGCTGACAGCTGCTGCCATGCTGTTTTGCTGGCGCCTTTACCAACGGCACTGGCAAGCCGGGCACGGCACCGATGATGGTCGATGCAGCCAAGACTTGCCCGAGGGACGCGGTCTGGCGGTTGCTTTCGCATCCGCGCTGCGCCGAGTGTTATGTCGCAGATAAAAGGCCGCGCTGGTCCGGCGCGCTTCACGGCGGCCGCACCCTGCCCAGCGAAGTATTACCCATCAACATTTCTGACTATATTGCGGTGCAACTTTGATGTAGAAGCTCGTTCGCCGATCACGGCAAGTTGAACACGGCCTTGCGCGCACCCATATCGGCGACGCGCCCGAGTTAGAAGACGCGGCCTGGCCGAATCCCGCGCACTGGAAAAATGACGATGCCGAAGTACAGGTTTCACAAGCTTGCAGCCATTGTTGTGCTTGTCGGTTTCGCTGCCTGGATGGTGACGGGCGAGTTCTCGTCCGTCGGCAGCGCGGCCGCCGACAACGAGCCCAAGGCGGGGGAGGTCGAGCAGCCAAAGGCGGCTGACGCCGGCAAGGCCAAGCCCGGTGAGGCAGAACAGCCCAAGGCGACCTTGCGCACCGTCGCGACCATAACCCCGCCCAGGCGTACCTATGCGCGCGCCATCCGGATTTCCGGACTGACCGAAGCCGACAAGCGCGCGGTCCTGGCGACGCGCGTCGCCGGCGTCATCGACAAGCTGCCGGTCAAGCAGGGACAGCGCGTCAAGACCGGCGACCTCGTGCTGATGTTGGCAGCCGAGGAAAAGCTTTCGGCGGTCAGCAACGCCAAGCAGCTTCTGGTTCAGCGTCAGGCCGAACTCGATGCAGCATTGCGGCTGATGAAAACCGGCAATCTGCCCAAGCTGCAGCTCGATACGGCCCGATCCAACCTGACGCTAGCCCAGTCGCACCTGGAAGCCGCGCAGGCCGAACTCGACCGCAACGAGGTGAAGGCGCCGTTCGACGGCGTGATCGACCGGGTGCCGGTGGAGCTTGGCAGTTCCGTGATGCAGGGCGGCGAGGTGGCGACCATTCTGAGCCTCGATCCGGTGATCGCCCGCGGCGAGGTCAGCGAACGTGATCTCGGCTATCTGAAGATCGGCGACAAGGCTAAGGTGCGATTGGTCAGCGGCCAGAATGTCGAGGGCACCGTGCGCTATATCAGCCGCGACGCCTCGTCCGCCACCCGCACCTTCCGCGTCGAGATCGCAATCCCCAACCCCGAGGGCACCATTCCGGCCGGGATGACCGCCGAGATCGCGCTGAGCGCGCAGCCGACAGACGCAGTTATGCTGCCGCGCTCCGTGGTGACGCTGGGCGACAAGGGCGATCTCGGCATCCGCGCCGTCGACAAGGATAACAAGGTCGTGTTCTTCCCGATCGATCTGGTCGACGATACGCCAACCGGCCTGGTGCTCGGCGGCATCCCTGCCGATGCGCGCATCATCGTCGCCGGCCAGGAACTGGTGAAGGAAGGCGAAGTGGTCAAGCCCGTCGAGGCCGACCAGGCGACCATCCAGAAGCTGCTGGGCGAAGCGACGGCCGGGACGCAGTAATCATGGATATCGTCAAACTCGCAATCAGCAATGCCAGGCTGACCATTTCGGTGCTGGTGTTCCTCATCCTTGCCGGTGCGGTCGCCTATCAGTCGACACCGAAGGAAGCGGAACCCGATGTTCCGATTCCGATGATGTATGTCAGCCTGATCTATCAGGGCATCTCGCCCGAGGATTCGGAACGCCTTCTGCTGCGGCCGATGGAAGCCAAGCTGAAGAGCCTCAAGGGGCTCAAGGAGATGCGTTCGGCTGCCTTCCAGGGCGGCGGTTATGTGCTGGTCGAATTCCACCCGCAGACGGATCTGGCGACGGCGCTGCAGGACACGCGCAGCAAGGTCCAGGACGGCAAGGCCGACCTGCCGCAGGCAGCCGAGGAGCCTGTAGTCTCCGAAGTCAACGTCTCCGAATTCCCCGTCCTTGTCGTGACGCTGTCGGGCGAAGTGCCCGAGCGCGTTCTGACGACGGCGGCGCGCGAGTTGCGCGACCGCATCGAGGAAGTGCCGGGCGTGCTGGAGGGTTCGCTGCAGGGCGCCCGCGACGATCTCGTCGAAGTCGTCATCGATCCGATGAAACTGTCTTCCTACGGGCTGCAGCTAGAGCAGCTGATCGGTGCGGTCGGCGATTCCAACAGTCTTGTCGCCGCCGGCAACATCGAAGGGTCCGAGGGCAAATACGCGGTCAAGGTGCCGTCGCTGATCGAAACGCCACAGGACGTGGCGGCGCTTCCGATCGTCGCCGGCCCCAATGCCGTGGTGCAGGCCCAGGATATCGCCACCGTCCGCTCCACCTTCAAGGACGCCGAGACGGTGACCCGTCTCGACGGCAAGCCGGCGATCGCCATCGAGGTGAAGAAGCGCATCGGCTCCAACCTGATCGACACGATCGCCCAGGTGAGGGCCGTGTCCGATGCCTTCATAAAGACCATGCCGGAAGGCATGCACGTCACCTACACGCAGGACAAATCGGTCTTCGTCAACCAGTTGCTCGGCGATCTGCAGAACCACGTCATGATCGCCGTGATCTTGGTGTTCATCGTCATTCTCTACGCGCTGTCGGGCCGCGCATCGCTGCTGATCGGCCTCGCCATTCCATCGTCCTTCCTGATCGGCATCCTGCTGTTGGCCATGATGGGCTACACGATCAACATGATCGTGCTGTTCAGCCTCATCCTGGCGGTCGGCATGCTGGTCGACGACGCCATCATCGTCACCGAATTCGCCGAGCGGCGGATGAGCGAAGGCATGCCTAAGGCAGAGGCGTTCGCGCTTGCCGCCAAGCGCATGGCCGGTCCGGTCATCGCCGCGACGATGACGCGCATCGCCGCCTTTTCGCCGCTGCTGTTCTGGCCGGGCATCATCGGCGACTTCATGAAATACATGCCGATCACGCTGATCGTCACGCTCTCGGCCTCGATGCTTTATGCACTGGTTTTTGCACCGGCGCTGGGCGCCTTGTTCGCCAAGGCGCCGCCGCATCACGAGAACGACAACCGCGACGGCTGGTACATGGCGGTGGTCAAGCAGGCGGTTCGCTTTCCCATCACCGTGCTTTTGCTCACCGTCGGCCTTTTGTTCGGTGTCGGCTTTGCCTATTCGAAATACGGCGCCGGCGTCGAGTTCTTCCCGAATGTCGAGCCCGACTACGGCCTGCTCTATGTGCACGCCCGCGGCAACCTTTCGCTCGCCGAAATGGATGCCGCCACGAAGACCGCGGAGAACCGGCTTCTTGGCTGGCCAGGCGTGAAATCGGTCTATACCCGAGTCGGCAAGACGCAAGGCGGCGGCCAGGACATTCCTGAAGACGTGGTCGGCGTGATCCAGTACGAATTCGTCGACTGGCGCGAGCGCAAATCGGCGAACGCCATCCTGGACGAACTGCGCGGCGTCATGGCCGGCATTCCCGGCGTCGACGTCGAGGTTCGCGTGCCCGAGGCCGGCCCGCCCACCGGCAAGCCGATCCAGATCAGGCTGTCAGCCGTCGATCCGAAGGGTCTCGACGACAAGGCGCGCGCCGTCGCCGCGCGCATTGCCAAGGTGCCCGGCGTCATCGACATTTCCGACGGCCTGCCGCCGCCCGGCGTCGACTGGGCGCTCGACGTCGACCGCGCCAAGGCGGCACAATACGGCATCAGCCCGACCTCGGTCGGCACGGTGGTGCAACTGGTGACGAACGGGCTGAAGCTCAGCGAATACCGGCCGGCCGGTGCGGACGACGCCGTCGACATCAGGCTGCGCCTGCCCGAGGACCGGCGCACGCTGTCGACCCTCGACGACCTCAGGGTGCAGACGTCGCAAGGGTCGGTGCCGATCTCGAATTTCGTCGTGCGCAAGCCCGAGCCGACCGTCGGCATCCTCAACCGAATCGACGGCGCGCGCACCGTGGTCGTCCAGGCCAATGTCGCCGCCGGCGAGCAGGTCGCTTCTGTCCAGCAGCAGGTCACCCAGGCTGTCGCCGACATGGATCTCGGCAGCGGCATACGCTGGAAGCTCGCCGGCTCGAACGAGGACAGCGCCGAGGCCAGCGCCTTCCTCAGCAAAGCCTTCGGCGCGGCGATCTTTCTGATCTTCCTGGTGCTTCTGATGCAGTTCAACAAGTTCACCAGCGTCTGGCTGGTGTTGTCCTGCGTGGTCATGGCGACGGTTGGCGTGTTCCTGGGATTGCTGTTGACCGGAGAGGCGTTCGGCATCGTCATGTCAGGCATCGGCGTCATCGCGCTGGCCGGCGTGGTGGTGAACAACAACATCGTGCTGATCGACACCTACGACCGGCTGCGCGAAGAGGGCTGGGACAAGATGGACGCCGTGCTGCAGACTTGCCGCGAACGTGCCCGCCCGGTGGTGCTGACGGCGGTGTCGGCGATCCTCGGCGTGCTGCCGATCGCTTTCGGCCTCGGTCTCGAAATCTTCCATCACGAGACGACGATCAACGCGCCGTCGACGCAATGGTGGATTTCACTGTCCTCGGCGATCGTCTTCGGCCTGTCCTTCGCCACCTTGCTGACTCTGGTGGTGACACCGTCGATGCTGATGGTGTTCACGCGTAGCAAGAACAGCCGCTTCTATGCATTCTTCCGTCGAGTGTTGCGGCGCGGGACGCCAGCCGATGCGACTATGGAGACCTCCGCAGGGCCGGGCTTGCTCGAGGAGCCGGCGATCGACTTCCCGAAGGCCGCCGAATAGGTCGCTCCCTTCAGCCCAGGTAGAAAAGGCTGCCGGGAACAACCCAGCGGCCTTTTGCATTGTCCTGTCATGGAATGCCTCAAAGCGGGGAGTTTCTCATGACGCTCAGCACCATTATCATCATCATTCTGATCCTCATTCTGATCGGCGCGGTGCCGACATGGCCTCATTCGCGTTCCTGGGGTTATGGTCCCTCCGGCATCGTCGGCGTCATCCTGATCGTGCTGCTGGTGTTGCTGCTGATGGGCAGGATTTGACCCGGAGTTTGGTGTGCACGAATGCTACAGCGCTGCGCGGCCTTTTGGACTCACAGCGCTGTAGCAATTGATTTTGCGCATGGTCCTTTCCGAGCCTTCGGTTCGAAACGCACGTTTTCAGGCAGCTTTCGAAACGCCATCAATCGTGGCCCCACCGATATCACCGAGGGCTTCTGCCACCGCCCTATCCAGCGGCGTATGCGGGATCGTGCCGAGGATGCCTTCCAGTCTTGCCGAGACCAACTGGTGTGGCTCGAAGCGGAGATAGGACATCGAGACGAGCTCGCGCCACATCGCCACGAACGGACTGCCGGCGCGCAACACCCACCACGGCATCGACGCCAGTTTCAACGTGCGCCCGAGCGCCTGCTCCGCGGCGGCCTTGATCTCCAGATCGGTAACGGCGTGGCCGGGAAAGTTCAGCGCCTCGTAGGTGCCGAGCTTGTCGAGATTCTCAGTCAGTCCGACGAAAGCCTTGGCCATATCAGGCAGATAGGCCCACTCATGCAGGAGATCGGCCGGCCCGGGGGCGGTATAGACGCCCTTGTCCATCTTGGCGGCCACCATCAGATCGAACCACGATCCGGTGCCGGTGCCGCCGAAGAAATCGCCGGCTCGCAGCAGAATGGTGCGCACTCGGCCTGCTTCGGCCTCGCGGCGAAAGAGGTCTTCCATGGCGACGCGGATGCGGCCCTTTTCCGTCGTCGGGTGGAATGGCGTGTCTTCGGTGATGACCGCCGGCATCGGCGAGCCGTAGTTGTAAACGCTGCCGGGAGCGAGGTGCAATGCGTGGTTCGCCCGGCACGCGGCCATGACGTTCTCGGCCATCGGCAGGCACTTGCCCCAGTCGGTATAGATCGGGTTGAGGCCGTTGAAGATGATGTCGACGCCTTCGGTGGCGCGGATAAGCGCTTCGCGATCGAGCCCGTCGCCGGCGACGGCCGCCGAGCCGATGAGTTCTGCCGTTATCTTGCCGCTGCGGGTGATGGCGCGGACATCATAGCCGGCGTCGATGAAGGCCTTGGCAACCACGCGGCCGAGCCGGCCATTGGTCCCCAGAATTGCGATCTTGGTCATGTTTCGTTTCCGTGTTTGCGTTACGGTCACAATATGATACGCCCGCAAACGAATGGAAATTGACTGAATCTGGCGACATGATATTCAGTTTTGAATGGAAATCGACTGGAATCTGATCAAGAGTTTCGTCACCGTGGCGGAAACCGGCAGCCTGTCCGCTGCCGCGCGCAAGCTGGCTGCAAGCCAGCCGACGCTCGGCCGCCATATCGCCGAGCTGGAGCAGGCGCTCGGCGTCACCCTGTTCCGGCGCGGGCGGCGCGGCTACGCGCTGACGGAAGCCGGCAGCACGCTCTACGAACGCGGCCGGGCGGTGAGCGAGCAGGCAAGCGCCTTTTCGCTATTGGCGCTGGGATCGGTCGAGGCGATCGAGGGCACGGTGCGCATTGCCGCCAGCGAGGTGGTGGCGGCCTATGTCCTGCCAGAGATGACGGCGCGGCTGGGTGCCGAGAAGCCCGGCATCGAGGTCGAGATCGTCGCGTCGAACCAGGTCGAGAATCTTTTGCGCCGCGATGCCGACATCGCTATCCGCATGGTCAAGCCGGCCCAGAACGAGGTGGTGGCGCGCAAGGTGGCAGACATTCCGCTCCGCGCCTGCGCGGCAAAATCCTATCTCGACCGGCGTGGCCGTCCGCGCGAACCCGGCGATCTTGCCGGCCACGACCTGATCGGCTTCGACCGCAGCGATGAGATCATTCGCGGCTTTGCCCAATTCGGTGTCCTGCTCACCCGCAATGCCTTCCGCTTCAGGACCGACAACCAAATCGTGCTGTGGGAGGCGGTGCGGGCGGGAAACGGCATCGGCTTTGGCCAGGAGCCGCTGGCCGACCGCGATCCGCTGGTGGAGACAGTGCTGCCGGGCCTCGGGCTGCCGACGCTGCCGGTATGGCTGGCCATGCACCGCGACGTACGCACCAGCGTGCGCATCCGCCGTGTCGCGGATTTCCTCTATGAGGAGTTGAAGCGCTATTCGGCCGGGGCCGCGTCAGGCGCGAATTCGGCGCGGTGAGCGAGCCCGGCCATCAAGAATACGACGACCAGCAGTCCCGACAAAGCGACGAAGATCGGACCGAAGCTTGAATGCTCGGCGATGAAGCCGATTGCCGACGGCGCCACCAGAATGCCGGAATAGCCCATTGTGGTGACGACGCTCATGCCGGTGCCGGACGACATGCCTTCCTGGTTGCCGCCGGCCGAAAACAGGATCGGCACCATATTGGCGATGCCGAAGCCGCAAAAGGCAAAAGCTGAGATGGCGAGCCAGGGCGAGGGCGCCAGACCCGCCACCAGCATGCCGGCAGCGGCGACAAGCGCCGAAACGCGCAGTGTCGTCACGGCGCCGAAACGGTTGCGGACCCCGTCGCCAACGAAGCGCATGACGGCCATGACGCCGGAGAAAGCGGCGTAGGCCAAACCAGCTACGGCAAGGTCGGTGCCGAGTTCCTGTTGCAGGTAAAGCGCTGCCCAGTCGAGCACCGCACCCTCGGAGATCATCGTCATCAGCGCCATCAGCCCGACCAGATAGACCAGCGGATTTCCAGGCAGCGCAAATTTGCGATGCCCGATTACCCCCGAGGACGCTTGGGGCGGCTTGTCCTCGGCAATCAGGTAGCGGACTGCCACTGCAATCACGGCGAAAGCGAGCGCCGTCACCACCGTCGCATGGGCGAGATGACCGTAATTCTGGATGGCGAGGCCACCGAGAGCGCCGCCGGCGAAACCGCCAAGGCTCCAGAAGCCGTGCGAGGACGACATGATGGCCCGGGACAAGCGCCGTTCCACCGTGACCGCATTGGCGTTCATGGCGACATCCATGCCGCCGATCGAACCGCCAAAGATGAACATGGCGATGGCCGCCAGCGGCACGTTTGGAGCCAGCGCCACAACCAGCAGGCCGAAGCTGCCGATGAGGCCGAACCAACGCAGCACGGTGCGCGACCCATGCCTGGAGATCAGGTCGCCGCACCAGGTCATCGCTGTGACCGCGCCGGCGCCGAACAGCAGGATCAGCAGGCCAAGCGTGAACTTGCTGATATCCAGCCGGGTCAGCACCACAGGGATCTGCGGCGCCCATGCGCCGGTCAGAAAGCCATTGGCCAGGAAGATGGCCGCCACGGCCCATCGTCCACGAATGGCGGCCTGCATGCGGTTTAGCGTGTCCATCGTGTAGAATCCGATGCGAAAAATAGCTTCGCGCGGCAAATTAGATCGATTCAATCCTCAGTCAAGCGCTCGTTCTTGAAAAGTGCTTGGGCCAAACGGCTCGCTTGCACCCAGGTTGATGAAGCCGATCTGGTCGGGCTTTGTTCGACCACGATCTTATCCGAAAACCGGTTTCCACTTTTCGGGATCGTGGTCTTAGTGATCCCTGGGGCGTCTTGCCTCGAACTCGGCCTTCTTGGCATTGGAGGCGTCGGTCTGGTTGAGCGCCTGCCATTCGGCATGGGGCATGCCGTAGATGATCTCGCGCGACTGGTCCTTGCTGAGATCGACACCCTCGGCCTCGGCGGCGTCGCGATACCAGTTGGACAGGCAGTTGCGGCAGAAGCCGGCGAGATTCATCAGGTCGATGTTCTGCACGTCCGTGCGCTCACGCAGATGCGCGACCAGTCGGCGGAAGGCGGCGGCTTCGAAATCGCGTTTCTGCTCGTCGCTGAGTTCGGTCATGTGTTCTTGGCCTCCTTGGGCCTCCTAAGAGCGGCCCGGTGCGCGAGCCGAATCGTTTGACCTGATGTATATCGGGACGGCGGTTGATCGCGTCAACGATCGGCGCCAGCCGTTCGGCCCAGGCGACCGCATCCTGCCGATCGGCGATCAGGTCCTGACGGATTTCGATTAGCGCATGGGCGAAGCCGTTGATGATGGCGTGCTTGAACATGGTGTCGCCGCGCAGCGCGCCGTCATAGGGCTCGTTGTCGCCGACGATAAGGCTTTTGTCCCTCGCAAGCATGTCGATCAGCGGTCGCGCCACCCGGTCGTCGCGATCCCACAAGATGCCAACATGCCAAGGGCGCACGAACCCCTGCATGGACGGGGTGAAGGAATGCACCGAAAGGATAAAGGGGGCGCTTGCGCAAGCCTGCGCGGCCGAGGCGATCATGGCGCCGACCGCATCGTGGTAGGGTCGATAGAAGCGGTCGAGCCGCTTTTCACGTTCTTTCAGAGCAAGTGGATAATTTCCCGAAATGACGGTGCCGTCATAGAGTTGGCGGATCAGCGTCGGATCGTCCTCGCCGCGATTGGGATCGATCAGAAGCCGCGAAAAATTGGCGAGTACCGCCGGCACGCCGAGCAACGCGGCCAGTTCGCGCGTCACCGTCTCGACACCGATGTCGTAGGCGATATGGCGGTCGAATTCCGCCGCCGGCAGGCCGAGGCTGCCATACTCTTCCGGCAGGTCGCGATGGGCGTGATCGGCCAGGAGCACGATGCCTCGCTTGCGATCGCCTTCGACGACGTCGAAAGGCGCGAAAACTGTGGATCGGGTCATCGGCGGGAAATGGTCTGTTCGCTGGCTTCGGGGGAGGATGGTATCGTCATTGCACGAAGGGGAGGATTACGCAATGCCGTCGTTTGGCCACGGTTTCTGCGGAAATCTGGCAGAAGGCGACAGACCGTGCGCCGGAGCCTTTCTAAATCGATTGGAATTGAGCGGAAGGGCGCGTTGACATGCGCCCGGACTTTTCCGAAAAGGGGCGTTGAGAGATGCAAATGTGGTTCTTGAGAGGTTTCAGGATGGGTTCCGCCGGCAGGCCGCGTGTGCGTTATGCCTTCGCCATGCCGCTCCTGACCTTTGCCGTTGGCCTCGCCGCGATGGTTGCTGCCTCGCCGGCGTGCGCCGATTTCCGTGTCTGCAACGCCACGCAGAACCTGGTCGGCGTCGGCATCGGCTATCGCGCCAAGGCCGGCTGGATCACCGAAGGCTGGTGGCACATCGAGGGTTCGAGCTGCAAGACGCTGATCGAGGGCCCGCTGTCATCAAGATTTTACTATCTTTATGCAGAAGACGCCGAGCGCGGCGGGCGCTGGGATGGTCCGATCAACATGTGCGTGGCCGAAAAAGAGTTCAAGATCGCCGGCGTTAGCGATTGCGTCGCCCGGGGCTTCCAGCGCGCCGGATTCCAGGAATATGACACGGGCGAGCAGGCAAGCTGGATGGTCCAGCTGACCGATGACCCCGCAACGGGGGGCGTTCCAGCCGCTCCGGGAACAAACAGTCAATGAGACGCAGCCGCAAGGTCAAGATACTCGCCACCATCGGTCCGGCCTCCTCCTCCGAGGACATGCTGAAGAAGCTTTTCGAAGCCGGCGCCGACGTGTTTCGCATCAATATGAGCCACACCGATCATGAATTGATGCGCACACTTGTCGGTCGCATTCGCACCGTCGAGAAAGCGGTCGGCCGGCCGATCGGCATTCTCGCCGACCTGCAGGGACCCAAGCTTCGGGTCGGCAAGTTTGCCAACGGCAAGGAGACGCTGACACTCGGCCAGACCTTCACGCTCGACGACAATCCCGAGCCCGGCAACTCGACCAGGGTTTATCTGCCCCATCCGGAAATCCTGAGATCGGTCGAGGCCGGTCACCGTCTTTTGATCGACGACGGCAAGCTCGAGCTGAAGGCGGTGGAGAGCGACGGACAGGCGATCGTCTGCACCGTCGTCGCCGGCACCAGCATCTCCGACAAGAAGGGCGTCAGCCTGCCCGACACCGACCTGCCGGTCGGCGCGCTGACCGAAAAGGACCGCAGCGATCTGGATGCTGTGCTGGCCACCGGCGTCGACTGGGTGGCGCTGTCGTTCGTGCAGCGGCCGGAGGATCTGGCGGAAGCGCGCAAGATCGCGCGCGGCCGGGCGCTGATCATGGCCAAGATCGAAAAGCCGCAAGCCGTCGCCAGGCTGGCCGAGATCATCGAACTTTCGGACGCACTGATGGTTGCCCGCGGCGATCTCGGCGTCGAAATGCCGCTCGAAGCCGTGCCCGGCATCCAGAAGCAGATCACCCGCGCCGCGCGCCGCGCCGGCAAGCCGGTGGTGATCGCCACGCAGATGCTGGAATCGATGATCACCGCGCCGGTGCCGACCCGCGCCGAGGTGTCGGACGTCTCGATCGCCGTGTTCGAAGGCGCCGACGCCATCATGCTCTCGGCCGAATCCGCGGCCGGCGCCTACCCGGTCGAGGCGGTGGCGATGATGAACCGCATCGCCAGCAAGGTCGAAACCGACCCGACCTATGCCGGCATCATCAATGCGCAGCGCTCGGAGCCGGAAGCGACCGGCGCCGACGCCATTTCGCTTGCCGCCCGCGAAATCGCCGAGACGCTGAAACTGTCGGCGATCATCAGCTATACGGCGTCCGGCACGACCGGCCTGCGCGCCGCGCGCGAGCGGCCGCAGGTACCGATCGTCGCCCTGTCGCCGATCGTCAACACGGCGCGGCGGCTATCGCTTTTGTGGGGCACGCATTGCGTCGTCTCGCCCGACGCCATCGACCTAGACGACATGGTCGACCGCGCCTGCCGCATCGCTTTGGACGAGGGGTTCGGCAAGCCCGGCGACCGGGTCATCATCACGGCCGGCGTGCCGTTGAGGACGCCCGGCTCCACCAACATGCTGCGCATCGCCTATATCGGATCGGACGTGCAGGCCCGCCGCTAGGCTTGGCCGTCGCTTCGAATGATTTCGGTTGCTCTAAATTGGCGCGAGTTCGGCGTCCGGCGCTTTGATGTCGGCGCATTTGCCGGCGCCGTAGGTGTCGCCGGCGATCCTGACTTCCACGGCCTTCGCCATTGCCTGAAGGTCCACGTCCCTGCCGGCGACCTTTTCGATCGCGCCGACAACGAGATCGGGTGCTATCCAGTCTGGCTTGTGGCCGAGATTGCGGACCCAGACCAGTTCGGCCCCGGCGATATCGCGGACGAGGCCGACCGAATGGATCGTTGCATAGACCACCTTGTCGCGGTCGCCCGAGATGACCACAGTCGGCGCCTTGATATCGCGGTAGTGCGGTGCGGCATCGAGCGTGTAGCGATAAAGCCCGGCGACATCGGTGGCGTTGGCACGAAAGGCGTTCGGCCGAAGCACCAGCGGGATCGCGACCTCGGCGACATAGAAGTTCGGCACCTTGTTGGGGGCAAAGACGCAGGCGGTGGCGGCATTCATCTGCAGCGTTCCCGACGGATAGGTCAGCGTTTCGGAAAAAAGCCGGCCGACGATCGGAATGGTCGTCAAATTGTAGTACCAGGCGGTCGCGCCGCCCGGCCAGGGATGGGTGGCAGGCGCCATGAACACCAGGCCGAGCGTCTTGTCGGGATGCTCGCGGCCGAAGGCGGTGGTCACCGAGCCGCCGAAGGAATGGCCGGCGATGATGGCTTTCCTGATGCCGAGATGGTCCATCAGCGCTGCGATGGTGCTGGCCTGTGCCGATGGGGTCTCGTTGTTGCCGGGGCCGCGCGCCGACCAGCCTGCCCCCGGGCGGTCGAAGAACAGCATCTCGGCACGGCCTTCCAGCAAGGGCCTCAACGGCAGCATCTGATCCCTGAGATTGGCGCTGGCGCCGTGGATAAAGACAATCGGCGGCAGTTCGGCGTTTTCCCGCGCCGGAACGTGAACGTAGTGGATGCGGGCACCGTTTATATCCGCGAAGTCGCCGATCGGCGGATTGCGGCGCTCGATCAGCCATGAACCGGCGCGGGTGACACCTGCAAGGGTGAACACAAGCGCCAGGAGGAAGGCGAGCGCGGCGTAGATCGGGTTCATGGGGAGAGATACGGACCGGAGCGAAATTAGTTCACAGTCCAGCTAAAAAGACTTTCACTCAAGTGGAATTGTCCGCCAACCGGGAATTCAGATCCCTTCGCCGGCAAGTTCTTCCGAAAGCGTACCGACCTGATCCTGGGCGCTGCGCATCATCGGATAGATGCTGAGCACGCGCTGCCAGGCTTCCAGCGCCGACTGCTTGTGGCCGGTTACCGCCATGATCTGCGCCAGGCCGGACAGCGCGCCGAAATGGCGCGGCTCGAGCTGCAGCGTGCGGTCGATGTCCGCCATCGATTTCCCAAAGTTATTCATCATGAAATGCACGGTGGCGCGCCGGTTCCAGCCTTCGGCATAGGCCGGTTGCAACGTCACCACCTGGTCGAGGAAGTCGAGCGCCACGTCGAACTTCTTGTCTTCGGCCGCTTTTTGCGACCATTGCATCATCAGGTCGATCGAGGCACTGCCGGATTGCGACCACTCGTGCGAGATGCGCGCCGCGATGCGCTCGGCGGCTTTTTCATTGCGCTCACGCTTCAGGTCGACAAACAGCTGGTCGAGCCTTTCCTCCCTGGTCGTGGCAACCGGAGGGGTGACCGGGTCTTCCGCTTGAGCCGGAAGCGGGGCGAGACCGAAAAGAAAAAGCGCCGCGAAGAATGCAAAATGTATCCGCATGATCGGAATCTAACCCCGGACAGCGGATCGTCAAACTGAATTTAGCGTGAAAGGGCCGGCAGGCCGGTATTAGAGCGCCACGCGTCCTTTTGGACGCGTAAAGGACGTTCCAGCATTTTGAATTCCTGGCATCGTGCTTTCCGAAAATCGATTCCGATTTTTGGATCGATGCGGTACATCATGCAGGCGCGGAGGCAGGCGCCCCCAACGCGAAAAGACTCAGCCCTGGCGCGCCTTGTAGCGCGGAGCGGTCTTGTTGATGATGTACACGCGGCCCTTGCGGCGAACCAGCTGGTTGTCGCGGTGACGCGCCTTGAGCGCCTTGAGCGAATTCTTGATCTTCATGGTCTTGCCCGTCGGTCTGGGCCCGCTTGGGCCGAATTATTAAGGCGCGCTCGGAAAGCGCGCCTCTCAACTTGTGCGTGGCTCATAAACGAGGAGCCTTGCCCGTGTCAACCAAGCATGTGGCGGAGTTTGAGTTTCTGCCCTATCGACGGCATTGGAGCGGCGCCGTCCAATAGCCTCAACGGTGGCGGCTCATTCGCGTAAAATGGCCCATCTTGCGGCCGGGGCGTGCCTCGGCCTTGCCATAGAGATGCAGCATCAGATCGGGCTCGGCGAGCAGGGCCGGGACGCGCAGGATATCGTCGCCGATCAGGTTTTCCATGACGCAGTCAAAATGGCGGCCGGGGTTTCCCAACGGCAGGCCGGCGACGGCGCGAATGTGCTGCTCGAACTGCGAGACGAGGCAGGCGGCTTCCGTCCAGTGGCCGGAATTGTGAACACGCGGCGCGATCTCATTGGCCAGCAGCGCGCCGTCGGCAAGGACAAAGAACTCGATGCCGATGACGCCGACATAGTCGAGCGCGGCGAGTATTTCTGCTGCCGCCGCCTGCGCTGCAGCGGCGGTTTCGGACCCTATCCTGGCCGGCAGGGTCGAGCTGTGCAGGATGCCGCTGCGGTGGATGTTTTCTGCCGGATCGTAGGCGGCGAGCGAACCGTCCATGCCGCGCGCCGCGATCACCGAGATCTCGCGTTCGAAGGCGACGAAGGATTCGAGGATCAGCGGCACGTTGCCCATCGCCTCGCAGGTGCCGGCAAAGCCGCCTGTTTCCATGTTGCGGAATACGCGCTGGCCCTTGCCGTCATAGCCCATGCGTCGCGTCTTCAATATGCCGCTGCCGTCGAACTTTTTCAGTGCCGCCGTCAATTCGTCGTCATTGTCGACGGGGCAGAAATCCGCGGTGGGAATACCGATGCCGTTGAGGAATTTCTTCTCCACCACCCGGTCCTGCGCTACTTCCAGCGCGCGCGCCGGCGGGTAGACGGGGACCGTGACGGCAAGCGCGCTGGCGGCCATGACCGGAACGTTCTCGAACTCGTAGGTGACGACGGCGCTGACTGCAGCCAGTTCGGCGAGCGCGGCCGTGTCGTCATAAGCGGCAGTGATCTGCCGGTTGGCGACCTGTGCCGCCGGACAATCCGGCTGCGGCTCCAGCACGACCGTGCGGTAGCCGAGGCGCGCCGCGGCCATCGCCAGCATGCGGCCGAGCTGGCCGCCGCCGATGATGCCGATGGTCGATCCGGCGGCCAGGCTCATGGCGTGTCCGTGGGCTCGGCGGCGACCTTGGCGGTCTGGGCGGCGCGCCAGGCATCGAGCCGGGCGGCGAGCTTTTCGTCGGTCAGCGCCAGCACGGCCGCAGCCAGAAGGGCGGCATTGGTGGCGCCCGCCTTGCCGATGGCCAGCGTGCCGACCGGAATGCCGGCCGGCATCTGCACGATGGAGAGCAGCGAATCCTGCCCGGAAAGCGCCTTCGATTCCACCGGCACGCCAAAAACCGGGAGCGGCGTCATCGCCGCCGTCATGCCGGGCAGGTGTGCCGCACCGCCGGCGCCGGCGATGATCACCCGAAAGCCGGCCGCCTTGGCACCCTTGGCGAAGTCATAGAGCCGGTCGGGGGTGCGATGAGCCGAGACGATCAGCCGCTTGTGCGAAATGCCCAGTGCCTCCAGCGTTTCGGCGGCGTGGCGCATCGTCGCCCAGTCGGACTGGCTGCCCATGATGATGGCGACGTCGGCGCGTTGATCGTCCAAGCTTCTGCTCCTGGCGGCAAAGGCGCGCCTTAGCGGAATTCGGGATCGACGGCAAGGATGCTTGCCTCTGCGCAAGCGTTCTGGCGCGAGGCGCCATCATTGCCTAATCCGGCCAGCGCAAGGCGCCGGCGCTATCTTTGCGGGCCGACTTCATCGCATCCGCCGGACGCTCGGCGGCGCTCAACACGGCCCGCAGGCGCTCGGCGACGATTTCCGCCTCGCCAGGATGGAGATTGCACGGATCGAGGAAGAAGTGACCGCGCTCGACCTCGTGGTTGCGCACGATAATGGGAGGCGAACCGGCCGCCAGCGCCGACGCAAGGCCGGCGGCGGTGAATCTGCTTTCGGGCGCAACAAACACCTGCAGGCGGTCGAGCGGATTGCCGGTCGGATCGGGAATGACATGCGGGGCGATGCCGGTCAGGCCCTGCAATGCGTCCTTCCACAGATCGAGCGCCGCTTCTTCCCGCTTGCGGATGCCGGCATGATCGCGCCGCTCCCAGGCCTCCAGTGCGGCCATTGTGCCGGCGATGCTTTCCTTGCCGACCTTCATCGCCCGCGCAACGCCACGGCTCTGCAGATAGGCGGCGCGCACCAGATCCTTGCGCCCGGTGACGATGCCGCTTGTCGGTCCCGAGAGGAATTTGTGCCCGCTATAGACGACGATGTCGGCGCCGCGCGCGAGAAAGCCGCGCAAATCGTATTCGGAGGCGGCGTCAACGATCACCGGGACGCCCTTGGCGTGGCAGATCTCGCAGAACTCCTCGAGCGAGAGCATGCCGTATTGCACCGTGTGATGGGCAACGACATAGAGGCCTGCTGCGGTGCGGTCGCGGATCGCCTCGCGCACATGATAATCCTGAGTCACGCTGACCGTACCGGCCGGTACGGTCCTTGCCCCGGCGAGCCGGATCGACTGGTCGATCGGCGCGCCGTAATTGACGATGTGGCCGAGTTGGACGATGACCTCGGACTTGAGGCCCTCGGTGTCGTCCGGCAGCCGCTCGATCGCCAGAAGGTTGGTGCCGGTCATCATGCCGGCAATGGCCATGGTGATGCCGCTGGCGCAGCACGCGGTGATGAAGCCGGCCTCGCCGCCGGTGAGGCGCGCGACGACCGTGCTTGCAGCGCGCTGCAGATCGTCCATCTCCACCCACTGCGAGGCGATCTCCGACATGGCGGCGATCGCTTCCGGGACGATGATCGAGGCGCCGAGCGCCGTCATCGTGCCGGAGACATTGATGATCGGGCGAAGGCCGAGCCGTTCGCGGATTGTCGTGTTGGAGCCGTTTGCGGAATAGGTTTTCATCTCTGGAGGTCCCATTGGTAGACTTCAGGCGGCGATCTCGACGACCGCCTCGATTTCCACGGTGATGTTGCCCGGCAGGGAGCCGACACCGATCGCCGAACGGGCGTGCCCGCCGATACTATCAAAGACAGCGGCGAAAAGATCGGAACAGCCATTCACCACCTTCGGATGGTCGCTGAAGGTCGGGATCGCGTTGACGAAGCCAAGCAGCTTGACGACGCGCACAATGCGGCCGAGGTCGCCTGCCGCAGCGTGCATGACGGCGAGCAGGTTCAGGCCGGTGAGACGGGCATGCTTATAGGCCTCTTCAACCGTGACGTCCTCGCCGACCTTGCCGGTGCAAAGCGTGCCGTCGGCGCGCAACGGCCCTTGGCCGGAGAGGAAGATCAGCCGTCCGCTTTCGGCGTGCGTGACGAAGTTGGCGATCGGCGTCGGCGGCTCGGGCAGCGTCAGGCCCAATTCGGCGAGCCGGATGTAAGGCGTCATGAAAAGGCTCCTTGCGACAGCTTTCGCCGTCCGATGTCAGAAATGCGAGGCACGAAACCGCGCCAGGAAACTGCGGAGACGCTCATTGTCGATCTCCGCGCCCAGTATCTCGGCGGGCGGGCCTGCGGCGCTGACGCCGCCATCTGCCATGAAGATGATGCGGCTCGAGGCATCGCGGGCAAAGGCCATCTCGTGCGTGACCATCACCATCGTCATGCCGTCCTCGGCCAGGCTGCGCACGACCTCGAGCACCTCGCCGACGAGTTCCGGGTCGAGCGCGGAGGTTATTTCGTCGAGAAGCAGGATCTTCGGCTCCATCGCCACCGCGCGGGCAATGCCGACTCGCTGCTGCTGGCCGCCGGAAAGCTCGGCCGGCAGGCTGTCGGCCTTGTGGGCAAGGCCGACCCGGCCGAGCCAGTGCTCGGCAATGGCGCGGGCCTCGGTACTGCTCTTGCCGCGCACCTTGCGCAGGCCAAGCATGATGTTGCCGGCCGCCGTCAGATGCGGAAACAGATTGAAACTCTGGAACACCATCCCGGTTTCGGCCCGCATCTTCGCCAGGTCGCGCTCGCTGCGGCGCTGGCGTGTTCCCGTGTCGCGGAAGCCGACCTCCTTGCCGTCGATGCGGATGGAGCCGCTGTCGTAGCTCTCCAGGAAGTTGACGCAGCGCAGCAGCGTGGTCTTGCCGCTGCCGGAAGGCCCGATGACAGTCACCACCTCGCCGCGCGTCACCTGCAGGCTGACGGCGCGCAGGACCGCGACGGATCCGAAGGATTTGGAAACCTCGGAGACATCGAGAAGCGCCGGATTGGCGGGCGTGGCGATGGGCATCTTGCTATTCCCGGATGAAGGAGAAACGCCGCTCCAACCGTCGGCTGGCCAGGGAGAGCGCGTAATTGACGGCGAAATAGATGACCGCACCGAGGATGTAGAGCGGCATCGCTTCATAGGTGCGGCCGATGACCTGGTTGATGGCATGCATCAGGTCGGTGATGCCGAGCAGCGAGACCAGCGCGCTGCCCTTCACCGCATCGGTGACGCCATTGATCCATGGCGGCAGGAAACGCCTGAACGCTTGCGGGAAGATGACGTAGGCCAGTCGCTGGCGAAAGGTCAGCCCGATCGCCATCGCCGCTTCGGACTGCCCCTTCGGTATGGAACCGACCGCACCGCGCAGATACTCGATGACCTGCGCCGTCTTGAACAGGGTGAGCGCCAGCACGGCTGCCCAGAAGGATTCCAGATGGAGGCCGACGGCAGGCAGGCCGTAATAGACGAAGAAGATGAGCACCAGGATCGGAATGCCGCGAATGGTATCGCTGAAAATGCGCACCGCCCAGCGCAGCGGAGCCGGGCCATAGACAAGGCCGACGCCCATCATCACGCCGGCGACGAGCGACAACACCACGACCAGCAGTGACACCAATAGCGTCACGGCAAAACCCTGGGCCAGGAAGGGCAAGGCATAGGCGATCTGGCCAAGCATCCTAGTGCGCCGCCCTGAACCGGCGCTCGACAAGCCGAAGTGCAAAAAGAAGCGCGTAGCCCGTCAAGAGATACATCGCCGTCACCACAAGGTAGACCTCGACGATGCGGAAGGTGTTGAAGTTGATCCACTGGGCGCCGTAGGTGAGTTCGGGCACCGAAATGACCGACGCAACGGACGTGTCCTTGAACAGCGACAGGAACGTGTTGGAAAGCGCGGGCAGCGTTATGCGCAGCATCGTCGGCAGGCGCACATGGACCAGCCTTTGCCATGGCGTCAGGCCGATCGCCTTGCCGGCGTCGAGCTGTCCGCGCGGAACCGCTTCGAGCCCCGAGCGGAACACCTCGACCAGATAAGCGCCGCTATAGAGCGACAGCGTGGCGATGAACGAGGTCTGCGCGCTGTAGGCGATGTCGACCACCGTCGGCAGGCCGTAGAAGACGAGATAGACGAGCAGGATCAGCGGCACGTTGCGGATGAACTCGACATAGGCGGCGATGACGGTCCGCACCGCACGCCCGGCCGACACGTACCAGATCGCCAGAAGCAGTCCGATGAGGATGCCGATCGCGATGGAGATCACGGCCAGCTCGAGGCTGAGCAGCAGCCCGCCCCAAAGCTTGTCGAAATGCCGCCAGATCAGGTTGAAGTTCAGGGTATAGCCCATGTGTCCCTGTCATTATCGAGGGCTGTCGATGATAAGCCGCGGAAGGGCGCAAGCCCTTCCGCCTGCTTGCATCAGATGACCGGGAAGCCGGGATGGCGCGCCGGCGGCTCCTGTCCAAAATAGTCCTTGAATGCAGCGTCGTAGAGCGCCGTCTCATGGCCGAACATGGCGGTGGTGAAGGTCGTGTTGACGAAGGTCAGCCAGTCGAGGTCGCCTTGCCGAAGTGCGGCGCCGTAAAGCATCGAGAACCAGCTCTTGCCGGCATCGAAGTATTTGTCCGGATTACGCGAGGCGAGCCAGCGAACCGTCGACAGATCGACGGCGGCGGCGTCGACGCGTTTCGATTCCAGTGCCTGCAGCACGTTGGCCTGCGTGTCTATCTGCATCACCTGCGACTCCGGCAGGACGATGTGCACATTTGCCTCGGCATCGACATTCTGCAGGATGGAAACCCGCGTCGCCGAACCGCCGGCAAGCAGCTTGTCGAAGGTCTTGTTTTCGGCGTTTGGAAGGGTCAGCAAGGCGATGCCTTCGACGTAATAGGGCCGGGAGAAGTGGATCAGCTGCGAGCGCTGGGCGGTCATGGTCATGAACTGGATCGAAATGTCGACCTTGTTGGTGGTCACGTTCGGAATGCGCTGGGCCGGATCCTGCATGACGAACTCGACCTTGGTCGTATCGTCGAAAAGTCCCTTGGCAAGAATGCGCCCCATGGTGATGTCCATGCCGACCAGTTCGCCGGCGTCGTTTTCAAAGTGCCAGGGCGCGTTGGTGCTGCCGGTACCGACGATCACCTTGCCGCGATCGAGAACGGTGCGCATCAGGCTGTCCGGTGCCGCCTGCGCCGCCGCCTTCTGAACATCGACTGTTGTCGCTGCGCCCACCACTCCGGCCGTTGCAAGCCCAGCCAGTTTCAGAAAATCACGTCTTTTGGATGTGTCGTTCACGGCGACCTCCTTTTCGTGTTGTGTTCCCCTTTGCCGATACATGCATCGGTAATCTGCTCGATTGTCTCTTACAAAAGACACATGTATCCTGTACGAGACAGATACTAACATCAGGAATCAGCAATGCAAGATGGCAATGCCTTGGCAGTTCGGCCGGACGCTGGTCCGGACGACGACAGGATTGCGGGCTCCCGCGAGAAGGGTCTCAACCGCGTGCTCCATATCCTGGAGTTTCTTCATGCGAACCAGCGAGCGATCGGGATTGGCGATCTCGCCAAGGGAGTGAATGCGCCGCGCTCGACGATCTACACGCTCGTGCGCTCGCTCGTGGATGCGGGCCTGCTGGAAATGGCCGGCGACGGCAATCGCGTCTATTTCGGGAAGAAGCTTTATCTCTACGGAATGGACTATGTGCGCGGCAACGACCTGCTCAGGCGAGGGCGTCAGGAAGTCGACAATCTTTCGCGCGAGACAGGCGAGACCTCCGAATTGTGCATGCTGCAAAACGGCCGCTACACGATTGTCCATTCAAGCCCGGGCACCAGGCCGTTCCGGATCAGTTCGGCCACGGGTCTGCAGATACCGCTTCCCTGGACCGCTTCCGGGCGGTTGCTTCTCGCCGGTTTCGAACGGGCGGTGATCGAAGACATGGTGTCCGAAGACGATCTCGTCCTGCCGGATGGCCGCAGATTGCTGCTGGACGACTTCATAGAAGATATCGCTACGGCCGGGGCTGCCGGCTACTGTGTGACCTCCGGTCTTGTCGACGCCTATACAAAGTGCCTTGCCGCGCCGGTCTTTTCAGCTGCCGGCAAGGTCGAGGCGACGATATGCCTGGTGGTTCCCATCGACACTTCCGAGGAAAAGACCGGCGATCTCATCGCCCTGCTGCGCGAACGCGCCGCGAGGCTTTCGATCACGGGATGAGCAGGATTTGTCGCGACCGTAAGTGGGATTCGCTCACGCGATGATGTCGGGGATGATCCGGTCTTCCAGCGCCATCAGCCGGTCTTTCAGGAAGAGCTTTTTCTTCTTCATGCGCTGGATCTGCAGAGGGTCGCAGCCCATGGCGATCATCGCGTTGATCGCCGCGTCGAAATCGGCGTGTTCTTGCTTTAGCCGAGAATATTCGAGGCGGATATCGGCCTGTTCCTGTTCGGACATTATTTACCGTCTGCACGTCTGCGGCGCCCAAAAATGGGCCTGATTGGGCGAGGCCGGAGGTATCTTGCACCGGCGCGCAGCCAATACCACATTTCGTATTGTCGTGGAATGCTACTACGCAGCATTCGACATCGGTGCCCGATAGTGGCACACTGTCATTATGCCGTCACAGAAGCGAAATTGCGGTGGGACGCGCCTTGACGGCTGCAATCGAGGAAACCATGAAAGGGAGAACCAATCATGTCTCTTGCATCCCATCTTGATGAGCTGCAGCGGAAACACGGCGACATCGAACGCGAAATCGATGATGCGATGAACCATCCATCGGTCGACGACCTCGAAATCGTGAATCTCAAGCGGCGCAAGCTGGCGCTCAAGGACGAGATTGAGAAATTGAAGGCGAAACCGAAACCCACCACGCACTGACGCTCATCTACGGCGCTGCGCGTCCTTTGGACGCGCAAAGGGCGCGTCGTGCTTCTGATTTCAGCGCATGGTCCTTTCCGAAAATCCTTTCGGTTTCGGGGTCATGCAGGGAACAGTGCGCGCTTTTCCCGACCATCTTCTCCGGTGGCAACCAATGCCGCCGGAGCGTTTCCCTGTTTGTCCGGCGGTTCGATTTGACAGGTTTGCCTGCCTGTCGCCATTGACAAGCCATCTTTGCTCCTCCACCTCATGCCGGGACCTTCTATAGCGCCGCGCCTCCTTTCGGACGCGCAATGGACGCTGTATTTTGATTTTTGCGCAGATTGTTTCCGGAAACCGATTCCGGAATTCGGCGCTAACAAAGGGCAGCCGGCCATGACCGGATATTTTTCTTCACCCTTCTCGCGCCGCACGTCTGTCGGTGTCGACGTCGGCGGCGTGATGGTCGGCGGGGGCGCCCCTGTCGTCGTTCAGTCGATGACCAACACCGACACCGCCGATGTCGACCAGACAGTCGCTCAAGTTGCCGCGCTGCATCGCGCCGGCTCCGAGATCGTGCGCATCACCGTCGACCGCGACGAGAGTGCCGCCGCCGTGCCCGCCATCCGCGAGCGGCTCGAACGGCTCGGCATCAATGTGCCGCTGGTCGGCGATTTCCACTATATCGGCCACAAGCTGCTCGCCGACCACCCGGCTTGCGCCGAGGCGCTGGCCAAATACCGCATCAATCCCGGCAATGTCGGCTTCAAGGACAAGAAGGACCGGCAGTTCGCGGCGATCGTCGAGATGGCGATCCGGTACGACAAGCCGGTGCGCATCGGCGTCAACTGGGGGTCGCTCGACCAAGAGCTTTTGACCAGGCTGATGGACGACAACCAGCGCCAGGGCTTTCCGCTGACCGCGCAGGAGGTAACGCGCGAGGCGATCGTGCAGTCGGCGATCCTGTCGGCCGAAATGGCCGAGGAGATCGGCCTTGGCCGCGAGAAGATCATCCTGTCGGCCAAGGTCAGCGGAGTGCAGGATCTGATCGCGGTCTACACCGAGCTTGCCACCCGCTCCAACCACGCGCTGCATCTCGGCCTCACAGAGGCCGGCATGGGTTCGAAAGGCATCGTCGCCTCATCCGCGGCGATGGGCATTCTTCTCCAGCAAGGCATTGGCGACACGATCCGCATCTCGCTGACGCCGGAGCCGAACGGCGACCGCACCCGCGAGGTGCAAGTGTCGCAGGAACTCCTGCAGACCATGGGGTTTCGGCAGTTCGTACCGATCGTCGCCGCCTGCCCCGGCTGCGGCCGCACCACCTCTACCGTGTTCCAGGAACTCGCGCAGGACATCCAGGCGGATCTGCGCAAGAACATGCCGGTGTGGCGTGAAAAATACCCCGGCGTCGAAAACCTCAAAGTCGCGGTGATGGGCTGCATCGTCAACGGTCCGGGTGAATCCAAACATGCCGATATCGGCATTTCGCTGCCCGGCACCGGCGAGACGCCGACGGCGCCGGTGTTCGTCGACGGCAGGAAGGCGGCGACGCTGCGCGGCCCTTCGATCGCCGCCGACTTCGAGAAAATGGTCGCCGACTATATCGAGCAGCGGTTTGGGCAACCTGGCAAGGCTGCGGCGGAGTAGGTCGATGCGGCGCTTCCCCTGGGTGACGCCGATTTTGCTTGGTGGATTGGTTTTGCTTGGTGGGCTGGGCTGGGCGACGGCCGTCCACGCCGATCCGCCGCGTCCCGCCAAGCAGCGGCTGCTCGACCGTGTTTGCAATCTGATCGAGGCGCATGCCGATCGAAACGGCCTGCCCAAGGACTTCTTTGCACGGCTGATCTGGAAGGAAAGCCGCTTCGATCCCAATGCGGTCAGTCCGGTCGGCGCCGAAGGCATTGCCCAGTTCATGCCGGGCACCGCCAAGATACGCGGCCTCGCCAATTCATTCGATATCGAGCAGGCCATTCCGGCCTCGGCAAGATATCTCGCCGAGATGAAAACCGGCTTTGGCAATCTGGGCCTGGCCGCCGCCGCCTACAATGCCGGCGAAAGCCGGGTGTCGCGCTGGCTGAGTTCCGGTGGCTTCCTGCCGATGGAAACCGAAAACTACGTCCTGGATATCATGGGCGAGCCGGCCGACAGGTTCACCGACACCGCCTATGCCGGCAGCATCCAGCCGCTCGACAAGAAAGCAAGCTTTGCGGTCGCCTGCCGCAAGCTGCCGATCATCAAGTCCCAAACCGTGGCGATGGCGTCGATCAACATCAAGCCGTGGGGCGTGCAGGTGGCCGGCAATTTCCGCCGCGCCGCGGCGCTCAATCAATGGACTGGTGTAAAGCGCCGGTTTCCGGCCTTGCTTAAGGGCCATGATCCGGTCGTCAGCCGGGTGCGCTCGCCGATCGGCAGGCGCGGCATCTATGCTGTCCGGATCGGCGCCGACTCCAAAGCCAAGGCCGACAACATCTGCCGGAAACTGCAAAGCGTCGGCGGTGCATGCATTGTGGTGCGGAATCGGTGATGGGTGCCGACTGATTTTCCCGACAAACCATCGAAGCTGCGCTTTTATTCCACGAATTCTGCTGGTCCACGGCTTCAGCTATAGGCTTACCATGACCGACCGTCTCTACAACGATCCCGGCCTCGTCCAGTTCTATGATATGGGAGAACGAAGGCGGCGTGGACTTCGAACGATTTCCGCCACAATCCCGCTACCGGTGTCGTCACTTACTCCACCCGTTACGAAATGCCCGGCAGCGGACGCGTGCTCAGCGCCGAATCGAAAATCGCCGTGCCGACAAAGGAAAGCCTTGCGCAGATGCTGGACCAGACCGGGCTGGTCGTCGAAGAATGGCTCGGCAACTGGCGTGGCGAGCCATACGCTCCAACATCGCCAGAAATCATTCCGATCGGCCGGCTGCGCTAGCCCGGACGTTGCTTCGCCTTGAGCGTTTTCCCATTCCTTGACGTGACCGATTGAGCGTACGGATAAGCCAAAGACACCACCGCCCAATTGCGGCGCTGCGCTGACGACGTGCCCACCGATGCACGTCGTGAGCATCTCGCAGGTTTACGTGTTCTGAACTCATGGCACCTCCTTGCCAGCATTTTGCATGCTGAAGAGGAAAACATATTATGGTTCGCATCTGCTGATAATCGGTGATAGTTTCCGTTCATCTGTGACGAATTGGAATAGATATCATCGACCGGCAAGAGACGATGGGTGTGTACCTGGCAGTTGTCGAGGAAGGCGACTTCTCGGCAGCGGCACGCCGGCTGCGGATGACACCTTCGGCCGTCAGCAAAATCATCGGTCGGCTTGAGTCCCGCCTTGGCGTGCGCTTGCTGCAGCGCTCGACGCGGCGCATCAGCTTGACGGCGGAAGGCAGCACCTATGCCGAAAGCGCTCGCCGCATCCTGAACGACATCAAAGAGGCTGAAATCGCGGTTCAACCCGGAGCAGAACCGCGCGGCCGGCTGCGCGTCAGTCTTCCGAGCGCCTTCGGCCATCGCTTGATCGTGCCGATGTTGCCAGCCTTCATCGATCGCTACCCGGCCGTCGAGCTCGAGCTGATGTTCACAGATGCCATTGTCGACCTGTTGGCTGAGGAAACCGACGTCGCCGTGCGCGTTGCCGCACACAGCGATTCCAGGCTGGTGGTGCGGCGGCTGGCGCCCAATCGCCGTGTCATTTGCGCATCACCTCGATATCTCGAAAGACATGGCATGCCGACAACGCCAGACGACCTTCAAGGTCATGTCTGTCTTGGCGTCACAGCACGCGGCGGTCTCAATATCTGGGAGTTCGATGGCCCGGACGGTCTGCAAAGCATGCGTATCCGCAGCCCGATAGAGGCCAACAGCACCGAAGCGCTACGCCGGCTTGCGCTCGCCGGTATAGGCATCATCCGCATGTCGGAGATATTGGTCGGGCCGGATATCAAGGCAGGCAGACTGACCGCGCTGCTCACCGGATACAATCATCCTGACGGAGCGCCAATCTGCGCTGTCTATCCGCCTGGCCGAATTCTGTCGCCGCGCGTGCGCGTGTTCGTGGATTTCCTGGCCGAACAGTTCGCCAACCCTCCTTGGCTACACGGCGCGCCATAGGACGGGAGTACAGCTTGGAACAGCGTCAGCTGTTGCGGGCCGCCACGAATTCCGCTGCCTGCTTCAGAAGCACGGCGTCTTCGCCATAGGGACAAAGCAAGACGTGGGCCTGGTCGACGAGGCCTTGAAGCTGGTCCCGCGCCCAGTTGGCGCCGTGCAGCGCCACCAGCGTCGCCTTGCCGGCGGCTGCGTCCTTGCCGGTCGCCTTGCCCATCTGGCGCGCATCCGCAGTCAGATCGAGCAGGTCGTCGGCAAGTTGAAAGGCAAGCCCGATCGCCGAGCCGAATTCCGCCAGTCTTTCACGGTCGGCCGCCGGCGCGCCGGCAACAATTGCGCCCGCCTCGCAGGCGAAGCGGATCAGCGCGCCGGTCTTCATCGCCTGAAGCCGGATTATGCCGGCTTCCTCCGGCCGTATACGCTCGGCTTCGAGATCGAGCATCTGGCCGCCGACCATGCCACCGGCTCCGGCGGCGCGGGCCAGCGCCAGCACCAGCGCCGCCCGCCGTTCGGCCGGCAGCATCGTCGCTTCGTCGGCAATGATATCGAAGGCGAGCGCCAGCAAGGCGTCGCCGGCGAGGATGGCGGTCGCCTCGTCGAAGGCCTTGTGAACGGTCGGCTGGCCTCGGCGCAGATCGTCGTCGTCCATGGCCGGCAGATCGTCATGGATCAGCGAATAGCAATGCACGCATTCGAGCGCCGCCGCCACGCGCAGCGCCGCCTCGCCGTCGGCGGAAAACAGCGCAGCGCTTTCCATGACCAGGAAAGGGCGCAGGCGCTTGCCGCCATTCAGCACGCCGTGGCGCATCGCCTCCATCAAACGCTGCGGCCGCGCGATCTCGCCTGAAAGCGGGCGGTCATCGAGCAGCCGCCTGAGCAGCGCCTCGATCGGCCCTGTGCGTGCGAGAAGCGCTGCCTCGAACGGTATTTGATCGTCTTTCGCCATGCCGGGGACCGGTAGCCGACACTCAGACGTTGCGCAAGAAGCCAAGCGCCATTATGCCGGGGGCAGGGAGCAGCATGGATTGAGCGGCTTGGCGGAACCGATCGTCGATCACGAAACCGAAGGGCTGGACATGGTGAGGCCGAAACGCGGCAATCGCATCGGTCTCAAACGTTGGCCTCGGCACTGGGTCCGGCGCGGTATCTCCGTCGCCGTGGTGCTGGCGCTGATGCCGGTGGTGTTGACCTTTCTGTATCTGCCGCCGTTCGTGCATCCGGTATCGACACTGATGCTGAAGGATCTGGCGACGTTTTCCGGCTATGACCGGCGCTGGGTCTCGATCGACGATGTGGCGCCGGCGTTGGCGCATTCGGTCATCATGTCGGAGGACGGGCAGTTCTGTTTCCATCGCGGGATCGACCTCGGCGAGTTGAGGGGCGTCGTCGACGACGCGCTGGCCGGCGAGATGACGCGCGGCGCCTCGACCATCACCATGCAGAGCGTCAAGAACCTCTATCTGTGGTCGCGGCCGCTGGGCTCGGTCCGAAAAGTCGTCGAGCTGCCGCTGGCTGTCTATGTCGACATGGTGATGTCGAAACGGCGCATCATGGAAATCTATCTCAATATCGCCGAATGGGGACCGGGCATCTATGGCATCGAGGCTGCCGCCCAGCACCATTTCGGGGTTTCGGCAAAACGATTGTCGCGTCGCCAGGCGGCGCTGCTTGCCGTCACCCTGCCGAACCCGATCGCCCGCAACCCGGCGAAGCCCGGGCCGGGGTTGAGACGGCTGGCCTCGCTGATCGAGCGGCGCGCGGGTCGGTCCGGCGCCTATGTCGGCTGTCTGCGATAGCTTAAAAAAATTCGCGACGGCGCTGGCCAAAACGGCGCAGGGCGTGTATAGGCACCCGACTTTCTCAGATTCCGGCCCTGACGCGGCCCTTTCACGAGGGCAGCCGGGGCATTTTGACCATGTAGTGGAGCATATCCATGGCCGTACCGAAACGAAAAACCTCCCCGTCGAAGCGCGGCATGCGCCGCTCGGCCGATGCGCTGAAGGCTCCGACCTATGTCGAGGACAAGAATTCCGGCGAGATGCGCCGCCCGCACCATATCGACCTGAAGACCGGCATGTATCGCGGTCGCCAGGTTCTGGAGCCGAAGGAAAGCTGAGAACGCTTTCGACGGTTTGGGACTATCGAAGGACCGGCCATCGCGCCGGTCTTTCTGCGTTTTGCGCAGATGATCGCCCCTCGAATTGTTGTCAAATATGCCAGCAGCCATGCCTATGGCAGCCGTACCGGCTGGTACTGTTATTTCGCACGGTCTTTGTCCGTGTTCGCGGTCGCATGCGAAAATTCTTGACGGCGAACGCCGAGCGCATACTAGAGAAGGCTGTCCAACCGGAGCCTTCTGATGTTCGGTGCCATCCCGCTGCTGATCGTACCCTTCGTCCTCTATAATCTTGGGCTTCTGGGAATATTCGGCGGCGGCGACGATCCTTGGGCAATCCAAATGTTCTCGATCCGCATGATGTCGGGCGGAGTGTTCTCGATGACGTTCGGCGATCTGATCGTGCTGATCGGGCTGCTTCTCTTCTTCGTCGAAATCTTGAAATCGACGCGCACGACGAGCGCCTCGATCATGGACCACCTGTTGTCGACCTTCGTCTTCGTGGCGTTCCTGGTCGAGTTCCTGCTGGTGAAGGGCGCGGCGCACTCGGTTTTCTTCATTTTGATGGTCATCGCACTGGTCGACGTCCTGGCCGGCTTCTCAGTATCGATGCGAGCAGCCAGCCGCGACATAACCATGAGCTAATGCATGTCGCGCAAAGCATGCCTCGGGCTTGAACGAGGGTGCGCAGCGGTTTTGCTGTAACGACATGCATAAAGGCGGTGAAGCAGCCGCCTCGTTGTCAGCACCTGCCGACGGCAGGACAGGCCCGCCCGACACGCCGGACCGCTATTTTTTCTTGGCGCGTGTCGGCTTCTTCACCGGAGCAGCCGGCGCATTGGCGAGGTCTTCCGCTTCCTTGGCAAGGCGGAGCGCCCTCAGCTTGTTGGTCTTTATCTGGCGGGCATCGCTCTCGGCGACATATTCCGCCATCGCCTTCTGACGAACCGTGGCTGCCTCTTCCTGCTTCTTGAAACGCAAATCGGCCCGCGCGCGGGCAGTATCCTTAGAGTTCTCAACCAAGGGCTTTTCCAATCCCGTAATTATAGTTTTCAATGGCTTTAATAGCAGAGCCGCCCTGCGATGGGGGAAATAAGTTGGTCAGGCGCCGGCATCGCACCCGGCGCCCGGCGCCTTTCGGGCGACAACCGCCTCGTATCCGGCCTGCAACGTCGCACGCACGGTGGCATCCGGCGGCGTGTCGGAAGGCGTGCCCAGATGTTCGTGGCGCAGTTCGTCCATGAACTCTTCCCACATCGGCGGGCCGCCCTTTTCGAGAAGTTCGGCGCGGATCGAGAGCTCCTCGCTGACCGGCAGCCAGACGCGACCCCAGGCGCCGAGATGCGCCAGGATCGGCACCAGCGTTATCGCCATTTCGGTCAGGCTGTAGATCGCCTTCTGCTTGTGGGTGGGATCGTCGGCCCTGGTCAGCATGCCGAGTTCCATCAGCCGCTTCAGCCGATCGGCGAGGATGTTGGAAGCGATGCGTTCCAATGACCCGTTGAGCAGGTCGCGAAAGTGGCGTTTGCCGCCGAAAATCATGTCGCGGAGGATGATCAGGCTCCACCGGTCGCCGAACACTTCAAGCGACAGGTTGATCGGGCACCCAGACCGATGATCGATGCTCATGCGATTCTCCGATAGAAACCGGTTGCATTATCATATCAGTTTTATTATCGTGCAACTGATTGCGAAATGCAATCGGTTTTGCAGAGAGGAGACGGCGACCATGACCAAGGCAGCGGAACCGGAAATCGTGTCACAGACGTTTGGCGATCCCGCGCATCCGCCGATGCTGCTGATCATGGGCGCGATGGCTTCGATGCTCTGGTGGCCTGAGGCGTTCTGCCGGAAACTGGGCGGCAACGGCCTGTTCGTGATCCGCTATGACAATCGCGATACCGGCCGTTCGACCAAATATGCGCCGGGCGAACCGCCTTACACTTTCGACGACATGGTGGATGACGCCATTCACATCCTCGACAATCATGGCATCGCGAAAGCGCATGTCGTCGGCATGTCGATGGGCGGCATGATCGCGCAGCTCGTGGCGTTGAAATATCCATCGCGGATCATCTCGCTAACGGCGATCAGCACTTCGCCAATCGGGATCGACACCTCGCATCTGCCAGGGACGAGCGAAGCCTATATGAAGCATTCGGCCGAAGGCGCCAAGGTCGACTGGTCGGACCGAGCCCAGGTGGTCGACTACATCGTCAAGGACGCGCACGCGATCGCCGGCACTACGCATCCCTTCGACGAGAGGCGAACGAGAGCCTTCGTCGAACAGGACTACGACCGGTCCGGCGGTTTTCTAAGCGCGACCAATCATTTCATGCTCAAGACCGGTGAAGATCGGGGCGGCGAGGATCGGGGCAGCGAGGATCGGAAGGGTCGAACGCACGATTTGAAGGTTCCGCTCCTCGTCATCCACGGCACCGCGGATCCGATCTTTCCGGTCGAGCATGGCGCCGCTCTGGCCGAAGCAGTTGCCGGCGCGAGGCTTGTCCGCATTGAAGGCGGCGGCCACGAACTCCATCCCGACGATTGGGCCGCGATCGTTGATGCCATCGTCGCCCATAGCCAAGCCAGGTAAGCGCGGAGTCGGACCTTGACACACCATCGGCAATAGTTAAGTAGTCGCTTCAGTGTTTAGCTCCGTAAACCATGCAGCGGCGAACCACTAAGGGAACGAGCAAAGCAGTGTCCTTGACGATGCATCTCCATCCGCTCGCCTCCTTCTGCTGGAAGCCGCTGATCGCACTATGAAAACGGAACGCCGTTCACATCTGTCGGCAATGAACAGTCGCGCGCTACCACGACCGGCTGCTGCTGCGGCCGTCTGTCGCCCGAGTGATCGAGGAAGCGCAGCCCTATTTGAAACTTTCCCCTACAACAACGGTTAAGCCCGATGCTGCACGATACCGCCCAGCTCGACCTGATGTTCCAAGCGCTCGCCGACCCGGCGCGGCGGCACATGGTGGAGAGGCTGTCGTGCGGCCCCGCATCGGTCAGCCAGTTGGCCGAGCCGCTGGCGATGTCGCTGTCGGCGGTCGTCCAGCACCTGAACGTGCTCGAGGCGAGCGGTCTCGTCCGCACCGAAAAGCTCGGCCGGGTGCGCACCTGCCAGCTCGAGCCGAGGGCGCTGAGGACCGCCGAACACTGGATCAACGAACGGCGCCTGAGTTGGGAACAGCGGCTCGACCGGCTCGGCGGCTTTCTTGCGGAAACCAAAGACGAAACCGAAGGAAACTGAGGAGGCCAACATGAGCGAACGCTCCGTCATCCATTCGACCATAGTGCTCGAACGCAGCTACGACGCTTCGCCGGCGCTGGTGTTCGCCGCTTGGTCCGATCCCGCCGCATTGCAGCGCTGGGGCTCGCCCGGCGAGGGTTGGGAAAGCAGCATTGAATGCTTCGAGTTCCAAGTGGGCGGCATTGCGCTCAGCCGTTTCGGACCCAAGGATGGCGAGAGTTATGTGAACGAGACGCGCTACCTCGACATCGTGCGCGACCAGCGCATCGTCTCGGCTGGTGGCATGACCAGCAGCGGCCAGCGATTGTTTGTCGGCCTGCTGACGGTTGAATTCAGTCCAGAAGGCACAGGCTGCCGGCTGCTGATGACCGAGCAAGGCGCCTTTCTTGACGGCCATGATCAGCCCAAAAACCATCAGGCTGGCTGGAGCCAGATGCTCGACAACCTGCGGGTGGAATGCGCGCGAGCGCCCCAGCCTGAGCCAAAGACCAGCAGAATCGGGAGAATATGATGAAACTCTACTGCGGCATCGGTCCGAATTCCTACCGCGTCCGCATCTTCATGGCTGAGAAAGGCATCGACGTTCCGCGGGTTGATGTCGATCTGACAAAAGGCGAGCACAAAACCCCGCAATTCCTTGAGCTCAACTCACTCGGCCAGATTCCCGTGCTCGTGCTCGATGACGGGACGGTGATCACCGAAAGCATCGCCATCTGCCGCTATCTGGAGGCGCTTCATCCAACGCCGGCACTGTTCGGCTCGGACGCGGTCAGCCAAGGCAAGGTCGAGATGTGGAACCGCCGCGCCGAGATCGAGATCTTCGGAACGATCGGCAGCATTGCGCTGCATTCCGATCCTATGTTTGCGGAGCGGCTTGTGCAGTTCCCGGCTTTCGCCGAAACCCAGCGCGAAGCCGTTCCGGCAAAGTGGGCGTGGCTTGACCGCGAGATCGCCGATGGCCGCCCGTTCATCGCGGGCGATCAGTACTCCGTCGCCGACATCACCGCCGCCGTCGCAGCGTGGCTTGGCGCCTTCTTCGGAGCCGACATCCCGGACTCGCTCGTCAATGTCCATCATTGGCTCGACCGCGTTCAGAAACGTCCAAGCTGGAACGCTTAGGCCGGTGTCTGACATTGTTTCAATGAGATGTGCGGCTCAGCGCCAGCACCTGGATCCAGAGGAGCTTCGCCATGCCTGTCTACTGGCAAAGATGCGACGGCGCACCTCAGCTTCCGGGCGAGCCAAGCTGCTCGGCTTCCCAGAACTGGTCGAGCCAGATGTTGAGCTTCAGGAAGCCGGCACTGCTGACCGTATAGACGCGCCTTGTCCCTTCCGGCTTGGCGTTGACCAGCCCGGCGTCGAGCAGCACTTTCAGATGCTGCGAAACCGCCGGGCGCGAGACCGGCAACCCGGCGGCCAGTTCGTTGACGGTCTTCGGGCCGCGCCGAAGCTCTTCCAAGAGATAGCGCCGGTTGGGGTCGGCAATCGCCATGAAGGCGTCGGAAAACATCATGCCTTATTTGTGAGGCAAAGTTTTCCAAATCTCAACCGTTGGTTTCAGGCTTTCTGCGCGGATCGAGCCGCAAGGCTTCCGGCGTGATCGAGCGCTCGGCCGGTTGCGTCTTGAAGGCGTCGCGGTCTTCGATTGGCACCGGCGCGCGTCGGCTGATGCGCAGCAGCGTATAGCCTGCCAGGCAAAGATGCGCGAGGGCCGTTGCAAGGAACAGGCTTTCCGGCCGCATCCAGCCCATCAGGCCGGCGGCCAGCAGCGGCCCGATCATCGTGCCGAAACCATAGAGCAGCAGCAGGCCGCCGGACACTTTGACGAAATCCTCCGCCCGGGCGTGGTCGTTGGCATGGGCCACGGCGATCGAATAGAGCGTGTAGGCAAAGGCCCCGTAGGCGGCGGTGCAGACGATGACGAAGACGCCGGAGCGCGGCTCGAACAGGAACAGCGCGAGGGCGAACAGCGCCGCGCCGAAGGCCAGGCCCGCCAGCACGAAGCGGCGGTCAGTCTTGTCGGAGAGACGCCCGGCCGGAAGTTGCATGGCGGCGCCAGCGACGACCACCAGGCTCATCATCAGCGCGATCTCGGCCGTGGAAATGCCGATGCGGGCGCCATAGACGGCGCCAAGCGTGCCCCAGGCGCCGTTGGCGACGCCGATCAGAACGCAGGCGATCGCCGACACCGGCGAATTGACATAGAGCCCCTTGACGTCGAGCGAGACGTCCTGCAGCGGCTTGGGATGCGAAGCGGTCGACACTGCGGTCGGAATGAGCGACAGGCAGAACAGGATACCGGTGATCATGAACAGCGAGGCCGACTTCACATCACCGCCGGCAACGATCATCTGGCCGCCCATGATCGAGGCATAGGTGACCATCATGTAAAGGCCGAAGACGGCGCCGCGGTTCTCGTTGGTGGACTTCTCGTTGAGCCAGCTTTCGATGATCATGAAGGCGCCGGCCATGGTGAAGCCGGTGAAGGCGCGCAGCAGGATCCAGATATATTCGTCGATGATCAGGCCGGTGAGCAGTGCGACGATGGCTCCCGATGCCGCAAAGGCGCCAAAAGCGCGTACGTGACCGGCGCGGCGCACCAGGCGCGGCGCAAAGAAGCAGCCGGTGACGAAGCCGCCGGCCCAGGCCGTGCCCATCAGGCCGAGCGATGCGGTCGAGAAACCCTCCAACTGGCCGCGCAGCGGCAACAACAGCCCGTGCAGTCCGGTTGCCGCAAGCAGGAAAGCGGTGCCGCGAAGCAGCGAAAGGATCGGTCGGTAGCTTGCAAACATTTAGCTGATCCGGCTGGAATTTGGGGAGGGTCTGAAGACAGTCGCATTCGAGCTTTTCGCCGGCGGGCGCTTCGGCTCTGGAAACTATCCGCGGCGAAACAACGCCTCGGCCGCTGATTTGGTGGTGCTCTTGGTCTTGAGTTCGGCTTCGAGCCGGGCGATCTCGTCGCGCAAGATGCCGATCCGCTCGGACAGTTCATCGACGGAAAGCAGCGACAGATCCTGCCCGATCTCATGCGGGCGCGCTTTCTTTTTGGGTTCGTCGTCGAAGATCGCCATCGTCGCTCCTCGCTCATGCGTCAAAATTAAACGGCTACAGCGTCCTTGGCGCGTCCAATCGCACGCCCGGCGCTGCAGTGGCCATTTGCCTGATTTGGCAATCAGCATACATAGGGCAAGGGCATGGATGCAAACAGTCGGCAAGAAAACCGAGAGCTGGCAAGAAACTGGCGAAGCGAGACGGGAAAAAATTCATGGCGAGCGGACAGGACAGAATTCCGGCGAAGATGACGGCCATCGCGATCTCGGAACCCGGCGGACCGCGGGTGCTGAAACCGGAAACGCGTGACGTGCCGGTGCCCGGTCCCGGCGAAATCCTGATCCGGGTGCGCGCCGCCGGTATCAACCGGCCGGATGTGCAGCAACGCAAGGGCGTCTACCCGCCGCCGCCTGGTGCGTCGGACCTGCCGGGCCTCGAAGCGTCAGGCGAAGTTGCAGCTCTTGGCGACGAGATATCGCGCTGGCGCGTCGGCGACCGCGTCTGCGCGCTGACGCCCGGCGGCGGCTATGCCGAATACGCCAAGGTGCATGCCGGCAGCGTGCTGCCGCTGCCGGCCGGCTTTACCCACACCGAAGCGGCGGCGGTACCGGAAAACTACTTCACCGTCTGGCATAATGTCTTCGAACGCGGCGCCCTGAAGAGCGGCGAGACGCTGCTCGTGCATGGCGGCTCGTCCGGGATCGGCACCACGGCGATCCAGCTCGCCTCGGCCTTCGGCGCCCATGTCGTTACCACTGCCGGCAGCCAGGAGAAGTGTGACGCCTGTCTGAAGCTCGGCGCCGACCGGGCGATCAACTACCGCGAGGAGGACTTCGTCGCGGCGGTCAAGGACGCGACCGGCGGCAAGGGCGCCAACGTCATCCTCGACATGGTCGGCGGCGACTATGTGGCGCGAAACTACGAGGCCGCGGCGGTGGAAGGCCGCATCGTCCAGATCGCCACGCAGAGCGGGGCGGTGGCAAGCACCGACTTCTCGAAGATGATGGCCAAGCGGCTCACCCACACCGGCTCGATGCTGCGGCCGCGCACCGTCGAATTCAAGGCGGCGATCGCCGCAGCGCTGGAGGCGCAGGTGTGGCCGCTGCTCGGCACCCGCAAGGTAGCACCGGTCATGGACATGATCTTTCCGCTCAAGGAAGCGTGGCGGGCGCATGAGCGGATGGAGGACGGCGACCACATCGGCAAGATCGTGCTCGATGTCGGCTGACGGTCGGCAAGCAAGCTGAACAAAACCTTAATTGCGCAATGCAACAAACGCATTGCCGCCATGCAAAAGCGTCTGTTCAACTTTTCATCAACGGTGCCTATTTGAGCGGCATCGAAACGATGGAGGACTACCATGAACCCGATCCGTGCTTTCCGTAACTGGCGCATGTACAATGAAACCGTGCGCGAACTGAACCGCCTGAACGCCCGTGAGCTCAACGACCTCGGCATCAACCGTGCTGACATCGAGAGGATCGCCCGCAAGACGCTTTGATCCGCCAAGCAAGAGCCGAGGCAGGCGGTTTTCCCGTCGCCGGTTCCGAGCCCGCTGGACCCTGTCCGGCGGGTTTTGTCGTTTTGAAGTCCGAGGCTACAGCGGCGGCTGCTATGATGGCCACTATCCAGAACCGAATACAACTCGACCGCAATCTGCGGTTGACTCCGGTTTCAGCGTGGGCATTTTGATCGCGCGGGACTAGGTCAGTGGCTGCGGGCGCCGATCCGGGCCAGTAGCGTGCTGACTCTGAAACAGGCTTGCGCCCATGTTCGACGATCTGACGGACAAGATCTACGAGGCGGCTTTCGTGCCGGAACTTTGGGGCGATGCGCTCGAAGCTGCCGGCAGTCTTTCTGGTTCGGCCACCGGCGCCATCTTCCTGTTCAGTGGCGATTCTCCGGTCCGCGGCAGATTGAGTGACGTTTCTCCGGTTCACGGCAACTCGCTGCGATCCGTGTTTGACGAATTTGTCGCCAGCGACACCTGGAAATTCTCTGACGCCGTACAGCGTATGTGCAGCATGCAGCCGGCGAGCTTCGTTCAGGTCGAAGATTTCTTGACAGCTGAAGAGGTCGAACGTGATCCGGTGCGGATACAGCTGAGAGCGGCCGGTATCGGCGCACACGCTTGTTCGGCAGTCGCCATGCCGAGTGGCGAGCTCGTCACTTTCGTATTTCAACGGTGGATGAAGGATGGCACCTACGATCGGGCGTCGGTCGATCGGCTGGACCAGCTTCGCCCGCATTTCGCGCGTGCCGGCATGGTCTCGGCGCGACTGGGGTTGGAACGGGCCAGGGCGACCGTCTCGGCACTCGAGACCATCGGGCTGCCGGCCGCGGTCATGACTGCATCGGGACGCGTGCTGACGGCCAACGGCCTGCTGGAAGAAATGACCGAGATGTTTCTGCCAACCGCCTATGGCGGCATGGCGATCGCCAATGCCTCCGCCAATGCGCTTTTCCAGCAGGCCATTCTCGAGAACCGCAACGATTTCGCGGTCCGATCCATTCCTGTTGCCGCGAACGAAAGCCGGCCGGCTCTGGTCATCCATCTTTTGCCGCTGCGCCGCGCCGCACACGACATTTTCACCGGCGCGGACATCCTGATTGCTGCAACGGAAGTAAGGGCCAGTGCCGTCGTGCCTTCACCAGCCCTCCTCGCGGGCCTGTTCGACCTGACGCCCTCCGAGGCACGTCTGGCCGCCGTGCTTTCGCAGGGACGACCCTTGAAAGATGCCGCATCCGACTTGACGATCACGGTAAAGACCGGCCGGACCTATCTCGAACGGATTTTCGCCAAGACCGGGACAAGTCAGCAAAGCCAACTCGTCGCCTTGCTCAAGAGCACAGAACCGCTCAATCGCAGATGACGATCGGCCAAATCGGTGGAAGACCGCCTATTTGTTGCTTCAATGGCTAAGCGCGGCAAAACCAATCGCTATCAAGGCGCCTCCCAGCACGATGTCCACGTGCCTGCGGAAACGGTTGTAGAATTCGCGCATGGCTGGCTGGGAAATAGCCAGGCCGACAAGGCCAAACCAGGCGATTGCAATGGCAAAAACCAGCGCTACCACGGATATCTGGATTGGCCCGCGCGTATTCAAGCTCAGCGCAGAGGATGCAAAAAACAATGCGGTGGCCGGATTTGCCGCCGCCGTGACAAACCCCAGCCGGAAGTACCGAACGATGGGAATCGGCTTCGGCTCGTCGGCGCCGATCGTGATCGACAGCGCCCGCCGCATCGAATTCCAGCCGATGAAGACCAGCATTGCGCCGTAAAGGCTGGCGGCTATCTGGTGCGCAATGCCCCCCGGCGGCAGCGCTGCAGCGCCCGTCGCGACGACCATCGCCAGCGAACTCGCGTCCAGGGCAATGCCGGCGGCTGCCGAAAGCGCTGTAGTACGCGAAGCGGTTAGCCCGGCCTGCGCGACGACAGCAAAATTGGCGCCCGGCAGCATTGCCAGAAGCGCATAGGAAATGGCGAACGGAAACAACCCCGCCGCGACAGCGTGCCCGGTTTCCAACATCGATCAGCCCACATCGGCGGCGGCTTGCTCTCCCAAAGCAGCTCGCCGCTACCGAAGCGAAATGTGGATGAAACATGTTCCCACCAACAGTCGGCAAATGCCGACAGAAGGACGTTTTGTTGCCGGGCTAGCGGCCGCGGCCGCTGAGCGGCTCACCGAAGGCGCGATGCTGAAGCCGACAAGGCTGCCTTGACAGGTTCGATATCTCCCGCCATCTCGCGACTACCTTCCAAAAACGTTGCGGAACGGCAACGGAGCGGCTATATAAACCGCGATTTTCCCATTTTGGTGGCTCTAAAACCACCGCCCGCGCGGGAACGCGGGCGAACGAGAAGGATATTTGCAATGGCCAATACGCTGCTGATGCCCAAGGCGACCGCCGTCTGGCTGGTCGACAACACCGCGCTGTCCTTCGAGCAGATCGCGCAGTTCTGCGGACTGCATCCGCTCGAGGTCAAGGCGATCGCCGACGGCGAATCGGCGCAAGGCATCAAGGGCATGGACCCGATCATGACTGGCCAGCTGAGCCGCGACGAGATCGCACGCGCCGAGAAGGATCCGAACCATCGGCTGAAGCTGTCCGACCCCAAGGTGCGGGTGCCGGAATCCAAGCGCAAGGGTCCGCGCTACACGCCGCTGTCAAAGCGCCAGGACCGGCCAAACGCCATCCTCTGGCTGGTCCGCAACCATCCCGAGTTGAAGGACGCGCAGATCGCGCGCCTCGTCGGCACCACCAAGTCGACGATCGACCAGATCCGCGACAGAAAGCACTGGAACTCAGCCAACCTGCAGCCGATGGATCCGGTGACGCTGGGTCTCGCCTCGCAGATCGACCTCGACATGGAAGTCAACCGCGCCTCGCGTGGCCGCGAGCAGGCACAGCCGGCCGGCGACACGCTGCTGCCGGCGGCATTGACCGAGCGCCTCGTGCCGGCGCCGGAGAAGCCAAGGGACGAGGATGCGGAACTCGACGCCAACGCCGTCTTCGCCAAGCTCTCGGCGCTGAAGTCGAAGGACGAGGACAAGGACGACGAGGAGTAAGAAGCGGCGCCCTTTCCTTCTCCCCTTGTGGGAGAAGGTGGCCGCGAAGCGGCCGGATGAGGGTGCTCCAGCTCGAACCGACGCACTCCGTCCAACACCCCTCTTCCGTCTTGGCGCTGCGCGCCAATCCACCTTCTCCCACAACAAGGGGAGAAGGTAAGAGCGCCTAGGTTCGCGCGGCCCGGTCCGGCGCCATGCCGTAGTCGTCGCTGCGCTCCACCGCACGGTAAAAATCGGCGAGCTGCTTGCCGCGCTCCGGCTTGAAGACGCGGCCGGCTATGACCACCGAAGCGATGCGGTCGATGCGGAAAGCGCGAAAGTCGTCGCGCATCTCGCACCAGGCGACCAGCGTCCACACCTTGCCCCAGAACCACAGGCCCAATGGCCTGATGTCGCGCACGGTGCTGCGGCCTGCTTCGTCGGAGTAGTCGATGGTCAGCACCTGGCGTTTTTCCACCGCGCGCTCGATCAGGTCGATTGCTTCGCGGGCGGCGTCGCTCACCACCCACATCGGCGTGTGGATCTCAGTGCGGGCGATGCGGTCTTTTTCGGCATCGGGCAGCACGGCGCCGATCTTGACCAGCGCCTCGTCGGCGGCCCGCGCCATGGCAGCACCGCCAAATGCGCGCACCATGCGGGCGCCGGCGACCAGCGCGACGATCTCGTCACGCGTGAACATCAGCGGCGGAAGGTCGAAACCCTCCCTCATCATGTAGCCGACGCCGGCCTCGCCGTCGATCGGCACGCCCGTGGACTGCAGGTCGGCGATGTCGCGGTAGATGGTTCGCTCGGAAACCTCGAGCCACGTGCCCAGCTTCTGGGCGGTGACCAGACGGCCACCGCGCAGATGCTGCACGATCTGGAAGAGCCTGTCGGCGCGGCGCATCGTGTGGTCCCTCGATGTTGTTTTTAGCCTGTCGTTGTCCCCAAACCGGTTCCAACTTTCGGGCGATGCATTATGGCTCAAGCCCTTCGCGCTTGCGCTGCGCGGCGACGAATGCCGCGCCGAAGGACAACTTCCCTGTTGTCGGCGTCTTTGCATCCAGCACCCGCCAGAACGGCGCGATGTCGCTCAGCGTCATGCCGCGTTCCAGATCCTCGTTGGCGGCCTCGGCGACAGTGCGCAGATGATAGCCGATGGTGACCGGACATGTCACTTCGGCGCCGTGCTCAATGGCGAGCGCGGTGCGCAACGCGCGGACATCCATGGCCACGCCCTCTGGAATGGAGCGGATGAAATCATCGACCTGCCGTGCCGTCGGCACCAGCATCGGCTGGCCCTCGACGACGTCGCCAACAGTGCGCGGCGTCGGCTTGATGCCGTTGATGCCCGGCGTGTTCAGCCTGTCGTTCCAGCTCTTTACCATGCGTCACCTAGACGAAGAGCCCAAAGCTGTTGCCGTCGGGGTCGAGGCAATAGGCGAATGTGCCGGCCGGGATGGAGATTGCCGGCGAGACGACCTGCCCGCCGTTCTGCCTCACCCGTTCCATCGCGTCCTCGATCGGTGCGGCAACCGACAGATGGATGGTCGGGCCGGTTCCCGGTGCCGCGGGTTTCCCGGGGTAAACGTGCCCGGAGGCGGTTCGGTCCTGCGCGGCGAACATGGCCATCGGGTTCGGGCCGCTCTCCTCCAGAATGAGATCGTTCTCAAGCACCGACCCGTAAAAGGCGCGCGCCCGATCCATGTCGGTGACGGGAATCTCGAACCATGCCGAAGCTTTTGCAGGGATGAAGGCCATGTCTGTCTCCTGGTACTTTCGAATTATTGCACGCCGCTCCTGACACCATACTGTCAGGAGGCTTCAGCATATTCCCCTTCGGCATACTCCTTGGCGAACAGCGTACGCATCTCAGCGAGATCGCTGCTTCTCTGGGGATAGAGCGTCTTCAAACAGGCAAGAGCGAAGGTGCCGGGAGCTGAACCCGGCGCGGACACGATGCGACCGTCGGCGACCGCATAGGGCACGTCCTGATAGTTCTGGGCGCCCGGATAGCCCGGCTCCTTTTCGTTGATCCAGTCACGACCATTGCTGGTGTGTTTGGCGTTGCCGAACAGGCCGGCACGCGCCAGTGCCAGCGTGCCCGCGCAGATGCCGCCGACCACACCGCCGCGCGCTGCGACCGCTGTCAGCAGTGCGGAGATGTCAGGCGGAGCATCGACCCACTGGTCGGAGCCGATGACCGCGACGGCGTCAAGATCGGTGTTTTCATCAACCGCGGTGGAGCGGTCGGGCGTCAGCATAAATCCGCTGGCCGAAGTCACCGGCTCGCCGTTCGGCGCCAGCGAAACCGCGCGTGCGCCGAACCATTCGACCGCCGAAGCCGCCAGCAGCCCGTATTCCCAATCGGCGAAGCGATCGATGAAAAGAACGCCGATAGTTTTCTGTTCCGACATTTGCTGCTCCGTCTTTCGGTCCGCCGGACCTGTTTATCTGGGCGCATGGCGTCGGCATGCAACCGCTGCCGCAAAAAATCGCCTCAATGGCCGCGGCCGTGGCGGCCTTCATAATTATCCGGCCAACCGATGTCCTTGCGGATGCTCTGCGGCAACCCGTTCATGAAACGCCGGGTGCGGATCTCGTTGCGCATCGTCCGGATCTTGCCGACATAGTGCTGCACGCTACGCAGAATGGTAAAACCGTTCATGGCTGGTCTCCTCTCTTTCGATGGAGACACTATCGCACACCCCTCCTGACAGCAGTCTGTCAGGAGGCTGAGCGGTCTTTGGCGAGCGTGCAAGTTTTGCCGGTTCCGATCCGTTTGCGCGTGTGAAGCAGGCTTCTCGTCGCCGGGACCAAGTCTTTCATCTGCCAATGACGGACCGTCGGAATCCGCAGCAGCGACAGGGCCGGGGTTCTGATATCTAGGGAGAAAAATTTTCCAGAGATCAGGGAGATGACAATGAGCTGCAACTGACAGGAATTCACCATCTGACCGCAATGACGGCCAATGCACCCGGAAACCTTCGTTTTTACACCAGGACCCTGGGCCTGCGACTGGTCAAGAAGACGGTCAATCAGGACGACACGTCGGCCTATCACCTTTTCTATGCCGACGCCGAGGCGACGCCTGGCACCGATCTTACCTTCTTCGATTGGCCGGTCGGACGCGAGCGGCGCGGCACCAACAGCATCGTGCGGACCAGCCTGAGGGTCGCCAGCCCTGAAAGCCTTGCCTGGTGGAAGCAGCACTTGTCCGGCGAGACCGTCGCGACGGGAGAGATCGGCGATATCGGCGGCTACCCGTCGCTGGACTTCGAAGACCCGGAAGGCCAGCGCCTGCGTCTCGTCAGCGATGGCGGCAAGGGCGACAGTCACCCCTGGGATCAAAGCCCGGTCCCAATCGAGCACCAGATACGCGGGCTCGGGCCTATCGTCATCAGCGTTCCCAACATCACCAACACTGAAACCGTGCTGACCAGGGTGATGAACATGCGCAAGGCGCGGGACTATCCCTCGCCGGATGGTCAGGGCCAGGTTCACGTCTTCGAGATGCGAGCTGGTGGCCCGGCGGCGGAGCTTCATGTCGCTGTGCAGCCGGGCCTTGCGCCGGCACGGCAGGGCGCCGGTGCGGTCCACCACGTGGCATTCAGGGCGCCGGACCAGGAGATTTTGCATCAATGGACGGCGCGGCTGGCCGAATTCCGCCTGCCGTCAAGCGGTGAGGTCGAGCGATATTACTTCCGTTCGCTCTATTTCCGCGAGCCGAACGGCATATTGTTCGAGATTGCCACCGACGGCCCAGGGTTCACGGCCGACGAGCCGCTGGAAACGCTGGGCGAAAGGCTGGCCTTGCCACCGTTCCTCGAACCGAAACGGGCTGCGATCGAGGCCGGCCTCAAGCCGCTGGCATAGCGCTCTCGTGAGTGAGCGAAAGGAGTACTTCGACAGCCGACCGTGATGCTGGAGCGCCGCGCGCCCTTTGGAGGCGCAAAGGATGCTCCAGCAGCATTAAGTCTACGCATCGCGCTTTCCGAAAATCGATTTCGATTTGCGGGCCGATGCGCTAGTCAAAAGCGGCATGTCGAAACTCCTCGCGCTCGTTATCATTGCCATGATGGTCATCCAGCTGATCAAGCCGCTCGGCTGGCCGGGGCTGAAGCGGCGCAGCGATTTTTGGAAGCTGGCGGTGCTGGCAATGGCGGCAATTTCGATAACAGCGGCGCTGGGCCATTGGACCTAAAGCGCGTCGCGTTCGACCGACCTCACGCGACGCTTTAGGTTGTTGTTTTATGCATGTCGATATCGCAAAACCGCTGCACACCCTCGGTTCAAGCCCGAGGGCATGCTTTTGCGCGACATGCATTAGGGCTGGCGGCCCGCTACGCGAGGCGTGGTTCGTTGGCCAGCACCAAATCGACCAGATGTTCCGCCCAGGCCCGGTAGCCGGCTTCCGAGGCATGAAATCCGTCGGAGGCAAAACCGGCTTCGGCATCGGTGATCGGCAGGCGCGGCGCCGGCACAGCGCCGCGTTCGAGGCAAAGGCGCTCGCCCATCCGGTTCATCTCGGCGGCGCGGATTTCCAGGATCTTTCCGAGCAGCGGCGGCATTGCCGGTGCGCGGGTGAATTCCAGCACCGGCGACCACACCACGCGCGCCTCCGGCCATTTGGCGCGCAGCGCGTAGAGCAGGCCGCCAAAATCGCTTTTGAAGCGTGGCACCGAGTGAAAGTTCTTGGTGTCGTTGGTGCCGATGGCGAGCACGATATGCGTCCAGGGATCGGCCGACAGATTGGGCAGCACATGGTCGCGGATCTGGCCTGAGGTCGCCGAGTTGAAGCCGGCTGCCCGCCAGCGCACGGCGCGGCCGGTGCGTTTCGAGATCAGCTCGCCCAGTTGCGCGGCCAGCCCGTATTCGGAATTGCCGATGCCGACCGAGGCGGCGGAAGAATCGCCAAGCATCAGCAGCGAGATCGCCGGTATCTGGCCCGAAATCTCGTGCATGACCGGACCTTGCGCCGGCACCATGCGGCTGGTGCGGCGGCGCACGCCAAGCCCCTGCCAGACATAGACCGGAAAGGCGAGCCAGGTGAGGAGGGCAAGAAAGCGCTGCATCGCAAACCGTTAATGGGGCCAACCGCTAATGGGGTAAGTCCGTCAAAGGGCATAGCAAGCAGCACTTAGCGCATATCAGGCCAGAGGCGAAAGACCTTGCGTCGACGGTCCGTCGTCAATGGCAACAGGCGCCCTCCATTTCGTGCCTGCCCGCATATTCGTCGTGCAGCCGCACCCAGTCCATCAGGCTGTGGTAGGGACCGGTCTCGTTGCGGCCCTTCGGCGTCAGGTCGAGATAGTGATAGGCGCCGATCAGCGGATCGCCGCCCCTGGAGCGCGACATGAAGGTCAGGAAGATGTCGCCGTTCTCATCCCTGTAGAACACGCTGATGCCGGGAAGGTCCTTCGATCTCAGCGCGCGCTGCTCGAAATTGTAGGTCGTGTCGCCGGATGCGATCTGCTTGTCGGTGAAGGAAACCTGCATGTCGAAGTTGAAGTCCGAGGCGTAGGACGACACCCAGTCGAATTTCCAGCCCATGCGCTGTTTGTAGGGCAGAAATTCGGCCAGCGGCGCCCGCGAGATCACGATCAGCGACACATCATGGTGCTTGAGGTGCTGGTTGGCGCCGTCGATGTGATCGGCAAGAAAGGAACAGCCTTCGCAACGGTAGTCGGCGCCCGGCCCGAACATGAAGTGGTAGACGATCAGCTGGCTCGCGCCTCCGAACAGGTCGGCCAGTTTCTTCGGGCCCTGTTCGGTCTCGAAGACATAGTCCTTCCGCATCTTCAGCCAAGGCAATTGCCGCCGTTCGGCAGCGATGCGGTCGCGAAAACGCGTCAATTCCTTTTCACGGGCCAGATGCGCCTTGTGCGCCTGGAACCAGTCTTGCTGTGAAACGATCCTGTTGTTTGGCATCAGCCTGCTCCTCGTTGAGCCCCAAGGACGTTCGGGCTCAACGCAAGCCGACACGGCGCCGCATTTTTTTGGAGCATTTTGGAGCAGATGGAACCCGGGCACATGGCCCGGGTTCGGACGAAGATAAAAAACCGGTCAGGCGGCCTGTTCCAATTCCGGCTGCCATTTGCCAAGCGCTGCCAGGTGGTTCATGTGGGCGCGGTGGGCGAAGGCTGCCTGGGCAGCGGCGACGTTGGCCGCCTTGCCGCTCCATGCCTTCTGCGGCGCCGCCTGCAAGGCGCGGCCATAGGAGAAGGTCAGCTTCCATGGATGCGGGCCGATGGCGTTGATGGCGTTGAGGTTGGCGGTCGCCTCCTCATCCGATTGCCCACCCGAGAGAAAGGCGATGCCGCCAATCGCTGCCGGCACCGTCTCGCGGAACAGTTTTATGGTCTTTTCGGCGACTTCCTCGGGGCTGCTGGTGTTGCCGGATTTTTTGCCGGCGAGAACCATGTTCGGCTTCAGAATGGTGCCTTCAAGGACGACGCGGGCGGCGTAGAGCTCGGTGTAGAGTTTCGTCAGCGTTGCCTTGCTGATCTCGTAGCAGGTGCCGATGTCGTGGGCGCCGTCCATCAGCACCTCCGGCTCGACGATCGGCACGATGCCGGCCTCCTGACAGAGCGCCGCATAGCGGGCGAGCGCATGGGCGTTCGAGTCGATCGACGTGGCGGAGGGCACGCCCCTGGCGACGTCGATGTCGATCACCGCACGCCATTTGGCGAAACGGGCGCCGAGCTTGTAATAGTCGGCGAGCCGCTCGCGCAGGCCGTCGAGGCCTTCGGTGATGGTGTCGCCGGGGTACCCGGCCAGAGGCTTGGCGCCGGCATCGACCTTGATGCCTGGAATGGCGCCGGTCGCCTTGATGATGTCGACCAGCGGCGTGCCATCGGCGGCTTTCTGGCGAATGGTCTCGTCATAGAGGATGACGCCGGAGATGTATCTGGTCATCGCTTCCCTGGCGCGGAACATCATCTCGCGATAGTCGCGGCGGCTGTCGGCGGTCGATTCGACGCCGATGACGTCGAAGCGCTTCTTGATGGTGCCGGAACTCTCGTCGGCGGCCAAAAGACCCTTGCCGTCGGCCACCATCGCAGCGGCAATATCCTCGAGACGTTCGCTCATTGTGCATCCTCCTGAACCGGTTGTTCCAAACAGTGTGAAAATCCGGGCTAGCAGACCACCAGAGCAAGGCAGGTTCAAGTCGAACCATTCCAAGCGGAAAGCTCGAATCGATTGAAATGCGCAAACGCCCTCGTTCGCCTGTCGCCCAGGGCCTCAGAGCCTCAGCGCTTCAGCACATCGACACCGGGCAGCGGCTTGCCCTCCATCCATTCCAGGAAGGCGCCGCCGGCGGTCGAGACATAGGTGAAGTCGTCGGCGACGCCGGCATGGTTGAGGGCGGCCACCGTGTCGCCGCCACCTGCCACCGAGATCAATTTGCCGGCCTTGGTGCGGGCCGCGGCGTGCTTGGCCGCCGCCACTGTCGCCCGGTCGAACGGCTCGATCTCGAAGGCGCCGAGCGGGCCGTTCCAGACCAGCGTCGCGGCGCGGTCGATCCAGTCGGCAACGGTCTTCACGGTCTTTTCGCCGACATCGAGGATCATGGCGTCGGCCGGCACCTCTGATATGGCGACGGTTTCGCTGGCGGCGCCCGCCTTGAATTCCCTGGCGACGACACCGTCGACCGGCAGGATGACGGCGCAGCCGGCTTCGGCCGCCTCGATCATGATCTGCTTGGCGGTGTTGGCGAGATCATGCTCGCACAGCGATTTTCCGACGGCGGTGCCGCGCGCGGCGAGGAAGGTGTTGGCCATGCCGCCGCCGATGACCAGCGCGTCGACCTTCTTCACCAGATTCATCAGCAGGTCGATCTTGCTCGAGACCTTGGCGCCGCCGACGACGGCGACGACAGGGCGGACGGGATTGCCGAGGCCCTTTTCCAGCGCGTCGAGCTCGGCTTGCATGGTACGGCCGGCGAAGGCCGGCAGCAGGTGCGCAAGCCCTTCCGTCGACGAATGGGCGCGGTGGGCGGCGGAAAAGGCGTCGTTGACGAAGATGTCGCCATTGGCGGCCAGCTTTTCGGTGAAGGCCGGGTCGTTCTTCTCCTCGGCCTTGTAGAAGCGGGTGTTTTCGAGCAGCAGCACGTCGCCGTTGTTCATGGCGGCGACGGCGCTCGCGGCCTTGTTGCCGATGCAATCCGCCGCGAAGCCGACAGGGCGGCCAAGCACCTCCGCGGCCGCCCTGGCGATCGGCTCAAGCGAGAATTCGGGCGAAGGTCCATCCTTGGGCCGGCCGAAATGGGCAAGCAGGATGACCTTGGCGCCCTTGCCGGAAAGCTCGGCGATGGTCGGCGCGATGCGCTCGATGCGGGTGGCGTCGGTGACCTTGCCGTCGGCGACGGGAACGTTGAGGTCGACGCGCACCAGCACGCGCTTGCCGTCGATATTGCCGATGTCGTCCAGTGTCTTAAAGCCGGCCATGCTGTTCCCTTTCGCGAAAAATCGCGGGGACCTTACCCCGCATCAACGACGATGCAAGACCTGCATGGGAGTTCACGGAAAATATGATCCACGCCTCGGGTCGCAAGCAGTCAGCCCTCGCCGGTTGCTTTTCCCACCACTGGCTGTGGAGCCGGTTCCGCGTCGTCCGGCGCCTCGGCAGCCGGCTTTTTGGTCCGCTTGCGCCAATTGCGAACAAAGCCAACGATGCGGTCGGCGATTTCGCCGGCACTCAGGAACACCGGCACCCGTGCCACCGGCGCGGTCGGCTCCAGGGAAAGACCGAGGCCAGTGATCCTGCCCTTGTCGTCGACATCGCGGACGATCAGCTCGATCGGACCAATCAGCACGCGGTCGGCATATTCGGCATGGCCGCCGAGCCGCGCCGTCACCAGGTCGCCGACGGTCAGCTTGCGTTCCTCCTCGGTCAGGCCCGGCGCGTAAGCGGCTTCCAGTTCTGCGGCGGAGCGTGCCGGATCGACGGCGAAGGCGCCGAAGAAGTCGGCATCCTCGGGATCGACCACGGCGCGGCTGGCGAACAGCTTGTCGAGCAGGGCCGGATAGCGATCCGGCACGAAGATGTAGACATGGTCGCCGGCGGCGAGCCTGCCCATGTCCTGGAAGCGCATCGAGCGCCCGTCGCGCAGCACCAGCGACGGCCGCGCCCAGCGCGGAATGCGCTCGCCGCGCGCCACCGGGCTGCCCGGTGCTACGCGGTAGGCGAGCAGCTCGTGATGGGCGGAGCCAGGCAATTCGAGCTCGACCTTGTCCAACGGACCCAGGCGGGCGGGCACGATCAGGCCGAGGCGGCGCGCCAGCGGTCCAACGGTCCATCCCTGGATGACCAGCGATACCAACACCACGATGAAGGCGGTGTTGAAGATGAGGCGGCCATTCTCAAGACCCCCAAGCAGCGGCGTGATGGCGAGCAGGATCGACACGGCGCCACGCAGACCCACCCATGAGACGAAGGCGACTTCCGGGCGCGGCAGACGAAACGGCATCAGGCAAAGCCAGACGGCGATCGGCCGCGCCACGAATATCAGGAACAGACCCAGCAGCACCGCCGGCAGCAGGATCGCCGGAAATTGCGAGGGCGTCGCGAACAGGCCGAGGATCAGGAACATGATGATCTGCGCCAGCCACGACATGCCGTCCTGGAAGCGCTTGAGGATGGTGACGGCGCGGATGTCGGAATTGCCGGCAATGAGGCCGGCGAGATAGACCGCCAGAAAGCCGGAGCCGCCAATGGCGCCGGCGGCGGCGAACACCATCAGCGACAGCGTCAGCACGAAGATCGGCAGCAGCCCGTGGTCGAGATTGAGCCGGTCGACGAGGCGAACGATGGCGAGGCCGCCGAAAATGCCGACGACGGCGCCAAGCCCCATGTTGAGAAGGAAGCCGAGGACGAGGTCGGTAACCAGCACCCTGGCCTCGGGGCTGGCGTTGGCGGCGATGATCTCGACCAGGCTTATGGTCAGGAAGATGGCGATCGGGTCATTGGTGCCGGATTCCACCTCGAGCGTGGAACGCACGCGTTCGCGCAAATTGATCTCGCCGGCGCGCAACAGGAAGAACACCGCTGCCGCGTCGGTCGAGGCGACAGCGGCCCCGAGCAGGAAGGATTCCAGCCAGCTGAGATCGAGCAGATACTGGGCGACGGCGCCGAACAGGCCGGTGGTCAAAAGGACGCCGACGGTCGCCAGCGACAGCGCCGGTCCGGCCGCCTGCCGCAGGGCGTTGAGCGGTGTGCCGAAGCCGGAATCGAACAGGATCACCGCCAACGCCAGTGAGCCGGCAAAATAAGCCAGCCGCGCATTGTCGAACTGGATGCCGAGGCCGTCGGTTCCAGTGGCCAGGCCAATGCAGAGAAACAGCAGCAAGAGAGGGGCGCCGAAGCGGAAGGCGATCAGGCTCGAAAACGCGGCGGCGACGACGAGCGCGGCACCGACCAGCGTCACGAGATAGATCGCATGCTCCATCCGCCAATTGCCCCTCGAATTCGTGTCCCTCTCGCTTTACGGGAGAGTGAGGCGAAGACATGACCGGTGCAAGGCGTGAGGGTGGTTTTTTGCCCTATGCCGCTGATTTTCGAGTGTTTTGGCGCTCAAGGCGCGGGTCTTGCCAAACAAACCCTTAGAGCGTCGTTGCGCATTCACAAGGGCGCTGGGCGCTCTCATGAAAACGCCCGGACAGGCCGGGCGTTTTATATCGCGAGAGGATGGTTCCGCGATCAGGCGATGGTCTTGCCGAAGGCGACGGCGGTGTCGGCCATGCGGTTGGAAAAACCCCATTCATTGTCGTACCAGGACAGCACCGAAACGAAGTTGCCGTCCATGACCTTGGTCTGGTCGAGCGCCATGATCGAGGAATGCGGATCGTGGTTGAAGTCGATCGACACGTTCGGGTGACTGGTGACGGCGAGAACGCCCTTCAACTTGCCGTTGGAGGCGGCGATCACCGCCTCGTTGATTTCCTGCACCGTGGTCGAACGCTTGGCGATGAACTTGAAGTCGACAACCGAGACGTTCGGGGTCGGCACGCGAATGGAGATCCCATCGAGCTTGCCCTTGAGATCGGGCAGCACCAGGCCGATCGCCTTGGCCGCGCCGGTCGAGGTCGGGATCTGCGACAGCGCCGCGGCGCGGGCGCGGTAGAGATCCTTGTGCATGGTGTCCAATGTCGGCTGGTCGCCGGTGTAGGAGTGGATCGTCGTCATCATGCCCTTCTCGATGCCGACGGCCTCATGCAGCACGGCTGCCAGCGGTGCCAGGCAGTTGGTGGTGCAGGAGGCATTCGAGATGACAATGTGGTCCTTGGTCAGCTTGTCATGGTTGATGCCATAGACGACGGTGAGGTCGGCGCCCTCGGCCGGCGCCGAGACGAGGACGCGCTTGGCACCGGCGGCGAGGTGCGCGGCGGCCTTGTCGCGTGCGGTGAAGATGCCGGTGCATTCGAGCGCAATATCGATGCCGAGTTCCTTCCACGGCAGCTGCGTCGGGTCCTTGATCGCGGTGACCTTGAATTTTTCGCTGCCGACGGTGATCTGGTCACCGTCGACCGTCACTTCATGCGGGAAGCGGCCATGCACGCTGTCGTAGCGCAGCAGATGCGCATTGGTCTCGACCGGGCCGAGGTCGTTGACGGCGACGACATCGATGTCCTTGCGGCCGGATTCGTGGATGGCGCGCAGGATGTTGCGGCCGATGCGGCCGAATCCGTTGATGGCAACTCTGACGGTCATTTTTCTCTCCCTGGGAGTTGGAGGCCGAAGATCAAGTCCGCAGCTTCATAACGGCGGGCTGGCAAAGAATCCAGCCGTCGATGGGTTGGATTTAAGTCCATTAGGTCGCGGCTGCCGGCGAAACCGCCATGTGCGGCTTCGCCGGAGACCAGCACATTCACTCGCCGTGCAGGCGGGCTTCCGCCGCCTTCACCGTCGCTTCGGCGGTGATGCCGAAATGCGGATAGAGTTGCTCGATCGTGCCAGAGGCGCCGAAGCCGGTCATGCCGATGAAGATGCCGTCGGTGCCGATGAAATGATCCCAGCCCTGGCGGATGCCGGCTTCGATGGCGATCTTGACCGGCGCGTTGCCGATCGTCTTCTTGCGGTAATCAGCACTTTGCTTGTCGAACAATTCGAAGCAGGGCACAGAGACGACGCGGGTAGGATGGCCGTGCTTCTCCAATGCCTCGCGCGCCGCCAGCGCAATCTCGACCTCGGAGCCCGAAGCGAAGATCGTCACCGCTGCATCGCCACTGGCGGCGGCCAGCTCATAGGCGCCCTGGCGACAAAGGTTTTCCGCAACGAAGTCGTTGCGCACCGCCGCCAGGTTCTGCCGGGTCAGCGCCAGCGTCGAAGGCGTCTTTTCCTGCTCGAGGGCCAACTGCCAGCATTCGGCGGTCTCGACCGCGTCGGCCGGGCGGAAGACACTATGGTTCGGAATGGCGCGCAGTGCGGCCAGATGCTCGACCGGCTGATGGGTGGGGCCGTCTTCGCCGAGACCGATGGAATCGTGGGTCATGACGAAGATCGAGCGGATGCCCATCAGCGAGGCGAGCCGCATCGACGGACGGGCATAGTCGGAAAAGCACATGAACGTGCCGCCATAGGCGATGAGGCCGCCATGCAGCGTCAGTCCGTTGAGCGCGGCGGCCATGCCGTGCTCGCGGATGCCGTAGTGAACGTAGCGCTGGCCGTAGTCGTCCGAGGTGATGTTCTTGGTCTGGCTGGTCTTGGTGTTGTTGGAGCCGGTCAGGTCGGCCGAGCCGCCGATGGTTTCCGGCACGGCGCCGTTGATGACTTCGAGCGCCATTTCCGACGATTTTCGGGTGGCGACCTTCGGTTTGTCCGCGGCGAGCTTCTTCTTGTAGTCGGTGATTACGGCGTCGAAATTCGCCGGCAGCATGCCACTGATGCGGCGCTCGAATTCGCTGCGCAATTGGGCGTCGGCGCTGGCAAGGCGGCCTTCCCAGTCGGTGCGTGCCTTGATGCCGGTGTTGCCGGCGTCGCGCCAGGCATCGAGGATATCGGCAGGAAGCTCGAAAGGCGGATAATCCCAACCGAAGAATTTTCTCGCACCGGCGATTTCCTCGGCGCCGAGCGGCGAACCGTGTGCCTTGTTGGTGCCAGCCTTGGTCGGCGCGCCGAAGCCGATCGTCGTCTTGCAGGCGATCATCGTCGGTTTGTCGGAATGGCGCGCCGCCTCGATGGCATAGGCGATCGCTTCCGGATCCTGGCCGTCGATGTGGCTGGCGTTCCAGCCGGACGCCTGGAAGCGGGCGACCTGATCGGTGTTGTCGGCCAGCGAAACCGGGCCGTCGATCGAGATGTTGTTGTTGTCCCAAAAGACGATCAGCTTGTTCAGCTTGAGATGTCCGGCAAGCGCGATGACTTCCTGGGAAACGCCCTCCATCAGGCAGCCGTCACCGGCCAGCACATAGGTGTAGTGGTCGACGAGGTCGTTGCCGAAGGCGGCATTCATGATGCGCTCGCCGAGCGCGAAACCGACCGAATTGGCAAGCCCCTGGCCGAGCGGGCCGGTCGTCGTCTCGATGCCGGCGGCATGGCCATATTCGGGATGGCCTGCCGTCCTCGACCCCACCTGGCGGAAATGCTTGATCTGGTCGAGGGTGATATCCTCATAGCCGGTCAGATAGAGCAGCGAATAAAGCAGCATCGAACCGTGGCCGGCCGACAGGATGAAACGGTCGCGATCGGGCCAATGCGGGTTCTTCGCATCGTATTTCAGGAAACGCGTGAACAGCACCGTGGCGATGTCGGCGCAGCCCATCGGCAGGCCGGGGTGGCCGGACTGGGCCTTCTCGACGGCGTCCATGGAAAGAAAACGGATCGCATTGGCCATCCGGTCATGTTGTTCGCGCGAGGTCATGCTTCCTCCAGTGTGGGGGGTCGGGGCCTTGGAAGAGCCCTGGAAAGGGGTGCGCGACACATAGCAGGCGCGGCTTTTTAGTCAACAAACCGGCGCACTTTTGCCGATCTTGTTGGTCAGTAAACCGGCGCTTTTGCCGGTCTTGCGATGCGCCAGGAGGGCTTTGGTGGCCTAAATTAGCGTTAGCAGGGGACAGTCGCGAGAGCTTTATTGACGTTGGCTTCACACGGCGCGTAATGTTTCAGACATAACGCGTTCTGAACGTGGATGATTCGGTGATGGGCAGGGCGCAGGACGAAAGCCATGACCGGGGAAACGACACTCAAGGAAGTCATCGCCAGGCTGGGTAAGGCCATCGAGGGGCTGGAAAACGCCGTCGCGGCCAAGCTCGAGCACGAGCGCGACTATACGGAAGCCGAGGCGGAGGTGCAGCGCATGAACGCCGACCGCTCGCGGCTGGCGCAGGAACTCGACAATTCCGAAGCGCGCGCCGAACGGCTGGAAGACGCCAACAAGGAAGTGTCGCGTCGGCTGGTGACCGCCATGGAAACCATCCGCGCCGTGTTGGATAGATAGGGGCTGGCCCAATGGCACAAGTCACGGTTTCCATCGATGGCAAGCAGTATCGCATGGCTTGCGACGAGGGCCAGGAAGAGCATCTGATCGACCTTGCCGAGCGCTTCGACCGCTATGTCTCGCATCTGAAAGATTCATTCGGCGAAATCGGCGACCAGCGGCTGACGGTGATGGCCGGCATCATGGTCATGGACGAGCTTTCGGAACTGCAAAAACGCGTCAAGGGCATGGAAAGCGAAGTGCTGACGCTGCGCAAGACGCGTGACGATGCGCTGACCAAGGCCGACAAGAACGATTCCGTGCTGACCCAAGCGCTTGGCGCGCTCGCCCAGCGCATGGAAGATCTGGCCACGACGCTGGCGGTGAACAAGGCCTAGATTTCCACTACTGTCGCGCCCAACGCCCTATTGCGCCGGCATCAATGGGCGGGAAATGCTGCTGTTTACGACAAAAGGCGAAAAAGTTGTCGTCGCCGGCCCCGGTACCGGTGCAACAGGCGTATGAAGGATGACGCCGCAGTGGTAAAAAGGCGGAAGCAGGGCCGGTGGATGGTCCATGCCGGCTGCAAATCACAGGGTAGGGACGCATCATGAGCCTTCGTATCAACGACACCGCGCCGGATTTCACGGCCGAAACCACGCAAGGGACGATTAACTTCCACGAATGGATCGGTGACGGCTGGGCGGTGCTTTTCAGCCATCCGAAGAATTTCACGCCGGTCTGCACGACCGAGCTCGGCACGATGGCCGGGCTGGAAGGCGAGTTCAAGAAGCGCAACGTCAAGATCATCGGCATTTCCGTCGATCCGGTCGAGAGCCATGGCAAATGGCAGGAAGATATCAAGAAGGCGACCGGCCAATCGGTGAACTACCCGTTGATCGGCGACAAGGACCTCAAGGTCGCCAAGCTCTACGAGATGCTGCCGGCGGGAGCCGGCGAAACCTCGGAAGGCCGCACGCCCGCCGACAACGCTACGGTGCGTTCAGTTTATGTCATCGGCCCAGACAAGAAGATCAAGCTGGTTCTCACCTATCCGATGACCACCGGCCGTAACTTCGATGAGATCCTGCGTGCGATCGATTCCATACAGTTGACCGCCAAGCACCAGGTGGCGACGCCGGCGAACTGGAAGCAGGGCGAGGACGTCATCATCACCGCCGCCGTTTCCAACGAGGATGCGGTCAAGCGTTTCGGCGCCTTCGAGACGATCCTGCCGTATCTCCGCAAGACCAAGCAGCCCTCCGCCTGAGAAGGCGGCACGGAAGGATTTTTGGCCTTTTTGCCTCGGCGAAGCATGCGGTGCTTGACGGCGTAGCGCTGACGAATGACCATGCTCTTCTTTTACTCCGGCAGGGAAAACCATTCCTGCCGGGTGGGAGTTGAGGGAGCCGGGATTGGACGCATCATCGGCCAAGCTGCAGGTGGCAGGCTTTTACGACAAGCCGAGCGGGTCCATCCAGTATGTCGTTGCCGACCCGCAGACGCGACGATGCGCAATCATCGATCCGGTCCTGGATTTCGACGAGAAGTCCGGCAGCACTGCCACGAAAAATGCCGACGCCCTGCTCGACTTCATTAGAGATCAACGGCTGGTTGTCGAATGGATCCTCGACACCCACCCGCATGCCGACCATTTCTCGGCGGCACACTATCTCAGCACGAAGACAGGAGCGCCGACGGCGATCGGCGAGAAGGTCGTCGACGTCCAGAAACTGTGGAAGGCAATCTACAACTGGCCGGGGTTTCCTGCCGACGGATCCCAGTGGAACAGGCTGTTTGCCGACGGCGAGACCTTTTCGGTCGGCGGCGTTCCGGCAAAGGTGCTTTTTTCGCCGGGCCACACGCTGGCCTCGATCACCTATGTGATCGGCGACGCCGCTTTCATCCATGATACGCTGTTCATGCCGGACAGCGGCACGGCGAGAGCGGACTTTCCCGGCGGCAGTGCCGCGCAACTCTGGCGCTCGATCCAAAATATCCTCGCGCTGCCGGACGAGACACGTCTGTTCGTCGGTCATGATTACCAGGCGGAGGGGCGCGAGCCCTTGTGGGAGAGCACGGTCGCGGAACAAAAATCCAAGAACACCCATGTTGCCGCTTGCATGACAGAGGCCGATTTCGTTGCGTTGCGCGAGGCGCGCGACAGGACGCTGCCGATGCCGAGGCTGATCCTGCACGCGCTGCAGGTCAACATGAATGGCGGGCGCTTGCCGGAACCGGAATCCAACGGCCGCCGCTATTTGAAATTTCCGCTCGATTGCCTTTGAGGAGTCGTTGGCAGACGGATCTTCGCATTCCGGAAGCCAGCGCCGCCCCTCATTGTCCTGACCGTCCTCCCCAGCAGCTGCGCTGCAGCTGCGGAGGGTGGACCGTGTCCAGTTGATAGATGGGTAACACTTTGAACCGGATACATGGGTTACAGTTTTCCCCCTGTCGTGTCCGCCGCAGCGCCATGCGGTTTGATTGGCGCGGCGCTGCGGCGGACAAGCTTCATGCGCCTGGTGTCGAGGATGCCGAGCGGGTGGGCATGGAAGCTGAGCGCCCATTGACCATCCTCGGTTTCGGTGGCGGCGACCGCTTCGCCGGCCAGCGCCTTGGAAACGTAGACGAAACCACCGTTCCATCTGATCTCGCCATTGTGGCGCACGCTGCGCACCGCCGCCTCGGCC
>NZ_AZUX01000097.1:0-3199 GCF_000513915.1 Mesorhizobium sp. WSM2561
GAGACGTATCGAAGTCGTCGTGCAGAATTTTAGCATGATCCCGCCCGTGCTATCAGGCACCGACCGTATAGCGACGGTACCGTTACGGCTGGTTAAGCATTTTGCAAAATCGATACCCCTGCGGATCGTCGACCTTCCGCGGCCGCTTCCCGTATTCACCGAGGCCGTACAATGGCCCGCTCTTCATAATAGCGATTCGGCGAGCATCTGGATGCGCGAGATATTGTTCCAGGAGGCGTCCCGCATGGCTTCTCACCGAGAGGCTGTTGCAGGCCCCAAGAGCTCCTAGATTCAATGCGTATTTTGGGCCAGCCGTCAGTAACCCAAGAACGTCTCCGCCCGGATGCCCTTGCGCTTGACCCAGCCTGTCTGAGGAGTGTTTGTATTGCGGAGACCATAGCGGGCCCGTCCGGCCGCGTAATAGACTGGTACCGTGACATCACCGACGTGTTTCGAAAACATCATCAGCGGTTTGGAGAGGGTGCGCCGCATGGAAAAGCCGGCGCGGCAGCGACGGTAGCTGCGCGTGCCTACGCCTTATGGGCTTGCTCGCGCAGCTGGAGTTCGGCTGCGCCTCCAGGAAGGCCTTGGCGTGGCGGGTTTCGATGCACACCACCGGCAGGCCGGCTTCGGCCAGGCCGCTGAACAGCCATTGCGACAATGGCCCGGCTTCAAGCCCGATCCGCTCAAGTCCAGGCAGGATCCGAGAGCACCCGCACAAGATCCTCGGGATGGCTCTCCACCTTCATCTCCCGGCAGATCTTGCCGGTTTCGTCGACGATGCAAATCGCGGTCTCTTTCACCGCGACGTCCAATCCGGCATAATGTTTCATGCTGCGCTTCTCCCTGTGATGCTTGTGGCTGCGGGCATGCAGACCACGTTTAACCATCAGCTCGAAGCGCAGCACCTTCAACCTGTCCACCATGCATTGTCGCCCGAAGATCAGGCTCAAGCCGAATACCTCATCTCGGGCGGGCCGAGCCGATCCCCGTGGAGATTGATGCGTCGGACGTGAGTATGCGCCGTGTTGTCCAGCGGATCGCCGCCAAGTTTGATCGGGTGTATTTCTGTTACGAGGCCGGCCCGACCGGCTATGGTCTCTATCGGCTGATCCGATCGCTCGGCCATGAATGCATGGTGGTCGCCCCATCGCTGATCCCAAGGAAGCCCGGCGATCGGGTGAGACGAACCGCCGGGATGCTCTTTCCCTGGCCAGACTGCTGCGCGCCGGCCAACTGTGGGTTCCCGATGAAAGTCACGAGGCCATGCGGGATCTTGTCCGCGCCCGGGCAGCTGCAGTCGAGACGCTGCTCGTTCACCGGCAGCATGTCAGCGCCTTCATGCTCAACCACTGTCGTATCTATCCGCGCAAGAAGGGCTGGACGCTGCGCTATCTGCGCTGGCTGCAGGAGCAGCCGTTCGATATCCCGCGCGTCAGATCGCACTCCATGGTCGAAGCGGTGCGCGTGTCGAAAGGGTTCGCCATATGCTGGTCGAGAGCGCATGGACCTGTCATCCGTCCAAGTAGGCAAGGCGAAGCAGTACCGGCTGGAGCAAGCAGCATCGAAGGTGCGCGAGATCACATGGTATTTGGACGGCTCAAACAGTGGGTTTGCCGGCCGCCTTGAAGTGATTGAAGGTCGGGACAGGGCGGCGGCAGCGCTCGCAGGCAGAGAAGGCGCGGATCGTGGCCGAGAGCCTTATGCGCGCGTGCGCGTTCGGAGATGGTGCGCAAATACGGGGTGACGCGCTGGCAGGTCTATGATGGCGCAAGCAGCTCGGAGTGGGCGGCTGGCGCTACCGGAAAGCATGCGGCAGGACCCGCCTTTGCCGCCCTGGAAAAGCCGTCGCGTGGCAAGGCGACGGGGAGCGCCACCTGTCACGCATCATCCGCATCGTTCGACGGGCGCAATGATTGGCGCCGGATTACGGGGAGTCCGCGGCGGCAATCGCCTGCGAAGCGCAAAGCCCCTGCCCTCTCGGTCGCGAGGATCGAGCGCCGTCTGTCCGCCTGGCCTGGAACGTTACCGAGCGCGGTTTTGTCCTCGACCGCGCCGACCGCCATATCGCCAGCGTGCTCGCCGGCGGCCTGCGGCGCTCGGAGATCGTCGGCCTCGACGTCGTCCGCGACGACCATATTGTGGGGGGCCACAACGACGGCAGCGGCTGGGTCGAGATCTTTCCTGACAAAGGAATCCTGGTCCTGCGCGGCAACACGGGCTTGCGTGAGGTTGAGGTCGGCCGCGGCTCCAGCGACCTCTCCTGCCCCGCCCTCGCGCTCGACACCTGGATCCGCCCCGGCCGCATCGCGCGAGGCCCTCTTCCGGCGCATTTTTCGGGACAACAAAACTGTCGATGTCGGGCGGCTTTCCGATAAGCATGTCGCTCGCCTGGTCAAGCAGACCGCACTCGCCGCCGGCGTCCGCTCCGATCTTCCGGAAGGAGAACGTGAGCTGCTGTTTTCCGGGCATTCGCTCCGGTCAGGCCTCGCCTCCTTGGCCGACGTCGAGGAACGCTATGTGCAAAAGCAGCTCAGGGCTTTAAAGGCCCCTCCCCTGCCGCCGGCCTGAAACCGTTAGGTCAAAATTGCGGGCTGGATTACAGGCGGTCAATCTGATCCTGAAACGCCGCGTCGCCGCGGCCGGGCTCGACACAAACGCCTTCAGTGCCCACGGCCTGCGGTCCGGCTATCTCACCGAAATCGCCCGTCGCGGCATCCGCTGCCGGAAGCCATTCAGCAGCTAGCACCGCTCGGTGCCACAGCCTCCAACTAACGTTGCTGGCTTCGTCACCGCGGCCCTGCGAGCACACGGTCTTTTATGGATTGGATGCGACTGTCGGCAAAAGGCTCCCGGATTGAGCAAACCGGATCACTATTTTACGCCGGTGAGAGCGTTGTGTCTGCCATGTGCACGCGCGCTGCCGCCGCCAGCAGGTCGGCTTGGGTGATCAGGCCAAGGATGCGTCGCTCGGCATCGACGATGACTACGGCATGGCTGCGGCCGTCGGTGAGCACGGGAAGCAGGCGCATCGCCGGCTTGTCGGGAGAGGCGGTGTCAGCCTTCGACATCACGCCCTTCACCGTATCGGTTGCCTTCGTCAGCTCGCGCAAGCCAACCGCACCCACCAGCCGGCCTTCGGCGTCGGTCACCGGCAAGGTGCGGATGTTGTGATCGAGCAGCTGCTTTCTGGCCTCAT
>NZ_AZUX01000098.1:0-3168 GCF_000513915.1 Mesorhizobium sp. WSM2561
GAGGAGCTTCACCTTCTCGCGAACCTGTTTCGAAAGCCTTTCGTAAGAAAGCTTGGCGACCGTCTCGGCCACGTCCTGTGTGAGAGGCATGTTTTGAACCGCTGTTACAAACGCAAAGCCATACTGAGTTTATGCGATCTGTGGCCCATCGATTGCGAAACATCCGACATCACCTCATTGTCTCGAAACGTAGACCACTTAGGCCTCGTTTACGTTTTCAGATGGTTATGTGTGCGCTGGTTTTGTTATTCGAGAGCCGTTTGATCGTCTTCGATCATCGCAAAAGAATTCTTGTTGTTGAGGTTCAACACCTTGCTCGGGCTCACATTCGTGCCCCACAGGGCCCTCTGTGATATCCTCGACCTGGCGTATCAAGATGCAGTCCACATAATCTCGAGCACAGCCCCTCGACGGCCTCTTCGGGCGCCGCTAACGTTCAGTGATGGCCGTCTCAAAGTCTACCGCCGAAGCTTCGGCACCGTGATGTTGAATAGCCGGCTCGTGTCTCAAGCTGCGCCCGTAATGAATAATGACTGGCCCGGATGCCCTTGCGGGCCTCGGTGGCGCTCAGAAGACCGGGGCCAAATGACCGGCTCTGGCCCGCTCACTCATGATTTTCCGCACCGCACGGTAAAGAAGCACGGCCACTTGAGCATGAAACCCGGCCAAAGGTCGGCTTGCGGCCGATATCCCGCATAGGCTGGTAGGTATGCGAAGGGAACAGTGTGTAACGCTCCATGCCGGTTACGGGTGCAATCGCGGCGCCTCCGCTACTTCCTCCACAGAGCCGATTACTGTTCCACGGACTGCGGCTGAGTTCCACGGACTGCGGTTGATCGCTGTCAATTGGCTCTGGGTGACGGCCTTCCAGGCGAACTCGGGGCAAGTCGTCTTCCAAGAAAAATCGCGTCGTGCTCGGGCAGTCTTGCGACAGCTGGGGCGTCATCATCCCACGGCCCCACTTTCCGTAGGTACCGGGGTGAATGAGCGTCGCCCACTCTTTCGGGCGCGAAATGTCTTTGATGGTCGTGGGAACTCCCTCGCCAGATCCTTGCGGAGTGCCCTCCATCCCGCGCGCCTCTAAGGAATGTGCTTCCTCGACTGCTAAATCGGCTGCCACGTAGGAATCGGCGATCCATCAGTCCATCAGTGCTGAATCGTTGTCAATAGGCCTGCCGCGGTGCAGGCGACTGGCATCTAGCAAACTTCTTAGGCGCGCGGTCACGGTCATCGCTGGGCGCCAAAGCGCGGTGACATTTCAGGTCGCCCAGAATCGCCGCGATAAGAAACATCTTGCTAACTGCAGTGCTGAACGCGAAGTCGAACTTGCGCCAGCCGGCCTCTCGGGGCTGCCGGGTGATCCGGCAGCCCCATTGTGCCTAATTCTGAATCCAGGCGTTCCAGCGGTCGATCAGCATTGGCCTGTTGTCGTTGACCCACTTGGGGTCCGGAACCACCATTTCGGAACTGATCTCCTCGTCCGACGGCATGTTGGCGCGCGCTTCCGCGCTCATGTAATTAAGCGCATCCTTGCTCGGCGGCACGCAGGACAACGCCTCGCATATCTTCCCCTGGATTTCGGGCGAATCCAGGTAGAATTTCAGCAGTTCAAGCGCTTCCGCTTTGTGGGGCGCGCCCTTCACAATGGCGAAGCGATCGCCCAACATAATCGCACCGTTATAGGACCAGGCGACGGGTTGCCCCTCATTTTTTAGCGCGGTGGTGCGGGTCATATACATGACTCCGGCATCATATTGACCATTGCGGAAACCTTGAACCTGTTGGTCGCCGTTCGTCCACCACAGCCCGACATCAGAGCGCAACTCGTGGAGCTTCTTGAACGCGCGGTCTACGTCCATCGGATAGAGCTTGTCCCTGGGCACGCCATCGGCCAAAAGAGCCGCCGTCAACTGCACGTAAGCTTCAGCACCCGCGCCCATGGAGCGGGCACCAGGAAATTGCTTGGTGTCCCAGAACTCCTTCCAGGTGCTCGGCCCGCCATTGGGGAAGTGCTCCTTGTTGTAGGCAATCAATGTCGCGCCACGGATGAACAAAATACTTGATGCCTTGCATGCGTCAGTCACCAGATCTGAGTAGTCCTTAAATTGCATGCAGAAATCTGAGAGGTCGTCTCCCCTCCTCGCCAAGTGGTCCGGTGCCTCGGCTTCTATCTCGCCTTCGGTGAAGATGTCCCACGTAACGTTGCCGGATTTGATCATGGCCTCCACCTTGGCTCGCCCTTCAGCGCTGTCGCCGGTAGGGACCACGACAACTTTGATGCCGGTGGCCTTTTCGAAGGGCTCGAGCCAGTATTCGCGAATAGCCTTTTCATAGGAGCCGCCGGATGTGGAAAAGACGACTTGGCGATCCTGCGCCGTCGCAGGGACCGCAGAAGACGCCAGCAAGAATGCCGCGAGTCCACATAGCCCAGTCATGAGGTTGATCTTCATTTTCGTTCCTCTTCCTAGAGTTTCGATGATCTTTGATACTAGGTGACATGCGAATCTTACGGGCGCGCCATTTCAGCTCCCGACGCATTCAGTCTACAACTTAACAAGCCCTTAGTATTCTTCAGTCAGTTATGAGTGCGACGATTTCGTTATTAAGCGCGCTCAGAGAGCGCGCCAGTGGTCGGGCACCTGCTATTGCTCGCGCGAGCGCCCGTCTTTTCCTCAGCGCATCGGCGGGAAAACCAGCACTGTTCGACACCCGGCTGCACAGCGATGCGCCTTCACCGCCGATGAGTCGATGAGAAGCTCGGCCGGAGGCCCGCCTGCGTTAGAAAATGGCACTCCAAACGCCCTTGGCCGACCAGCGCTGGAAACGGTTGTAAAGGTTCTTGCGCGGTCGATAGACCGACGGAGCGTCGACCCAGCGTCCACCGCTCATCACCCGGCGGTCATCGATGCGCGCCTTGCAGCATGCGCATCGGTGGGCGAAGCTCCGGGGGCGGGCCCATTCTACGTCCGCGGTCCGAGGACCATCTGTAGCTTCGGGTTGCCGCCACCTCGGGTCATCATCGGCAGACCCTGCTGCGGGCCAGCCAATTGGGTGTGCGTTTGCTCTCGTCTTCCCACGTGCCCCCAGTCACGCCGCACGCAAGCTGACGCCCTGCGGCACCTCGCCCGTGGTGACAAGGCGCCACAGCGCAATCACAAGCTTGCGCGC
>NZ_AZUX01000099.1:0-3013 GCF_000513915.1 Mesorhizobium sp. WSM2561
TCGTGGACCACAGCAAAGGCCGCACCCGTGGCGACCATCAGACTTGCGGCGGCAAGCAGGAGTTGGCGGTGATCGTACCGGGCGCCAAGGAGTCCAAAACCGATGGTCAAGAGCGCGGAACCGAGAAGCGACGCGGTCGCGATGACGCCGACCTGCAGAGGTGCAAAGCCTAATGCGAGGAGATAGACCGGCAACAGAACGGCCACGAAGCCGTCACCATGTCGCACAAGGCTCGAGCCGCAAAAAAGAAAGTCGCCGGGTGGATCCGCTGCACTGATCTAGCCTGCCCTCATCACCTGCGTCGGCACCACGGGCTTGGGGCAGCGTCGATCGACAGGGCTGGGAGATCATGACGGAGTTGCGTTAGACATTCCAGCGAGGCGAAGGCTATGCAGTTCGGGAAGTGGGTCAGAATTCCCGGTGGTCTTGCTTTGGTAATGTCCAGGAAGGGGCGCATTGCCGCCCGCCAGCCTTGGGGCCAAAGCGGACGGGCGGCTTCTAATGTGAGATGTAAGTGAGCAGACATTCAGCTCGGCGCAGGCTCGATCCTAACCTGACCCGAAGCTGCCGTTCACGGAACCAACTTGGAAGCCCGGGTCGGTTCGGACAGCGGACGTTCAGCGACAATCCACGTCAGAACCTTACACAGATGTAAATGAAAAAAGCCCCGGAAGCGGTCGATCCAGGGTCGACCATGTCCTTGTCTGAGCACGGATTATGATGACATCGCTGCGTCGGCCGCTTCGGCGGCGCGGCGCCTCAGCAGGTCATGTTCCCGCCTGTTGCCCGCCAGCGCCGCGGCCGCTTCGAACGCGGCGCGCGCCTCCTCGTAGCGGCCGAGCTTGTGGAGGAGGTCGCCGCGAACGCTCGGGAGCAGGTGATAGCCTTTGAGCGCCGGCTCGCGCTCAAGGCGGTCCACGATCGCCAGCGCCACTTCTGGGCCCTCGGCCATGCCCACGGCAACCGCGCGGTTGAGGTCGATGATTGGCGAGCGCACCACCGCGGCCAGCTCCGCATAAAGTCCGGCGATGTGCGACCAGTCGGTATCGCCCGCCGTCTTCGCCTGGGCGTGGCAGGCGATAATCGCCGCCTGTAGGGCGTAAATGCCGCCCGCTCCGCCTAATTCGCGCGCTCGCCCGAGCGCCTGCATCCCGCGCCGGATCTGGAGCTGGTCCCAGAGTGCGCGGTTCTGGTCCAGCATGAGGATTGGCTCGCCCCCTGCATCAGTACGCGCCGCCGTGCGCGAGGCGTTCAGCTCCATCAGAGCGAGCAGTCCATGGGCTTCGGGCTCGTGCGGCACGATGGAGGTGAGCACGCGGCCCATGCGAAGCGCTTCATTGCAGAGCTGGGGGCGCAGCCAGTCCTCGCCGCTCGCCGCGGTGTAGCCTTCGTTGAAGATGAGATAGACGACCTCCAGCACCGAGGAGAGCCGCTTTGAGAGCTCCTCGCCGCTTGGAGTCTCGTAGGCCAGCCCCGATTCCGAAAGAGTCCGCTTCGCGCGCACGATGCGCTGGGCGATCGTCGCCTCCGGCAACAGGAAGGCCCTGGCGATCTCCTCGGTTGTCAGGCCGCAGATCATCCGCAGTGCCAGCGCCGCGCGGGCCTCGCGCGACAGACGCGGGTGGCAGGCGGTGAAGATGAGCCGAAGCAGCTCATCGCCTATGTCTTCGTCCAGGGCCGAGTCGAGGTCGGGCATGGCCTGCTGCTCCTCCTCCATGTCCCAGGCGATAATGTCATGCTTGCGCTCGAGCATCCGGCTGCGGCGCAGATGATCCAGGGCCCGGCGCTTGGCGGTAGCCATCAGCCAGGCGCCGGGTTTTTCCGGAACGCCTGTGGCCGGCCACCGCTCAAGGGCAGCCAACAGGGCTTCCTGCGTCAAATCCTCGGCCAACGGCACATCGCGCAGCATCCTCGCCAGACTGGTGATCAGCCGGGGCTGCTCGATCCGCCACACGGCGAGGATCGTGCGATGGGCGTCGGCGACCGTCATGGCCGCCGACGCCGTCTGCAGGAACGTCGCCTCAAGGGCCGGCAAAAGCGCGGACCTCGCACGTGCCCTCCCAATCCGGCATGAAATCCTTGTGGAGCTGCATGAACTCGACCGCCGACGCCACGGCCTCTTCCTTGTTCCGGAACTCCATGATCGCGTAGCCGCCGATGACCTCCTTCGCCTCGACGAACGGACCGTCGATGACGCTGAGCTTCCCATCGGCGATGCGCACTTGTGCGCCCATCGCGACCGGCGTGAGCCCGCCCATGTCGACCATGCGGCCGGCCTTGATTTCTCGGTCGGCGAGCTTGTTCATCGCCTCGATGAGTTCCGCCGTCGGCGGTCCAGCGTGGGCGGAAGTGACGAACGACATGAAGCGCATTTGAGAACTCCTCCTGAGGCGAGCCGCGGACGTGATGGCCGCTGAACAGTCTCGCTAATTAAGTCGACGAACCAGCCCCCGGCGGATCGACACGCGCTTTGAATAAAATCACGCCCAGGCTGTAATGACGATTGGCGAGTGAACAAGGTTCGATTGACCAACCCCATCTAACGCCGACAGCTCCTCCAGCGTGGTGAGTTGCGTTGCCATATCAATTTTGACGGCTAGAAGGCTGCTTGCGCATTCTTGAGGGGCAGTGGTTCTAACTTCCGCTAAGAGGTCAACTCCCGCCGTTGGCGGATGTCAACTGAATGGCCAGTTCTGGCGCAACGGAGCCGGCCGGGCATCGGCTCGGATTATACCGCGATGGAGCGTTCTGCGTCGCAATCGGATGGGAAGCGGTCGTTGGTCTCGTCCCAACGAGCAAGTAGCGCCCCTAAACTGACTCTCCCCGGCCGGACCCGGGGCGGTTCGCGTGCCGGTCCGGGTCGCCTACGAGGCTAGGCCCAGAACGTGTCCCAGGCGTAGAGGTCGTAGAAGTGCTCTCGGCCGTCAATCACCTTGCCATTCTTGATGTCGAAGACAATGCAACAGAGCACATCCAGCCGTTTGCCGTTGCGCTCCCCGGTATTGCGATGGAC
>NZ_AZUX01000100.1:0-2923 GCF_000513915.1 Mesorhizobium sp. WSM2561
TGGATGCCTGCCTCTCCTTTGCGTGGCTGTAACACCACAAACTTGGCACATTGCGATGCCGTCGGAGAAGGCTGGCATCCACCCCATCTGCTTGGGATTGACGAACAGCGTCACGATCACACGGTCCGCCTTCGCAAGTGCCGCACGCACCAGGCTCAAATGGCCCTCGTGCAGGGCGCCCATGGTTGGCACGACTGCGACTTTGAGGCCGTGCTGACGCCATGCGGCTACAGCCGCGCGCAACTCGGCGACGGTCCTGACGATGGGAATGCTCACGCGGCTTCTTCTCCTCTGGCGATCTTCGACTCGTCGCCGAAGACATGATCGGGTCCCGGAAAACGGCGATCTCTCACCTCCTGTGCGTATACCGCGATCGCCGCATCGGCGGCCTGCCCGAGTTCGTCGTAGCGCTTGACGAATTTGGGGCGGAAGGCGCCAAAGAGGCCAAGCATGTCGTCGACCACCAGGATCTGCCATCGTAGTCTGACGAGGCCCCGATGCCGATCGTCGGGATCGCGATTTCCTCGGTGATCCGGCGGGCGAGAGCCTCGGGCACTTTTTCGAGTACGACCGCGAAGGAACCCGCGTCGGCCACCGCAAGAGCATCGCGCCTGATTCGCTCGGCATCCTCGCCCCTGCCCTGGACGCGATATCCGCCGAACGCGTTCACCGCCTGCAGCGTCAGCCAAATGTGAGCCATCACCGGGACGCCGCGACCGGTGAGGAAGCGGATCGTCTCGGCCATGCTTTCGCCGCCTTCGAGCTTGACGGCCGCGCAGCCGGTCTCGGCCATGACGCGCGCAGTATTGCGGAAGGCCTGCTCGGGGCCTTCCTCATAGGAGCCGAACAGCATGTCGACGACCAACAGCGGGCGTTCAAGCCCGCGGCGAACCGCCTTGCCGTGCATGATCATCATGTCGAGCGTGACCCCAAGCGTGGTCGGCAGGCCGTGAAGCACCATGCCGACGCTGTCGCCGACCAGCACGACCTCGCAGTGCGGATCAACCAGCCGCGCGACCGGGGTCGTGTGGGCCGAGGCAGCTAGGCTCGCCACATCGGCCCGTTGGCGCAAAGCGCGACTAAGCGGCTTCCGCTGCTTCGATTTCGGCCAAGTCCATGTGGAAGTCGAAATCCATCTGGATTGGTTCTTCGTTTGAACTTGCATCATTGTAACTATCGACGTCGACTTTAAGCTGTCGCACGTCCCCGACGATGCCGCGCCGCCGCTGCTGGAATGACATCTGCATGTGGTGCCGAGGGGCGGTGCGAATCTCGTCCTAAAGGACCATCTGCTGTCCGCCCGATCTGACCGCGGCAGGATGCAGCTTTCGAACCTTCCTGCCGCGCTTGTAGGTTATGTATTCTTCGCGCATGGCTGACTGCAAATCTTCGGCGCACTTGGAGATGGCCGCCGATTCTGGCAATTCCCACCGTCCAGTGCGGATTGCCCATGCGGAGAGCCCGAACCATGTCGCTGAGACCGTCATTGTCATTCCCGACGATGACGGCAAGGCCGTGCCGCAATTGCGTGATGTCGCGGGCGATGGCTATCCCATGCTCGGATAGGAGACCACGGGCCTGGTTGACAAGCCTCACCCGATCGGCGACCGGCCGTCGACGAACGCGATGAACGGCCTGGATCGCCAGCTGATCGATCCACTTTGCCGGAACAAAGCGCAGTGAGGGCCGGCTAACTGCTTCGCAGATGGCTCAGCATCGTTGCGGTGATCCTTGTTGGATTTCACGTATGGGTCACAAACTGTGGGCTGATCAACTGAACCTCATGGCCAAGATCGGAAACTACCCATGCCCAATAGTGCGCCCCGTGGTGGGGAGGCGGGTTCATCATCCAGCAGCTGCCGGAGTTCCCCTGGCTCGAATGCCACCATTGGTGGGGAGGCGGGTTCATGATCCAACAGCTGCCGGGGCTCCTCCTCGTGCGGCAAGCGCCTCGTCAATCGGTCTTGCAGCGCCTGCCGATCGGCCACGAGGTTGTCGAGGTGCAGCGGCTCGTGGTCCGGCCGCTCCCCGTCGAGCAATCGTCCAGCCAGCGCCCACGTGCCGTCCAACACAAAGACGCCGCAATCATAATCGTTCGACTGTCGGGGCATGCGGGCTGGTGCCAAGGTGGCGTTCAGCAGTCCTGCGAGCTGTTTTGCAGGCACATCGTTATATCCCTCTCGCTGGAGGGAGTCGTAGTGATAGGCCAACCGCGTTTCCGGTTTGCGGCGATCAACGAGCAGCAGCGACCAATGGGTGCCGGGGGTAGTAGGAGTGCCATTGTTCACTGGAAGGAACAGGAAGTCGGCTGGCGCGTCATTTTGATTATAGATGGACTGCAATGTGTCGCGCGCGTCTTGCGGCGCCATGTGACGCAGTAGATGGGAGAGCGACGGATCCACCAGCCGTGTCCTGGCGGCGAGCGTCGGATCGGTTGTCTGCAGCTGCTCCTCCAGCAATTGGTAATCCCTCTGGATATGGGCGTCGCTCAGCCACTCGGTGGCGTCGAGCACCGACCCGTTGGGGACATTGGACGAGGCTGTCGTATCGAGCGCCCCGATCTGAGTGTCGGAGGAACTGGTCGTTAGCGTCGTCACATCAACCAGTGGAAGGCCACGGTAGGTGTCTGGCAGCCTAGGGATTACTGGCGGGGCGGGTTGGGGAGCTCTTACCGGTGGCGATGGCGCAGCTTCACTCATCGCCGAAAGTCGACCGCGGTGGATGGGCCGCAAGTCACCGGGCCCTCCCGTCCCCGCGACAGTGGCGGCGGACCCTGTCGCTTGCATCATGGGCTGCCACTCCGACCCGCGGAGCATCTGCCGGCGCGGACCCACCGGTGCAGAATGAGCATCGTCGCGTAAATCGGACGGTGTGGGCGCATTCAGATCAACAAAAGACTGAAGACCGCCGAAGGTGTTGGAGC
>NZ_AZUX01000101.1:0-2731 GCF_000513915.1 Mesorhizobium sp. WSM2561
GAAAGTTGGCTCGACACCAAATCTTCTCAGACAGGGACCTCCTCAGGCCAGACCGGCGCATCAGCTACCGCGGCAGCGGTTTAGTTCAATCACGCAAAACCGCTCTTGGGAATCTGGAGGCTTCAGTGAGGCCCGCATGCAACAAGAGGGGCTCGCACGCTCGGCGTCGGACTTCATTGCAAGCCGAATTGAACGAAGGCGCGGGACGGTCTGGCGCTATGGGATTGTAGGGTGGAGGAGTGATCGGGATCGTCTCCGCCAGACTGATAATGGGCGTTCACGATGCGGCCACAGCGATGGATGGCATGGCGGAAGGCGGAACTTTGATGGTGATTAACGCGGAACGGGCCGCGGTGCCCTCCATCGCCGGTTTGGGTACTCGCGGCCTTAAGGAAGATCATGGGTTGGCGTGCCGGCGCGCATGTTGACGGATGCTGAACCAAGTGATGAGGACGTGCCCGGCGTGATCAGGAGGTGTCGCTCCAGAAGGGGCTCGGCGGCGCCTGTCCGCATCGCCAGATGGCGAGCGTGATCATCGGCCCTCCGCAGCATGGGCAGCGATGCGCTGCCGCAAGGAGTTCGGCGGCGACAGCGGCAATTTCGGCATCCGGTTTGAGAGCGTCCTGTCGCGGGCTGGCCAGCAGCCTGCGGCACAGTTCGAGCTTGGCGGCGCGATGGCCGTTGGCGAGGAAGCCAATGGCGGATGCGATGGAAGCCGTCGGGCAGAGTGTGCAGGAGAAAGCGGCGGATGAACTCGTGCGCGTCCAGCCGTCATGAGCTTTGTCTTGCCGCGGTGGCGATAGTCCCTCCAGCGGAACCGATGCGATCGTCGGTCATGCTGATCAGCCGGGAATTGGTGATCGCGACGCGGATGGGTGTAGCGGCCGAGATAGGCCAGCACCTGCTCTGGCCCGCCGAAGGGCGGCTTGGCGGTGAGCAAGCGGCCGAAAGCATCAGGTTTTGCCAGATGGGCGAGATCGCCGAAGAAGCCCAGCCGGCCCTCATCATGAGGCGCTCGCAGCTCCTCCAGAAAGAGGCGGCGAAACAGGCGCGACAGCACGCGCACGGGCAAAAAAGAACCCCGACCTGCATGAGATCCAGCGTGTGCCGTCGGGAGAGATACCGCCGCCCGGTACGATGCAATGGAGATGGGGATGGTAGGTGAGGTTCTGGCCCCAACTATGCAGCACGGCGATGAGACCGATCGGCGCCGAGAGGTTTGGGATCGGCGCCGATTGTGCGCAGCGTTTCGGCCGCTGCCGTGAACAGGATCGCGTAGACCACCGCCTTGTTCTGGAAGGCGATCGCCTCGATCTCGGCCGGTATAGTGAACACCACCTGGAAATAGGGAACCGGCAGAAGCTCGTCCTGCCGCGCGGAGAGCCAGTCTCGGCACGCCTGGCCCTGGCACTTCGGACAATGCCGGTTGCGGCAGGAATTGTAGGCTATACGAATTGCCCCGCAGGACCGGCATCCCTCGACATGACCGCCCAGTTCGGCGGTCCGGCAGAGTTCGATCGCGTTCATCACGCGCCGCTCGACCCGGCCGAGACGGCCGTCATGAACCTGCCGATAGACCTCGCCATGGCGGCGGAAGATATCGGCCACCTCTAGTCTCGCCGACATTGGCGGAACCGGTCACCCCGGCGGCACCACCTCAATGTTCAGCCGGTCGAGCGGGCTTTCCGTCCGCCGGATGAGGCCGTTCGAGATCTTCGTGTCTCGACAGATTGTTGTGGCCGAGCAGCACCTGAATGATGCGGATGTCGGTGCCGTTCTCCAGGAGATGCGTGGCGAAGCTGTGCCGCAACGTATGCACCGTCACCCGCTTGTCGATGCCGGCGGCCGCTCGCGCCGAACGACAGGCCGAATACAGCACCTGCACGTCTATGGGCCGATTTGCGTCTCGGCCGGGAAACAGCCAGCCCTGCGGCTTCGCCAGCCGCCAATAGATCCGCAGGATGCGCAGAAGCTGCGCCGACAACATCACGGTGCGATCCTTGCCACCCTTGCCATGGTGGACCCGGATGACGCCGCGCCCGCTGTCGATATTGCCGACCTTCAGCCCGACCGTCTCCGAGGCACGAAGACCCGCCGCATAGGCCGTCGTCAGGGCGGCGCGCGTCTTCAGGCTCGGCACCGCCTCAAGGAGCGGACAACCTCATCGGCGCTGAGAACCACCGGCAGCGTGCGTGGCGCGCGGGCATAGGCGGTCCGTTTCGGAATCTCGGCATGGCCCAACGTCACGCCATAAAAAACCGAAGCGCACACACCGTTTGGTTCAGCGCCGGCCACGAGATTCCGGTCGAAACCAAATGCACCTGGAAGGCGCGAACGTCCTCCAGGCCAAGCCGGTCAGGGGATCGGCCGAAGCAGCGGGAGAACTTCTCCACCGCGTGCACATAGGATCGTCGCGTGGCCGGCGACAGATTGCGGATCGTCATGTCCTCGATCATGCGCCGGCGAAGCGGGCTCAACTCGGCCATCTCATTGCTCCCGTTCTCAAGTTGCGCTTCAACAGCCGCAATCCTTCAAAACAGAAGCCTCACCTGCAAACCGATCCTCCAAATGCCGCGCCAGCGGCTTCGTTCAATCGTCAAAACGCTCCCAGAACTAGAAATCTGCCAAGTAGTGCTAGTCGAGACGGGAACCCGAGCGCCAAAGAGATTTACTTTGAGAGGCGCGATTTATGATCAGAGGCCTTGCTCAAATCATCAACGCGCCCTGGGAG
>NZ_AZUX01000102.1:0-2681 GCF_000513915.1 Mesorhizobium sp. WSM2561
CCCGTGCGGCCCTGGATTTGTTGATCGAGGCCATTGCGACGGCACAATATTCGCGCCCACGTGGCAAGGTGGTGCAGTTCCCCTGCCAGGCCGTTAGTTTACCTACTTCTTCACCACGTTGTTCCGCACCGGCTACGCAGGAGGCTGGGTTTCCCTGACCTATCCCCCTGATAACGCCAGCGACTCCAGACTGGACTGCGCATCTACTCGCTGTATCGCGGTCTGCACCGCGCCAGCACCGGACCAGTCGGCGAGGCATTCCGCCACCCTGCAGCAGAACGGCAATGATATGCTGAGGGCCGCGGCGAGGCGCCGCCCTCAGCTACGGCGGGTAACGACGTCATTGAAACCGCCCAGGGCAAAATTCGCTTGGGGTGCTGCCGCCTCTTGGTCGTGGGCGACTTTCGAACCTGCAATTGGCGGAGGCGAGGGATCGGTAACTGTCTGCGGTGCGACAGCCGGTCGGAAATGGTGGGCGCCCCCGATCTATGCATAGCCCTGCGGACAGAGCTCTCAATTGAGCCTGTGCCCTCCGGTCAAAATGATCTGGATCCCATGCGCGACTACTGGGGCTTCCCGTGCTGGGCATTCCGGAAAGTCCGATTCGCCGGGCCGCCTATCTGAAGGACTGAAATTTCACATTCCCCGCTCGAGCTGCATGGATGGCATAGGGGAGGCGAGGTCATTGCGCTCCGCAAAGGCGGCCGCAAGCACGCCTTGCCGGTTGCTCAGTGCGTCGAAGGCAGGACCGGCCCGGGGAACACCGGAGCTGTGGGTTGGCGCATCGTTCGGAATAGCGCGGAGAAAGTTCTATTACAAAAGTAACATTTCGGGCGTTTGAGCCATTCCTAGCGTGCGGGACCGATGGGAGTGTCGTATTGATCCGCGATATGAGCGGTAATTGAAAGATATACAACTTCATATTCATGCAACAAGACCTTGTAGTGATGGAAATGTCGCCTTACCGGCATAAAATGCTGGCGACAGGCTCGGCACTTGCGGCCTAAGTTCATTAGCAAAAACGTCGTGGGTCATCGTGTCGGGCATGATTCTTCGCCCGAAAGCGCCCGCACCCCGCGCGGCAAGCTGCCCGGCACCACCCCGGCTGCGCCGGTCGTGGTGCCGGGCTGGCTGCGCCGGGCCGTTCCCGACGCGCAAAGCCTTGTTGCAAAAAGTTTTGAGGACGTCGCGATCGCCGCCGGCGCCGCCATCGGCAGTCTCGATGCGCTGGTTGCGCCGGCAAGAGCGCTGGGCCGGCGCCTGGCGGCAGCGGCTGGCGCTCGCTGCAGCCGCTCAAGCGGCGCGGGAGGCTGCGCGCGTCGAAGATAAATCAATACTTCGCGACGCCGTGCTGCTGACCCGCCCCAGCGATTTTTTGCCCCCGAGACCAACAAATCCCGGTCCCGCCGGGCTATTGCTCCTCGCCTGGCGGCGTCTGGCGGCCGAGCCTGCGGAGCTGGCCGAGTTGCTGGACGATTTTGGCCTGGCGCAAGACGACGCGGGCGAGCGATCTGGCCGATTCGCTTCGACAACTGGCCAACACCGAAGGCGCGGTCGGGATGCTGACCGGCAGCTAGACGCGGCAACGTCAACTTTCCATCCCGCACGCATCCCGACTCGCCGCCTCAGTCACCGAATTTTGCCATCACATTCATGATCCACTCGCGCTCAGACGACACGCGCGTATACACACCGTACTTCAGGGCCCGTCCGCAACCCTCCCCAGTGGATACAATTCCAACCAAGATGGCGTTCTGTGGGTTATTGCCTTTGGTCAGAGGACCTCCACTGTCCCCTTGGCAAGAATCGGTCCCGCCGCTGGCGCTTCCGGCGCAGATCATCCCAGCAAAGATCTCCCCATTATATGACTCCGGACGATTGCACGTTTCGTTGTCTACGTACGGGACGGTGCCCTTTAGGAGCTGGTTTGATAGTTGTGTTTCTTCGCGTTCTTGCGTGTCTCCCCAACCCGTCACAGTAAGGTTCTCGCCAATAGCAATTTGCGTACTGGCGGTAGCAAGGGGGATGACTGCTGCGGGTTGCGTACTGTCCACCCGCACCAGCGCCACGTCATGTTCACATGTCTTCGGGTCAAAGTCTTCGTGAACAACAAAATTCTTTGCCTCGAACGAAACGCCATCATCGTAATTTTCAGCGCCTACCTTGACCTCGACCTTTACGTCGTCTGTTACACCCGCCAAACAGTGCGCCGCTGTGACGATCCATCGCTTTGCGATCGCCGATCCACCGCACCAGAACTCCCCGTTAACATGGAGTGCGACCTGCCAAGGATGCTGTCCGATCTTGGTCGGCTCGCCATCCACGATTTGCAAAGAAATCGTAGGCTTCGGCGGTGACGGGCACGTTACCTCTCGAGCATGGGCGTGTTGTCCACCAACAAAGATAGCGAGCGCGCACAGGGTAGGACGGGTGATTGGTCGCATCAGTTTCCTCGTACTATTTGGCTTTACATATGTACGGCCGAGTGCCGTAGGGGCAGGTTGAAATACTAACATAGGCCCTCATCCTTGCCATCGTGGCACTTCGGCCAGGAGCAGCAACAACTGATGTCGGATCTACTGCTGCGCATGCACAAGCGACTATATTTTAGTGCCTTCAGCTTTGGCGGCTGCAGCTACGAGCATAGCCTCACCCATCACAGCCTCACCTCGGGCCTTCAA
>NZ_AZUX01000103.1:0-2427 GCF_000513915.1 Mesorhizobium sp. WSM2561
TGCTTCGCCAAGACGAAGGATTGCCGCCAGGCAAGGCGGCAGTGCAAGTGCTGCGCCGAGAAGGTGCTCGCCGGCATCAAACCGCACCTGTGCGTTTGCGATCCTCCATATGGCGTCAGCTACGATCCCTCATGGCGAGAGCGGTTCGGCGATGGAGAAGGTCTAGCCAGAGGCAAGGTGCTCAACGATGACCGTGTCGACTGGCGGGAAGCATGGGCGCTGTTTCCGGGAGATGTGATGTATGTTTGGCATGGCGCCCTTCATGCCGCAGCGGTCGCTTCAAGCCTTGAGGCCAGCGGCTTTGCCGTGCGCGCGCAGATCATCTGGGACAAGACCCGCCTGGTCATCGGCCGCGGAGACTATCACTGGCAGCACGAGCCGGCCTGGTACGCCGTCAGGAAGGGCAGGAAGGGCCACTGGGCGGGCGATCGCAAGCAGACCACCGTCTGGGCCATTCCTCATAGGAAGTCGGACACGGGCCACGGCACGCAAAAGCCCGTCGAATGCATGCGGCGACCAATCGAGAACAACTCCTCGCCCGGACAGGCAGTCTATGAGCCTTTCTGCGGCTCCGGCACCACGATCATCGCAGCCGAGATGACCGGCCGCTGCTGTCACGCGATCGAACTGAACGCAGCCTATGTCGATGTCGCGGTGCTGCGTTGGCAGGACTTCACCGGCCAGGCAGCAGTGCTGGAGGGCGACGAACGGACCTTCTCCGAGATCGCGGCGGCAAGAGCTGGAGGAGTGGCATGACCAGGATGGAGCTTGCCCGGGTTTGGCCGCCGAATCGCGATACTGCCGGCCTCGCCGGTTATAAGCCGATGAGCCCGGTTGAGGCGATCCGACGGAAGTGCCTGGACTGCTCAGGCCAGCAACTGGCTGAGGTAAAGCTCTGCGAGGCGGTTACCTGTCCCCTCTGGCCGTTCAGAGCCGGCCGCCATCCCTACACCAGAAAGTGCCTCCTGGAGGTCAATTCTGAGCAACGGCCCTCGACCGATACTCCGTTGGCCCAAAATCGTTCTTCGTCGGGAATTGACCTCCAGGAGCATGATTGCCGGGAAGGCGAGGCCAAGGCAGGCCGGGCGGCGAGTGTGGCATCTGGTGAGGCAGGCTGATGGCCCGCCCCAGCCATCAGCCCGATGCCTTTCATCGCCGTCAGGTAGAGGCGCTGGCAGGCTATGGTGTTCCGGAGGCGGACATTGCCGGGATGCTCGGTATCGATGCGAAGACGCTGCGCAAGCACTATAAACACGAACTGGCCTTTGGCCACACCAAGGCCAATGCCAAGGTGGCGGAGAACCTCTTCCGCAAGGCAACGGGCGAAGGTCGTGAAGCGGTCATCGCCGCGATCTTCTGGCTCAAGGCACGCGGCCGCTGGAAGGAGACCTCGGTCAACGAGCACTCAGGCCTGGACGGCAAGCCGATCGAGCAGGTGCATGAGATCCGCCGCAACATCCTTCGCGCTCCGGATCCTGCAAGCTTGGGCAAGTCTCCTGCCGGCACGCCGCCAGCGAACAATGCCGTCACCTTCTGGGACGCGGACCGGGCCGAATGAGCCCCGATATCGAAGTTCCTCTGGAAAACCGGCCACTGAGCTCCAGGGTAGAGGCGCTGGCCGGCTTCGGGCTTAGCACGGCCGACATCGCCTGCGTGCTCGCCACAGACGAGCAGGACCTCAAGGCGACCTACGCCCATGAGCTCGAGAGCGGCGCCATCAAGGTCAACGCACGGGTCGCCGAAAGCCTCTACCGCAAGGCGACCGGTGAAGGTCGGGAGGCCGTCACTGCAGCGATCTTCTGGCTGAAGACCAGGGCGCGCTGGAAGGAGACCTCCATCCATGAGCTAGAGGGAAAACTGGACACATCAGTGATCTTCGTAACCACCTATGAAGATATGAAGCTCCTGTAGGTGGCACGCCCGGCTCGTCGGACGGCTGGTCCGCTCATTTCCCCGCTCGGATCATTTTTCGTCGGCGAGGGTATTCTCAATGGCAGCGATATTGAGCTCAAGCATGGCCACTCGTTGAATCGTGCTGGCGCTCGGTATTGTGTTCTGCTCGGCGGCGGCGAGAAGCAGTTCCCGTTGCTCGTCCTTGAGACGTTTTGAGAGCGCTGTCAGTTTTTCGTGCATGTTAAACCCCAATGATCCAGAGTGGCTATAGGACACCGGCTAAGCACGCTCAAGACCGCGCGTCAGCGGACCTGAACGGAGCGCAGGCTATTTCCCCGGTAGGCCAGACATGAGTTGCTAGTGCTGGCCTTGTGAGCACACTGCAAACGGTGGTTTGCAGTTTGAACACCCCGGAAACAGCAGCATGACGAGCGCGGTCGCCTACTATCGAGTCTCCACACAGCGGCAAGGACGTTCTGGGTTGGGCATCGAGGCCCAGCGTGCCGCGGTCGCCCGCTTTGCCGAGGCCGAGGG
>NZ_AZUX01000104.1:0-2427 GCF_000513915.1 Mesorhizobium sp. WSM2561
AATTGCGCCGATGTTGTCTCCGTTCATGGCCACGGATCGAGCGTTCGCTTGGGTCCGCCGCGACATCAAAGGCAGCGAATTTCGCGCGCGGGACGATGATGGAGCATCAGAGCTCGGGATGATGCTTGCGTAGAAATGCGACGAACGCAGGTAAGTTGGGATCCTTCCCCAAGCAGGCAACAACAGCACTGCAATGGCAAGGTGGCCTGTCCGATCCGATCGATAGCGGCTGGCCATCTCCGTGGCCCGCTGATTCAAGCCCCTGAAGCGCGTCGTCCAGATCTTTCAGAATGCGTCGTATATTGGTCAGGAAACAGTCCCCGGCGGCCGTCACCCTGACCCCGCCGGGGTGGCGTTCGAACAAAGTCACGCCCAGCCTCAATTCGAGATCTTTTATGCGCCTGCTGAGCGCGGAATGATGAATCCGCAGTCGTCGCGATGCGCCGAGGAAGCTGCCTTCCTGGGCGACGACGGTCGCAAAATGAAGCGTGAGAAGTTGGATGGAGCGGCGCATGGCACCTCTTACGTGCGCGGACCGAGGCTTGCGATTACGTGGATTTGTTGCTGGCTGGGCTGCGTGTCTCACGAAGCCTTTGCAGCGTGCGCTCGTCGAAACTGGCTGTCACCGCGACCGTCTCTTCCGCACCGATCATTTTCGGCAGTCCCAGCGGCGTTACTTTGAAATGCAACTGCACCAGGCGCAGCAGCCAGAGCGGGTTCATTTCGACAATGATCGTGTCGACCCCGCTGCCGAGGCCCCACTCGACGATGCCCGACAAAAGCGCATTGGCAACGGGACTCAGCATCCGTCCCCGTTCGCGATATTGCGGCTCGACACAGTAACGCGACCATTCCCAGATGTTTTCTCCGACGGGCCGTCTGCCTTCGCACAGCTCGGGTAAGACGTCCGAGAGAAGATGAGGTCGCGTGGACGGCAGCAGGCGTTGGTAGCCGATCACACGGTTGTCCGTGGTGAAGAGCATGTGGACGGCACGCCTGTCATCGAAGCGGTCGACCTCACGACCGTCTTCACGCCACAGGTCGGTCCAGCCCTTTTCCTCTACAAACACTTTGTGGCGAAGCCGAAACGCCTGATCCAGCTCCGCCTGATATTCGTCGGCGTTGTGCGACGTGACGACAATTAGCATCTCGGTTGTCCTCTAGTTTTGAGGCCAACCCCAATGGTTCATCGCGGACCGGTGCGGCATCACGCGATTGCGTGAGGGTAGCTGATCAGCCCCAGGCGAAAAGCTTTCGCGACAGCATGCACGTTGTTTGTCACGCCGAGCCTCTCGCGCACCGATCGCAGATGCGTGTCTGCGGTGTTGCGGCTGATGGTGAGGCGATCAGCGATCCTGTCCACGGTAAGGCCCTCGGCAGCGCAGCGCAGGACGTCCTGTTGTCGCGGAGACAGACGCACGGGTTTTGAGGCTCGTTTTGCGTCTGCAAGAATTGCTGCGACGCTGGATCTGAAGGATTTCGAGGACCACACGAGTATGAACAGCGGCTATTCGCGCCACCGTCGCATCTACACGAAAAGTTATCCGACATGCCGGTCAGTTCTCGGCGTAGTGGAACCGCAGGAGCTCCTCAAATGGCCGCGGATCTCGCATGCTGTTCGGTTGACGCAGTGCTAAGGCACGCAGCGAGACAGGTCTGCGGCTTTGCCCATCAGCGCCTCGAGCGGACCTCGGCCGAACGCGCGCCTCCATAACATTGCGAACGCACTGGTTGCGAGCACGAAGCCTCCCAGCAGGTAGAGTGACGGTGACCATCCTGATTTGACCACCCAGATTCCCCCGATGTGCAGGACATAAGCCGTCAAGGACATGGAACCGACAGCCACGATTGGACCGGTCAGCACGCGAAGACGCGTGTCGGAAACGACCAGGCTGATCGCCAGAACCAGGAGGGCAACGCCGGTGTTTCCCAGGATCGAGAAGGTAGTCTCACTGTGCGGTGAGGCCACCCACAACCAATCGGCCTCGCCCCCGAACTTGCGGAACGAGTAGAACCCTCCCGCATCCGACCACCAGAGATCGCCCACGTCCCCACCATACGCGGTGATCGTCTGTGCGACCCCCGGCACATAGTGCAATGCGAGCGCGGACCCTAAATATCCAAGGACGGCAAGCGCCATTCCAGCGGTCGCCAACCACCGGCGGGTGGTTACCTTCGTCAGATTCAGACGTGCGACTGCCATGCCTGCGATGATGAATGGTATCCATGTGATGGCAGGGAACATCCCGCTAATCAACAGGGTGACGAACGGGTCAAAGGCCATCTCCTTATCCATCACCCCGTTAATCAGGAATCTTAGCTGAGGAGACACAAGTGCCGTCGAAAGCGCTATGGCTGCAAGGGTGACCGCATCCAGCCGGCAGAGTGGAAGAACCAGCAAAAAGCACAGCCCGTAATAGGCGAGGA
>NZ_AZUX01000105.1:0-2041 GCF_000513915.1 Mesorhizobium sp. WSM2561
AGTCGAGACGGGAACCCGAGCGCCAAAGAGATTTACTTTGAGAGGCGCGATTTATGATCAGAGGCCTTGCTCAAATCATCAACGCGCCCTGGGAGATCCGACCGACAATCAATGCGTGCCGCGTACGGTATCCTCCAGCCGATCGTTGAGCCATCAGCCTCAGCTGCGGGCAGCCAGCCTCGACGCCAGGCCGGGCGAAACAATCAGGATTTTGTTCTGTTCTTTGTTCTGTTCTCGGCTAGGCGTATCGTACTCATCAGCAGGATTGAGATGGCGACCACGATCGTGGAAACAGCCGCAATGACGGGGGTAAGATTAAGGTTGATGTCCTCGAACATTTTTCTGGTGATCGTCTTCCCCCCGATGTCCGAGATGAAAAAGGCAACGGTCGCCTCATCGAACGAGGAGATGAAGGCGAAGACCGCGCCCGTGATGACGCCGGGGGCGATATGCGGCAGGACGATCTCGAAGAAACTCCGACCGCGCCCGGCCCCGCAATTGAGGGCAGCCATTTCGAGTACGGGGTCGAAGCGCTGAAGCGATGCGGAGACGGAGACTACTACATAAGGAACCGTCAACATGGTGTGCGCCAAGAGAAAGCCGAAGAAATTTCCAGTCAGGCGGAGCGGCGAGAAGAACAGATAGAGCGCGATTGCGATGATGATGTGGGGAACGATCAGGGGGCTGAGGGCCAAACCGAGAACGAGCGACTTGCCCGGAAGATCACCCCGGACCAAGGCGACAGCGGCGAGAGTTCCGATGATCGTCGCTGTAATGGTCGTGAAGAAAGCAATACGGAGGCTGAAAAGCGTCGCCGCGATCCAGTCGGGGTCTGTGAAATACTCGACGTACCAATGCAGCGTCAGCCCCGAGGGAGGAAACTCGATATAGGGGGCACTGCCGAGCGAGATCGGGATGACGATCAGCGTGGGCAGAATCAGGAAGAACAAGATGAGGGCAACGACGAGGCCCGCGACGATCTTGCCGAGCGCAAGAGGACGAAACGGGCGCTCTTGGCTGACGGCGATAGTCTCAGACATTGTCGAATCCTCCGAAGGTTGACAGGACCCTGCGGAACATGAAGGTCAGAGCCAGCGTAACCGCAAGAAGAAACGTCGCCAGCGCGCCTGCGAAGGGCCAGTCTAGCAGAACCGTCGTCTGCTGTCCGATTAGGGTCGCCATCATCAGGGTCTCGGGGCCGCCCACGAGGGCCGGCGTGACGTAGAAACCGAGCGCAAGAATGAAGGTCATCAGCGTGCCCGCGAAGACGCCGGGCAGGCTGAGCGGCAGGATCACCTTCAAAAAGGTGGTAAACGCCCCGGCACCAAGGTTTGCTGCGGCCTGGGGTAGTTCCTTTGGAATGCTGCGCAGTGCGCCGTAGATCGGTAGGATCATGATAGGCATCAGCACATGTGTCATGGCGAGGATCACTGTACCTTCAGTATAGATCAGCTTGAGCGGCTGTTCGATGATGCCCGCTTCGATGAGGATGTCGTTGATGACGCCTTTCCGCTGCAGCAGGATGATCCAGGCATAAGACCGAACAAGAACCGAGGTCCATAGTGGGATCAGGACGCAGCCTGCGATCCAGAACACGAGCCTGCCTCCGGCCCGCGCCATTCCGTAGGCAACCGGATATCCAAGCAAGAAGGCGCCCACCGTTGCCGCGAATGCAATCCAGAGCGTGCGCAGCAAAATTTTGAGATAGAGTGGTTCGATGAAGATGCGGGCATAGTTGTGGAGCGTGAAGCTGGGGTCGAAGAGGCTGCCCACCAGCATGCGGCCGACCGGGTAAAGAAAACTGAAGAGTAGCAGCACAAGGAGGGGCAGCAGCAATACAGCGGTCAGGAGCGGGGGGTATCTGCCACCGGTTCCGGTGACGAGGAACAGGCGTGCGAAGCGCGTCGCCAGGGTCGGAGTTGCGGATCCTGCCTCAAGGGTGGTCATTGGCCGTCACCTTTGCCTGAAAACAGATGAATGGCGTTGGCCTGGAACAGGATGTCCACTGTATCGCCGCGTGCGAATGTCGACAGGGCCCTGC
>NZ_AZUX01000106.1:0-1725 GCF_000513915.1 Mesorhizobium sp. WSM2561
AACTCATATCAGCAACATACACCCGGCACGGTGCGCGCGCACGAGGAAGCTTGCCTTTGCTCTTCTCCGCAGGAAGGGCAGCTACGGGTCGACTCCGGCCAGTGGCTGAAGGTCAGCTAATGAGGCGCGCTGCGAATGACCGGTAGTGTTGGCACTTCTCCACCCCAACGACTTTAGCAGAAGTTGAAAGGAACCTCAGCAGCAGAAATTTCCTGAATAGCTTTCGATCGTCGGTCGTGGTTCGGCCCCTGAATGTCCGAAGTGGGCCGATAGCGGACCGGCAGCTTTGAGGCTTGCATTGTTTGGAAGCGGACCTTCAGGCATCGGCATGATCTGACCCGACGCAGACTCTCGCAAACGGAGCCGTGCATGACAGCTTTGCGCCGATGTCCGCCGTAGAAATCATCTTTTGCCGCTTCCCGAAAGCAGGCATCGCCGGCGACCACGCTGGAAGTCTTGGTCGCGCCAAAACCGGAAGATGGAACTGCTCCACAACAAGGTCTGATTTAGATTTACTTGGTGAGCAGACCTCTGGTCCGCTAGAGTCCAAGTCTCCACCGGGCTGCAGACCGAAAACCCGGAAAACGCTTATCTCATGGTAAGCTGATGCATCTGGAGCGCCTATGATGAAGCCGACCGGATCCACCGAGGCAGTGAGGATCGAGGACCTTGACGACGCGGGGCTGGTTGAACACGCGCGACTGCGGGACCCCGCCGCATTCTGGTTAATCATCAAGCGTCACAATCAGCGGCTTCACCGGGTCGCCCGCGCCGTCCTGAATGACGACACCGAGGCCGAGGACGTACTTCAGGAGACCTATATCCACGCCTTCACCCATCTGGCCGAATTCCGCGCGGAGGCGCAGCTGTCGACCTGGCTCACCCGGATCGCGCTGAACGAGGCGCTGGGACGCCGCCGGAAAAGGCGGCCCACCGTCGACGTGAAAGCCATCGAAGGCATGGTCGCTCCGTTCAGCGCCCACAAACCTGATCCCGAAGAGGCGGCCGCTCTCGCTGAAATCCGCAACCTCCTGGAGCGAGCCGTCGTTGGCTTGCCAGAGCCCTTTCGCATCGTCTTTGTCATGCGCGACGTCGAGGAAATGAGCATTGAGGAGACGGCTTTTCTTTTGGCGTTGCGACCTCAGACAGTGAGCACCCGACTTTATCGCGCACGCCGGCTGCTCCGCGAGGCGCTGCGGGACAAGCTCGCCACCGTGTTCACGGATACGTTTCTCTTCGCTGGCGCCCGTTGTGACCACCTCGCGCAATCAGTCTTGGACCGGCTCGCAATCCGCCTGGTTCGAAAGGATACTGGTCAGTTGAACGCGGCGACTGAGCGCACGTAGACGCCGTCCACGCCGAGATTACGCCGGCTTCTTTCGCAGAGCTCTTGTAGCGGGACGCGGGAATATTTTGGCGGCCCGGACCATCTAATCATCAGGCAAATGCATTCGGCGCCGCGGTGCTGACAGCGGTGTTGAATCAACAAACATAGGAGACCGCCATGCAGGGCGCACTTCACCTATCCCGGCGTCAGTCGCTTCAGGGACTTGTCGTACTCGGTGCCGGAGCGGCACTCGGCGGAATCGCACGGCCTTCTCCGGTATTGGCACAGGACATATCGGACGAGGACATTTTCCGCTTTGCCCTCAACCTCGAATATATGGAGGCCGAATACTACCTCCGCGGCACCACCGGAAAAGGCATCGACGCAGCCGATGCCGG